>NZ_CP150917.1:2361875-2666250 GCF_039908645.1 Pseudomonas helvetica
ATGTCAGCCGTTCGCAGCAAAATTTGTGGGATTACCCGCATTGAAGATGCGTTGGCAGCGGTTGAAGCCGGGGCGGACGCAATCGGTTTGGTGTTCTATGCCAAAAGCCCGCGAGCGGTAACGGTGCAGCAGGCCCGCGCGATCATCGCCGCGTTGCCGCCATTCGTGACCACGGTGGGCTTGTTCGTCAACGCCAGCCGCTGCGAACTCGGTGAGATTCTCGACGCGGTGCCGCTGGACCTGTTGCAGTTCCACGGCGACGAAACCCCGGCCGATTGCGAGGGTTACCATCGACCGTACATCAAGGCATTGCGGGTCAAGGCGGGCGACGACATCGCTGCCAGTTGCGATCTTTACGCTAAAGCCAGCGGCATTTTGCTCGATACCTATGTCGAAGGTGTTCCCGGTGGAACCGGCGAGGCCTTTGACTGGTCATTGATACCGCAAGGTTTGAGCAAGCCGATCATCCTTGCAGGCGGGCTGTCGGCGGCTAATGTCGCCGAGGCCATTGCCCGGGTTCACCCGTACGCGGTGGACGTCAGCGGTGGGGTAGAGCAGAGCAAGGGCATCAAGGATCACGCGAAGATTCGCGCGTTTATACAGGCAGTGCGCACTAGCGTGTAGTCGATGTGACGGCTGGCAGTCTGCCGCCGTCCATTGCACTGTTACGAAACAGGTGTACTGCATAAGGCAGGCATGGCTGAGGGTTGTTGGGTTGTACGAAGGTCAGTCTTGCTGACCCGGCTGTCCACCGATCATCGCCGCACACATGAATTTAGCTCAAGGGCATACGCGGGGCTGCGAACCAGAGCGTTCGAGCCGCCGGTACTGGAGAAAGAAAGCATGAGCAACTGGTTAGTAGACAAACTGATCCCTTCGATCATGCGTTCCGAGGTGAAGAAAAGCTCGGTGCCTGAAGGCCTGTGGCACAAGTGCCCGTCCTGCGAGGCGGTGTTGTATCGTCCAGAGCTGGAAAAGACCCTGGATGTTTGCCCCAAGTGCAACCACCACATGCGCATCGGCGCACGTGCACGGATCGACATCTTCCTTGACGCCGAAGGCCGTGCCGAACTGGGCGCTGACCTGGAGCCGGTTGACCGTCTGAAGTTCCGCGACGGCAAGAAGTACAAGGATCGCCTGACCGCTGCGCAGAAGCAGACCGGCGAAAAAGACGCACTGATCTCCATGAGCGGTACCCTGCTGGGCATGCCGGTTGTGGTGTCGGCGTTCGAATTCTCCTTCATGGGCGGTTCGATGGGCGCGATCGTTGGCGAGCGCTTCGTGCGTGCGGCCAACTACGCGCTGGAAAATCGTTGCCCGATGATCTGCTTCGCCGCTTCCGGCGGTGCGCGGATGCAGGAAGCGCTGATCTCGCTGATGCAAATGGCCAAGACCTCCGCGGTACTGGCGCGTCTGCGCGAAGAAGGCATTCCATTCATCTCCGTGCTGACCGACCCGGTCTACGGCGGTGTTTCCGCCAGTCTGGCGATGCTCGGCGACGTGATTGTCGGTGAGCCAAAAGCCCTGATCGGCTTCGCCGGTCCGCGCGTTATCGAGCAGACCGTGCGTGAAAAACTGCCGGAAGGCTTCCAGCGCAGCGAATTCCTGCTGGAGCACGGCGCGATCGACATGATCATTGCGCGTCAGGAGTTGCGTCCGCGTCTGGGTAACCTGCTGGCACAACTGATGGGTCTGCCGACGCCTGAGTTCGTGGCTGCGCCCGTCGAGCCAATCGTGGTTCCGCCGGTGCCTGCAAACCTATGACCGAACGTACCCTTGGCGACTGGCTCGCCTACCTTGAGCAGTTGCATCCGTCAGCCATCGATATGGGGCTTGCGCGCTCGCAAGAGGTAGCCTCCCGGATGGGATTGGGCAAGCCAGCGCCTCGGGTGATCACGGTCACCGGCACCAACGGCAAAGGGTCTACCTGTGCGTTCGTGGCATCATTGCTGCGGGCGCAGGGACTCACGGTCGGTGTCTACAATTCTCCGCACCTGCTGCGTTACAACGAGCGGGTGCAGATCAATGGCGTCGAAGCCACTGATGCGCAGTTGTGCGAAGCCTTTGCGGCAGTCGACGCCGGGCGCGGTGAAATTTCCCTGACCTACTTTGAAGTGGGCACTCTGGCGGCGTTCTGGTTGTTTCAGCGTGCAGGTCTGGATGCGGTGGTGCTGGAAGTCGGCCTCGGCGGACGCCTGGATACCGTCAATCTGGTGGATGCCGATGTCGCACTGGTCACCAGTATTGGCGTCGATCACGCAGATTACCTCGGCAATACCCGCGAATCCGTGGCCTTCGAAAAGGCCGGCATTTTCCGTCAGGGCGCGCCTGCGCTCTGTGGTGACCTCAATCCGCCTCAACCCCTGCTGGATAAAGTGCGCGAGCTCAATTGCCCGTTCTTCTTGCGGGGGCGTGATTTCGATTTGGGCGTTACCGAGCAGAACTGGCAGTGGCGGGGCGTCGATCCCCAAGGGCGTGCGATAGAGCTGCACGACTTGCCGCTGCTCGATCTGCCGATGGAGAACGCCGCGCTGGCGTTGCAGGCTTATGCGCTGCTGGGTTTGCCATGGCAGGCCGAGCAAATTCTCGCTGCGTTGAAAGCAACGAAAGTGGTCGGGCGTCTGGATCGCCGCCAGTTCAACTGGCACGGCAAGCGCCTGAACCTGATGCTGGATGTGGGTCATAACCCGCATGCGGCCGAGTATCTGGCCCAGCGTTTGGTTCGCCGGCCAATAGCGGGTCGACGGTTGGCAGTATTTGGTTTGTTGGCTGACAAGGATCTCGATGGAGTTGTCGGCGAATTGAGTGGTAGTGTCCAGCATTGGGCTGTCGCCCCGCTCGATTCTGCGCGCGCACGTCCGGTTGCGGATTTGCAGGTTGCGTTGCAGAACCTTGGGGCGTCGGTAACATCCTATGCAAGTGTCGCCGATGCCCTGGAAGGGCAGTGCGCGCTGGCAACGGCGGAAGATGAAATTCTGCTGTTCGGATCATTTTATTGTGTTGCCGAGGCCCTCGAATGGTTGGCTCGGCGCTCCACGGAGGAAGCTGCACATGGCTTTGCTGGATAACGCGTACAAGCAGCGGATGGTTGGGGCTCTGGTTCTGGTGGCATTGGCGGTGATTTTCTTGCCAATGCTGTTTTCCCGGGAAGATGAGCAGCGTCAGGTGGTGGTTCATGCCCCGGCTGCACCTCAAGCCCCGGCAATGCCGCAGGTGCAGATCGAGCCCGTGGTGGTGCCGGAGCCGCAAGCGTTGCCGCAGGAGCCGGTTCCAAGTGATGAAGAGATTACTGCCGAACAAGCACCGCCCAAGCCGGTTGCCCCCATCGCACCAGCCCCGGTTGTCGCTAAACCGGTAACGCCACCGCCTGCGCCCAAACCGGTAGCAGCGCCGGCGCAACCGATCGCCGCGGCGCCGAGCAAGCCTGACACCAGCCAGAGTCGCGTCGATGCCAATGGCCTGTCGGTCAGTTGGTCGGTGCAGTTGGCCAGCCTGTCGAGCCGTGAAAGCGCCGAAAGCTTGCAGAAAACCCTGCGTAGCCAGGGTTACAATGCCTACATCCGTACCGCCGATGGCAAGAACCGGGTGTTTGTCGGTCCGTTGATCGAGCGTGCAGAGGCTGATCGCCTGCGTGACCTGCTGGGTCGGCAGCAGAACCTCAAGGGCTTTGTCGTTCGCTTTCAGCCTGAACGCGGCTAACGCTAACTGACTGATTTCAAATGCACTTGCAATCGCAGCTTACCGACAGCCATGGGCTCTGCTAAAATGCGCCGCCTTATCCGTCTGTAGGCTGCACTGTGCCATTTACCTGGGTTGACTGGGCGATCGTCGCGATCGTCGCCATCTCCGCTTTGATTAGTCTGAGCCGCGGCTTCGTCAAGGAAGCCTTGTCGCTGCTGACCTGGATCATCGCAGGAGCTGTTGCCTGGATGTTCGGTGGCTCACTGTCCGAGTACCTCGCCGGATACATCGAAACACCGTCGGCTCGCGTGATCGCGGGCTGTGCCATCATTTTTGTCGCCACCTTAATAGTGGGCGCAATGATCAATTACCTTATCAGCGAACTGGTTCGCGTCACCGGCCTGTCCGGGACCGACCGTTTTCTTGGCATGGCCTTCGGCGCGGCGCGTGGCGCGATGCTGGTGGTCACCGCCGTCGGGCTCTTGAGTCTGGGCCCGGTACAGCAGGATAAGTGGTGGCAGGAGTCAAGGCTCGTGCCACAATTTCTATTGGTTGCAGACTGGTCCAAAAACCTCATATTAGGGTGGAGCAGTCAGTGGCTGGCCAGCGGTATCAGCGTACCCGCTGACATACCGTTCAAGGAGCATCTCTTGCCGACGGCCAAAACGCCGCAGTGAGATGTGTTCAGTTCAGTTTCATTAAGTAGGGGTTGCGTCGCATGTGTGGCATCGTCGGTATCGTCGGTAAGTCGAACGTCAATCAGGCGCTGTATGACGCGCTAACCGTCCTCCAGCACCGCGGCCAGGACGCTGCCGGTATCGTGACCAGCCATGATGGCCGGTTATTCCTGCGCAAGGACAACGGTCTGGTTCGTGACGTGTTTCATCAGCGTCACATGCAGCGCCTGGTCGGTCACATGGGTATTGGCCATGTGCGTTATCCGACTGCGGGCAGCTCGACTTCGGCCGAAGCTCAACCGTTTTACGTCAACTCGCCGTATGGCATCACCCTGGCGCACAACGGTAACCTGACCAATGTTGAACAGCTGGCCAAGGAGATTTACGAATCTGACCTGCGCCACGTCAACACCAACTCCGATTCGGAAGTGCTGCTCAACGTGTTCGCTCACGAGCTGGCCCAGCGCGGCAAGTTGCAGCCAACCGAAGAAGACGTGTTTGCGGCCGTCACCGACGTGCACAACCGTTGCGTGGGTGGTTACGCAGTCGTTGCGATGGTGACCGGTTACGGCATCGTCGGTTTCCGTGATCCGCACGGCATCCGCCCGATCGTCTTCGGCCAGCGTCATACCGACGAAGGCGTCGAATACATGATCGCCTCTGAAAGCGTTTCCCTGGACGTGCTCGGTTTCACCCTGATTCGCGACCTCGCGCCGGGCGAAGCGGTCTACATCACTGAAGACGGCAAGCTGCACACCCGTCAGTGCGCGACCAACCCATCGCTGACTCCATGCATTTTCGAACACGTCTACCTGGCGCGTCCGGATTCGATCATCGATGGCGTTTCGGTTTACAAGGCTCGCCTGCGCATGGGTGAGAAACTCGCCGAGAAGATCCTGCGCGAGCGTCCGGAGCATGACATCGACGTGGTCATCCCGATTCCGGATACCAGCCGCACCGCGGCGCTGGAGCTGGCGAACCATCTGGGCGTGAAGTTCCGCGAAGGCTTCGTGAAGAACCGCTACATCGGCCGGACCTTCATCATGCCGGGCCAGGCCGCACGGAAAAAATCCGTACGCCAGAAGCTCAACGCCATCGAGCTGGAATTCCGCGGCAAGAACGTGATGCTGGTGGACGACTCGATCGTTCGCGGCACCACCTGCAAGCAGATCATCCAGATGGCTCGCGAAGCCGGCGCCAAAAACGTCTACTTCTGCTCGGCAGCGCCAGCCGTGCGTTACCCGAACGTGTATGGCATCGACATGCCAAGCGCCCACGAGTTGATCGCTCACAATCGTACGACTCAAGACGTGGCTGATCTGATCGGCGCTGATTGGCTCATCTATCAGGACCTGCCTGACTTGATCGAAGCGGTCGGTGGCGGCAAGATCAAGATCGAGAACTTCGATTGTGCGGTGTTCGACGGCAAGTACGTCACCGGTGACGTCGACGAGGCTTACCTGAACAAGATCGAGCAGGCACGTAACGATGCCTCCAAGGTCAAGACGCAGGCAGTCAGTGCGATCATCGATCTGTACAACAACTGAGTTTCTACCGGCCCTGAGGGGCCGGTTTTGTATCTATCAATAAAGAACAAGGCAAGGAGTGACAGCATGAGTCAGGAGTGGGATGCCGGTCGGCTGGACAGCGACCTCGATGGCGTAGCGTTCGATACCCTGGCCGTACGCGCCGGTCAGCACCGTACGCCGGAAGGCGAACACGGTGATCCGATGTTCTTCACTTCGAGCTACGTGTTCCGTACCGCTGCCGATGCGGCGGCACGCTTCGCTGGCGAGGTGCCGGGCAACGTTTACTCGCGCTACACCAACCCGACCGTTCGCTCGTTCGAAGAGCGGATTGCCGCTCTCGAGGGTGCCGAGCAGGCAGTCGCAACGGCTACTGGTATGGCTGCGATCCTTGCGGTGGTGATGAGCCTGTGCAGTGCTGGCGATCATGTGCTGGTCTCGCGCAGCGTGTTCGGCTCGACCATCAGCCTGTTTGAAAAGTACTTCAAGCGTTTTGGCATCGAAGTCGATTATGTGCCTCTGGCTGAGCTGTCCGGCTGGGACGCGGCAATCAAGGCCAACACCAAATTGCTGTTCGTCGAATCGCCGTCCAATCCTTTGGCCGAGTTGGTGGACATTGCTGCGTTGTCGAAAATCGCTCACGCCAAGGGCGCGATGCTGGTGGTCGACAACTGCTTCTGCACGCCAGCCTTGCAGCAGCCGCTGAAGCTCGGTGCGGACGTGGTCGTGCATTCGGCTACCAAGTTCATCGACGGCCAGGGTCGTTGCATGGGCGGTGTGGTGGCCGGTCGTAGCGAGCAGATGAAAGAGATCGTCGGCTTCCTGCGCACCGCCGGGCCGACCTTGAGCCCGTTCAACGCCTGGATCTTCCTCAAGGGTCTGGAAACGTTGAACCTGCGCATGAAGGCGCACTGCGCCAATGCCCAGCAACTGGCCGAGTGGCTGGAGCAGCAGGACGGCATCGAGAAAGTCCACTATGCCGGCCTCAAGAGCCATCCGCAGCATGAGTTGGCTCAGCGCCAGCAGAAGGGTTTTGGCGCCGTGGTAAGTTTCGAGGTCAAGGGTGGCAAAGACGGCGCCTGGCGTTTTATCGATGCCACGCGTTTGATTTCAATCACCGCCAACCTCGGTGACAGCAAGACCACCATTACCCATCCGAGCACCACCTCTCACGGTCGCCTGGCGCCGCAAGAGCGTGAGGCGGCGGGGATTCGCGACAGCTTGATCCGCATTGCGGTCGGCCTCGAAGACGTGGCTGACCTGCAAGCGGATCTGGCGCGCGGGCTGGCTGCCTTGTGATCGAGTTGTCCGCGCCTGCAAGCAGCGCTAATGGCCGGGTTGCACTGGTTACCGGTGCTGCGCGCGGCATCGGTCTGGGGATTGCCGCCTGGCTGGTCAGCGAAGGCTGGCAGGTGGTGCTGACCGATCTGGACCGTGCGCGCGGCTCGAAGGTTGCCAAGGTGCTGGGCGACAACGCCTGCTTCATTGGCATGGACGTGGCCGATGAACAGCAGGTGGCTCAGGGCGTCGCCGAGGTGCTTGGGCAGTTCGGTCGCATCGACGCGCTGGTGTGCAATGCGGCCGTCGCCGATCCGCACAACATCACGCTGGAAAGCCTCGATCTGGCGTACTGGAATCGGGTGTTGGCGGTGAACCTCAGTGGGCCAATGTTGCTGGCCAAGCACTGTGCGCCTTACTTGCGCGCTCACAGTGGCGCCATCGTCAATCTGGCCTCGACCCGAGCGGCACAGTCAGAGCCGGATACCGAGGCTTACGCGGCGAGCAAGGGCGGTTTGCTGGCATTGACTCACGCCTTGGCCATCAGCCTGGGGCCAGAGATTCGGGTCAATGCAGTCAGTCCCGGCTGGATTGATACGCGTGATCCAGCGACGCGGCGTGCCGAACCGCTGAGTGATGCAGATCATGCTCAGCATCCGGCGGGCAGGGTAGGGACCGTCGAGGATGTGGCGGCGATGGTGGCCTGGCTACTGTCGAAGAATGCAGGGTTTGTCACGGGCCAGGAGTTTGTGGTCGACGGTGGCATGACCAAGAAAATGATTTATGGCGATTAACCGAGGTTCCGGGGCGGGGCTGGAGAAGGCTTGAGGTTGAGGGTGTCGCGGATTGGCGCCCCAGGAGATGACATGATTTTGTCTTTTTCAGAAAAACTTCAAGCAGGCTATTGACTTAGCTTCGGTATCTGCGTAAATTTCGCGGCCTCAGAGAAGCAAAGGGTGATTAGCTCAGCTGGGAGAGCGTCTGCCTTACAAGCAGAATGTCGGCGGTTCGATCCCGTCATCACCCACCACTTCTTGAGAGTCTTGCGAAAGCAGGAAGGAAGCTGTAAAAAGCCTCCACCGACGCGCAGCGGTAGTTCAGTCGGTTAGAATACCGGCCTGTCACGCCGGGGGTCGCGGGTTCGAGTCCCGTCCGCTGCGCCATATTTTCCAGATCGGGTTTTCCCGGTTTGAGATTGAAAAGCTTACAAGCTCTTCAATCCGACAAAGGTTCACACAGACGCAAGTCTGAGCGATACGCAGCGGTAGTTCAGTCGGTTAGAATACCGGCCTGTCACGCCGGGGGTCGCGGGTTCGAGTCCCGTCCGCTGCGCCATATCTGTCTCAAGGCCCACTGAACGCCTTGAAGCACGAAGAGAGCCACTGGCTACTTCGAGTCGATAGCAAAGACCCTGGTCGAAAGACCGGGGTTTTTTGTTTCTGGAATTTTTAATCCGAATGTTGGCTCCCACCGTGCGCAGGAGCCAAGCTTGCTCCGGGCGGCGATCCGACGATAGCGATTTCAACGACGCCATCGCCGGCAAGCCGTGCTCCTACAGGTGTGCTGGCATTCAATCAGAAATCGAACTTGTCTCGCAGGCCGTAATACCAGGCGCCTAGCGCCGCAAACGGTGTGCGCAACAACTGGCCGCCAGGGAAAGGGTAGTGCGGCAGGTCGGCAAAGGCATCAAAGCGCTCTGCCTGGCCGCGCAAGGCTTCGGCCAGGACTTTGCCTGCCAGGTGCGTGTAAGTCACGCCATGGCCGCTACAGCCCTGGGAGTAATAGATGTTGTCGCCCAGGCGTCCGACCTGCGGCAGGCGCGACAAGGTCAGCAGGAAGTTGCCGGTCCAGGCGTAATCAATCTTCACATCCTTGAGCTGCGGGAAGGCCTTGAGCATCTTCGGTCGAATGATCGCTTCGATGTTCGCCGGATCCCGAGCGCCGTATACCACGCCGCCACCGAAGATCAGGCGCTTGTCGCCAGAAAGGCGATAGTAATCGAGCAAGTAGTTACAGTCCTCGACGCAGTAATCCTGTGGCAACAGACTCTTCGCCAGCTCATCGCCCAAGGGTTCGGTGGTGATCACCTGGGTGCCGCACGGCATTGATTTGGCGGCCAGCTCTGGAACCAGATTGCCCAGGTAGGCATTGCCGGCGACGATGATGAACTTGGCCCTGACCTTGCCTTGAGGCGTATGCACCACCGGATTGGCGCCACGCTCGATGCGTACGGCAGGTGACTGTTCGTAAATCGTCCCGCCCAGCGACTCGACGGCAGCGGCTTCACCCAGGGCCAGGTTGAGCGGGTGGATGTGGCCGCCACTCATGTCGAGCATGCCGCCCACGTATTGGTCGCAGGCGACGACCTCGCGAATGCGGCGCTTGTCCAGGAGTTCCAGCTGAGTGTGGCCGTAGCGTTCCCACAGGCGCTTCTGTGACTCCAGATGGCCCATCTGCTTGCTGGTGATGGCTGCAAATACACCGCCGTCTTTCAGGTCGCACTGGATCTGGTATCTGGCCACTCGGTCGCGAATGATCTTGCCGCCTTCGAACGCCATCTGCCCGAGCATTTGCGCTTGCTTGGGGCCGACGCTACGTTCGATCACATCGATATCGCGGCTGTAGCTGTTAACGATCTGGCCACCGTTGCGGCCCGAAGCGCCGAAGCCGACTTTGGCTGCCTCCAGGACCGTCACCCGAAACCCGCTCTCCAGTAGAAACAATGCGCTGGACAGGCCGGTATAGCCCGCACCAATAACGCATATATCGGTTTCTACGTCATCCTGCAGCATTGGGCGCAACGGCGCGGCGTTGGCCGACGCCGCGTAATAGGATTCCGGGTAGGGGGTGTTCGCCATCCTGCAGCCTCTGTTTAATATATTTTACGAGTGCCCCGATCCTACCTGAGTTAAAAATCGACTGCCAGCTACCCGGAATATCTTCTTTGCCGTACCAAAATTAAATATTTTGCATATTCATAGGGTTAGGTGAAAAAAAGGTGTTGACACCCCTACGGAATTCCGTAGAATGCCGCCTCACAGCAGGCACGTAGCTCAGTTGGTTAGAGCACCACCTTGACATGGTGGGGGTCGTTGGTTCGAGTCCAATCGCGCCTACCAAACAAAATCCGCTCTGCTGGGCGGTCTAGAAGGGCTCACCGAAAGGTGGGCCCTTTTTTGTTGCTTCGCGATAGCGTCGATGGGAAACACGGCGGAGAAGTAATAAGGAAATTACGTGCTACGCAAGCTCATCTTGATTTTGGCCATGTCACAACTGAGTGGCTGCGCCTGGCTTGGGGCCGTTACGAACCCTCCGTAGTGCTGACGTCGCGATAAACGACCTTGCCAACTGGATGGTTTGACGCGGGTGGGCGGTTATAGGCCGCAGTTTCGTCCGCATCGACAGCAAAGGAATTTCACCCATGCACCCAACTGTTGAAACGGCACTCACTATCATCTCGAGCGAGCGCGATGAGAGTGAATACTCTGATTCCTTTGAGGCGGTGCGGGCTGTTGTAGTTGCGCTTGGCGAGGAAGATCTTGCGGAGAGGCTTTTCCTCGACATCCCTGGATCAGTTCCTTTTGAGTTGATTGCCGACTTATTCGATCTGCTTGCCTGGCAAACAGATGACAACGGTGCGGCGATTACTCGCTCCGTTGAGAACTGGCTGCTTGATGGGCGCGATATCCGCAAAGTGCGCATTGCACTGAATCTTGAGGTCTATCCGTTTCGGCATGCGAATGAGATGTATCGAGTGCTTTCGGCATTGGGTGAATCAACTCCTGAAGTCGCACATCGTTGTCAGGAGATGATTGCCTCTCGCAAGCAGGTCTCATAGGCTCGAGTATCGCTTCGATTGTTCGGTGCATAGGTGCATAGGTGCAGCGGTGTGCTTCCCTGTTCGTGTCAGCTCGACAGCCGTATGGGGTATCCCGTCGTGGGCAGGCTTTCGTGCCTGTCTGTCGCCGGTCGCCAGTAGTGGCAGCATGATTTTGTTCACCTGACTTTCTCTCGCCCCACAGGTGTGGCCGGGGCTGACCTCCCAGCGAATCCCGAGACTCAAAAAAGCCCGCACATGGCGGGCTTCATATTGCGGCTTGATAGATTCTGGAAGGGTGGAGTAGACCGTGGGTCTTGCTCCGCGCCGTGTGTGCAGCGCAGAGAACGAAAATGCGGAGCACTTCGACACCCCATTAACGGGCAAATCAGGTTTCGTCGCGGACCTGCATAAGCGCGAACCCCAGCAGATTCAGGCCTCGCCACAGGTTGGGGTTGCTCGCGTTTTCGTCGTCCTGGGCGAGCCCAATGCCCCAGATGCTATCAACCGGACTTGCCTCAACTATGATGCGAGAACCGGTCTCCTTGAGGAAAGCGTTCAACTCCGGGTTTTGGGAGAACTTGGCTTGGTTGGCCCGGACGACAATTGCATATCTGTGTTGCAGCCAATCGTGATCGTTGAACCCGCGCACGTTGCGGCCAAGAGCTTTGGCTGCGTTGGGGGTTGGAGCCTGGAGCACTTGAGCACGAATTTCTTGATCGCCGAACAAGGCTGCCTTCTCTGCCATCATGAAATGTTCGGCAGTTGGGTAGCGTTGCCCCTCGACAGTGAATTCGGCGTTGAACCACTGGCTAAAGCACGAAGATGTAATTCCACTTTTACTTCGCTGGTGTCCCCAGAAAAAGGCATATTTCAGCTCCTCTCCAGAATTGAAGCGGGAGCGGAGATCTTCTAGATACTTAGAATCGTGCAATGAGGCTTCCTCAGCAATTAGCATTTGACGTGAGAGGTTTACCACGATGCATCAAGGTAAATCTCGATTGAAGGGTTTACTTACGCTTGGCTGGGTATGACTCACCCACATAGGTAACAAAACGGTTCAAGCACATAGGTAACAGTTTTTAACTGGCACTGGTCGATTCCGAGGATCTGACCATGCTTGGGCTCGGTGTGGGCATGTATTTGAAGTGGCGCGTTAAGTCGCGACACGTTTCGCGAATAGGCAGAGTGTGTGGCGAGCTGTGCTAATCACCAAGACTTACGACCTTGTCACAGTGGGAGCGCTGAATGAATTTTTCCGTGAAGATTTCATGTGGCAATAACGCACGACTAATTAGCAATCCATCCCCTGGTCTGTAGAAGTGATGCATCGATTTATTACACTCCGGACACCGCACAAAAAACGCGGCAAGGTAGAAGAGGCAGATATTCGCGACTGCAATCGCTGCATAAGTTTCGAAATAGCCTACTGCCGAGCGGTCAATCAGTGGCCAAATCAAAAATACCGCACCGCTCCAGATTGTAATGTTGAGGAGCATTGTCAGTGTGATGGCTAAATAACGGCTTTTGAGACTCTTCAATAGGATCATCCATTGATCGTGGAACTGTTGTTCGGTCGATTGTATCGCAATCACGCAGCGTGAAGCCGGGCTGCCTCAAGGATTCATTGTGGCCCTGCTGCATGGGCAGGCGCACAGCGAGATGATGTGAGCTGCCTGCCAGCCTTTAAATGGTTCAACTTGTAATCCCTGCCAGCCTGCGCGCTGTACGATGCCGCCTGTGTTATCTGCGCCAGTATTTCAAGTACCAGAGTAATGCTATGACAACCAAGCAACCCGACTGGGAGGCGATCGAATGCGCCTATCGGGAAATGTCGCAGCACATCACAACCATTCCGATCTCGGTCTTGTCGGTGCTAAATGGGATCTCACCCAGTACTTCGAAGCCGAAGCCCTCGTAGAAGCGCCTCGCACTGGCGTTGGTTTTTAGTACGTCGAGCCAAATGAAATGCTCTTTACGATCTTTGGCAAGTCGGCGGATGAATTGCAGAAGCTGTTTCCCGTAGCCTTTGCCCGCTTGGGTCTTGAGGAAGTAAATTTTTTGGAGTTCCGCACCGGCCTTGCCGGTAATAGGCATTGGCTTCGACCAGTTAACCTTTGAGAACCCTACCGCTCTGTCGTCTTCATCGAGGGCTATGAGCCAACAGTGATGTGTGGGTGCCCCTATCGATTTTTGAAGCGCCAGGACTGAAAAGTCTTCACTCAAGAAATGCTGCATGCCTGAGGGGCTCCAGATGTCGGAGAAGTGATCCCGATACGTCTCTATGCCGATATCACGAAGTACGTGGATATCTTCAATGGTCGCCTCTCGAATTTTGATCACTGTCTCGCTCCTTGCATTGAGTTGATCTCGACCAATACCTACAACGCGCCGGTATTTCAAGTATTAGGTAACCCATAGACGGGCCACGCCCTCCTGCGCTACACCTTCGGGTCAGCATTTATCATTCGTAAATAGCTGAGCTCGAAGCGTTCAAGGGGTAGCATAAGAGTCGCTGGTGAGGCGAATACACTGGATTGAACAGAGCCTTAAGACGGTACCGGGGGTGGCAGCATGACCCAGGTTCGGCGTTTCACAATCAACACCGCGGGCCGCGACTTTGCCGTGGGTGATATTCACGGCCATTTCACCAGGCTTCAGGCAGCACTTGATGCTGTCGGCTTCAACCCCGCAACCGATCGTCTGTTCAGTGTTGGCGATATGGTCGACCGTGGCCCCGAATCTACCGACGTTGATGTGTGGCTGGCCAAGCCGTGGTTCTTTGCCGTGCAGGGCAATCATGAGCAAATGGCGGTCGATGCCCATCGGCTCAGTCATAACGGTCGGGCCATTTACATACACATGCTCAACGGCGGTGCCTGGCTGTACGGTCTGTCCAGCGCTGAGCAGGCCTTCTATGTCGATCTGCTTGCCGAGCTGCCTATCGCAATTGAAGTAATGACGCCTATGGGATCGGTGGGGATCGTGCATGCCGATTGCCCGTTCGATGATTGGGCGCAAATGCTTGGAGCCCTTGAGCGGGAGCAAGACTCGATGCAGCGTAGTGTTCAAACTATCTGCCAGTGGTCGCGTTCTCGCATTACCAGCGAAAACTCTACTGGCGTCAGTGGCATCAGGGCCGTGATCGTCGGTCACACGGTGGTCCTTCAGCCTGCGGTGCTGGGCAATGTCTATCACATCGATACTGGCGGCTGGATGGGCGGCCATTTCACGCTGATTGATCTGGCTACTCTCGAGTGTATGCCGACGGTCAATCCAGAAATGCACGGCTGGTAAGTGGGTTACAAAGCTCAGGAGGCTGTGTACTCGAGATACAGTCTTTCGAGAGCCTCTTGGTACTTGTCTCCTGTTAAGGACTTTTTCAGGGCTTCCACGACTTCGAGTGCTGAAGCTGCAGCCAGGGCTTCATTATCTCCCCGGCTTGCAGCGCGCAGTCGTGCTGCTGCAATGATCGCGTCTTCAGTCGTTTGCATGGTGTTGCCCTCGAAGGACTCAGTCTCACTGATGCCGGCAATCCACCATTAATTCTACC
Source organism: Pseudomonas helvetica (assembly GCF_039908645.1). Taxonomy (NCBI): domain Bacteria; kingdom Pseudomonadati; phylum Pseudomonadota; class Gammaproteobacteria; order Pseudomonadales; family Pseudomonadaceae; genus Pseudomonas; species Pseudomonas helvetica. The sequence continues at coordinate 2,376,408 of NZ_CP150917.1, forward strand.
CCCGGGATCTGCCATGACAATCAGGCCGACTGACCGCGAGGCAATCGAGCGCGCCTGCGTATGCGACAATTCATCCGTCCACCAAGTCATGGAGCGTATACACATGGTGCAACTGCTTGCGATCTCAGGAAGCCTTCGCGCAGCCTCTTCAAACTCCGCGCTACTGCGTGCTGCCGAGAGGCTCAGCCCTGAAGGGATGTTGATCAGGCACTACCTGGAGGTGGGTCAATTACCTCACTTCGATCCGGATCAGGCTGACGATCCGCCGCAGATCGTCGCAGAGTTGCGTGGGATTATTGCCGAGGCGGACGGCATTCTGATTTCGTGCCCTGAGTACGCTCGTGGAATTCCGGGGTCATTCAAGAATGCACTGGATTGGCTCGTGGCCAGTCAGGACTTTCCCGGCAAGCCGGTAGCACTTTTCAATGCATCTCCACGAGCAAGTCACGCCCAGGCGGCACTCAAGTTAGTGCTGGAAACGATGTCCGCGATTATTGTCGAGCCCGCCTCGATAACAGTCGACTTGCTGGCTAAAGGAATGGATGAGGCAGACATCGCAGCGAGCCCGCAGATCAGTCAGCAAATCGTTTCGGCCTTGGGCGTATTCAAAAATCAAATTGAGGGTGGTCGTTCTGGCACTGTTCCTGTCTGAGTCCGAATGTTTTTGGCCGATTGCCGATACTCGGAATGACAGCCTGTCGGGATCGACCTACGGTTGTTGGGGCGGCGCGCACCAACTGCCAACTCAAGTGCGGCATGTGCGTGGTTCGGGCGTAAAATAGCTGGGCTACCTCATCAAAAGGAGCCGCATATGAACTCCGACCAAATGAACAGACGTACGGCTGGAGAAAGAGTCGTTTGGGATCAGTATTTTTGTGCTGCGCTGATAGCCGAAAGCAATCTCACGGCGCCGACGATAGGGGGCTCGAAGTCGAGTCACGATGAGTGGCAGAGTCTATTGGTCGACAGGGCCAGGATTCTTGCTGACAAGATGATGGAACACCGGCAATAAACCGAGCCCAGCCATCGTGCTGGGCTCTTCACATGCGTCGGTAACGACCATCGCGCAGGCGAAAAAAAACCCGCAGGTGGGCGGGCTTTTGATCGATAGGGGCGTTGATCCTTCAACTGCCACAAGTGTGCTCTGCGGCTCATGCCCAATCAACTGAATGGCGACGAAACGCAGAAATAAAAAATGCAGTATCGAGGCGTTGGTCGCGAGTATAGGCAATGCGCGTCGAGTTTCTGTCAGGGCCGAAGTCTCACAGGCTGCTCACGAACGCTTTGATGCTTTTTGTGGCGTTATGAGGCGCTGCCTGAAGTGCGCAATGTGGAGCGTCCAGCTTGGTTATCCGTATATCCGGTTTGAGCTGCGAGATCAGCGCAGAGGCTGTCGCAAGTACCAGTCGATCATGAGTTGCGCGCAAGTAAAGGGTTGGAACGCTGACACACGCGAGCTCTTTTGCCACGTCGACAGTCAGAACGGCGCGTAACCGCGCACGCATCACCGAAGGTGTGACCAGCGATATTGCCCGATGCAATGAGCGGCGCAGCGCAGGGGTGGAAAAATGCCCCAGTAATAGTGTGCTGATCAGTCCGATAGGTACAGGGTGCAGTGGCAGGATATTCAGCAGAAAACTCAAGCCACGTAGTCGCGGTCGCGGGTTGCGTACAAACGTGCTGCACAATACGAGCCCTTTGAGTTGAGGGGGTTGCAGCGCTGCCAGTGAAATGGCAATCGGCCCCGAGAACGATTCGCCAAGCAAGACAAAAGGGCTGTCGGTTGGCAATGCCTTGAGCACTATTGACTGCAGTTCGGCATAACTCAAGGACCGGTCGTTGGGATAACTCACGACGAGCGTGTTGAATTGCCCTTCCAGTGCCGAGAGTAAAGGTTCGAACAGTTCGCCTGTGCCATCCATCCCCGGGAGGAGAACCAGTGTGGGTGTTTCTGATGAATTCATCCCTGATGAGCTCATGCTCCGTTATCCCTGGATTGAGTGTGTGCATTCTCGCCGATATTAACGTGTTCCCGGTTTAAAAATTGCTGGTTTTCCTTGAGGGGCTCCGAGGCGCTTGTGAGCGAAGCGAGGCGTTTTGGACTACTACTGACAGGCCGATTATTTTTCGTCTTGAATGGGGGGGCAATTCGATGCTGGTTCACTGGTTTCTCGCCGCGGTCCATCTCTTGGCCTATGCCCTGGCGCTCTGGGGTGTTCTGACGCGTGGCATGGCTTTTCGTCGAGTGGACGCAGAGGGTGCGGGGGCTCGCAGTGTTTTGCTGGCAGATAACTTTTGGGGAGTCTGCGCATTGATTCTTCTGGTTACCGGTGGGATCCGTGCCTTTGGCGGGTACGAAAAGGGGGCGGACTATTACCTGCATCAACCGCTGTTCCATCTGAAAATGACTTTATTCGCCATCATCCTGCTGCTTGAAACTGCACCGATGGTGGCCTTGATCAAGTGGCGGATTGCTTTGCGTCGAGGTTCGCTGATTGATGTCGGGCGGGTCCGTCTCTTTGCGCGGATCAGTCATATCGAGGCACTGTTGATTATCCTGATGGTCGTGGCCGCGACAGGCATGGCGCGAGGTGTGACGTTTGGATAGTCGGCTAACGTTGCGCTATGGCTCGGTGCGTCCAGGCCGGCTGTGATGTTTTCACCAGGCTAAATCCGAATCGTCCGACAGTAAGGGACATGGCGATGTCGTTAGTATCAGCATCGCCGGCGGGGTGTCGGTGCTGTGTCGTTGTCATGGGGGGAGGGAGGGGGCGCGCAGAATCTTTAGCCAGCCGTTGCCGTGAGAGAAAAGGCTGGCTACTGATTGCTGACGGGTTCAGGGGGTTTCGCGCTTGTCCGGCGCAGTAAGGCCCGCCTGAATACGTTGGTAGATTTCTTCGCGATGCACGGCAACGTCTTTCGGGGCATTGATGCCGATTCTGACCTGCTGGCCGCTAACGCCCAGAATGGTGATGGTAATGTCATCACCGATGTTTATGCTTTCACCGACTTTGCGGGTGAGTATCAGCATGATCTTCTCCTTGATAGCTTTGTAGGGCACCTGACTCAGACAATGCAGATGTCGGTAGTACCTATAGATTAGTGCGAAGTGTCACGGTTTGGGTGCCTCTTTCTGACGTGCAGACGCTGCATTAATTCCCAAGGTGCGACTATACAGAGGCGAGAAACATCATTCTCGTTGTTTTGAGGCCTGTTTACTGGGTCGCGAAGCATTTTCGGGTGATAAAATCCCGGCTTTTGGCATTCAGAGGGGAAGGTTGTGCGCAAAATGGCGTTGGTGGTCGCGGTATTGGTATTGGCCGGATGTGGTCAGGAAAAGGCCGGGGAGTCGAAAAAAGCTCAGGCACCGGTTGTTTCTGTGCCCGCTGTGGCGGCTGCCCCGCAATGGGATGTTCTGGTTCAGGGCGAGACCGTGCAGGCGATCAGCGATCTCACTGGCTGGCTGATCGAACACAGTTTTGTTTCCTACGTGGTCACGCAAGACGGTAAACAGCGCGTGCTGGTCGGGCCGTTCAACTCGAAAGCCGAAGCCGAGGCAAGGCAGGTCGAGCTGACCGCGGCACTGGCCAAGGCGAAGAAGATGAATATCGAATCAATGGTCATTGAGCACAGCACGGCTCAGTAATTGACGCCACCTGATTAACCGCAAGCCTTCATGTTGACGGGGCCGACGAACTCATTGCCGCGCCCCATCACGCACGCGACGCGCTGATTGCGTTGGCGCTCCCAGCTTTGTGCCGGGTAAGTCTTGTTCCAGGCTTCGTAGAGTTGCCGATCCTGTTTGGACAGTCGCAAACCGTATTGCTTGCTCATGTAGAAATAAGTGCGAGCGATCATCCCGCGAATGGACGGGCGGGGCATGACCTTCTTGGCCTTGAAGTCGACCTGGGTCAGGCACGAACCGTATTGCCCTGATTGCACGGGGAGCCAGCCGAAGCTGAAATTGCTGCGGTCCCCGTTCACCTCGCCGATGCTTGGCACCAGGTTGTGCAAGTCGGCCTCGGCACGTTGATAGGTCGGGTCGTGACGTGTGCAGTTCTGGCGACCACCCTGTTGCCAGCACTGGCGTTGGTGACCGATTTGCCATGCCGGAACAATGTGCTCCCATTCGATGCGTGCAGCGCGCTTGGCGTTTTTACGTGGCACGTACCCGCAGGCTTTGAGGTCGACCCGATTGCCCGTGTATTTGCAGCCACAATAGAACTCGGTTGACTGTGGGGCGTAGAGTGTCCAAGCGACCTTTTTCGCTTCGTTGAAAGTGCGTGGCGCATCCGCCTGAGCGCTGATGACAACGAAGAGCAACAACAGCAAAGCAAAACAGCGAGCAATCATTGACTCAATCTTCCTTCGGCACAACCCAGAAAATCTGCACGCCGCCATCGTCGCGATAAGCGAGGGTGACGTTGTCGTTCTCGGCGATTTCCTCGAGCAAGCGTTCCCATTCATCTACCGGCTCGTCGGGGAGGCGGAAGATCAAGGCGGCCTTGGCTTTTTGGGCGGTCGGGGAGTTGATGATTTTCTGAACGCGCAAACCGAGTCGTTCGTAAGAGCCTGGAGGGTTAGTCGCTGCTGAAGAGGTCGTGGCCACGGGGTAATCCTTATTAAGCTGTACGTGCATACAGTATTTAACTGTAGGCGATTTCGCAACTGCTTAAAGTTCAAGAAATTCCTCTGACAGCGAATTTTTCCGTTTGCTGTAAACCGATTGGTGATTATTCAGAAGTAATGGCAGGGAAGGCGGGAGGGTAGATCACTCGCCCGAGTGGGCGAGTGGGGGGGCAAGCGTCCGACCGGATCCGGCCGGACGCAATGAATCAGTACTCCCAGAACATCCGTTGCAGCTCTTTACTGTCCGACGTCTTGGTCAGTGCAACCATCGTCAGGATGCGGGCTTTTTGCGGGTTCAGGTCATGCGCAACGACCCAGTCATACTTGTCGTCTGGCTGTTCGGCGTTACGCAGGACAAAGCCGCCAGCATTGACGTGGGAAGAACGAATGATCTGCACGCCATCCTTGCGCAGTTCCTGCAAGGTTGGAACCAGGCGCGAAGATACCGAGCCATTGCCGGTGCCGGCATGGATGATGGCTTTGGCGCCAGACTGGGCCAGGGCCTTGTAAGCAGTGCCGTCGACATTGCCATAGGAATAGGCGATTTCGACGTCAGGCAGGCTCTTGATGTTTTTGATGTCGAATTCCGAATCCATGGTGTGGCGCTTGGCTGGCAAGCGGAACCAATAGGATTTGCCTTCGATCACCATGCCCAATGGGCCCCATGGGCTTTTGAACGCTTCGGTCTTGAGATTGACCATTTTGCTGACATCACGACCCGACTGAATTTCGTCGTTCATGGTGACCAGCACGCCTTTGCCGCGAGCATCTTTGCTACCCGCTACGGCGACGGCGTTGTACAGGTTGAGCATGCCGTCAGCCGACATCGCGGTGCCTGGGCGCATCGAGCCGACAACGATGATTGGCTTGTCGGTTTTTTCCACCAGGTTCAGGAAGTAGGCGGTCTCTTCCAGGGTGTCGGTGCCGTGAGTAATAACGATGCCATCGACGTCTTTGCTGTCGGCCAGTTCGGCCACGCGACGGCCCAGTTGCAGCAGGTTTTCGTTGGTGATGCTCTCGGAGGCGATTTGCATCACTTGCTCGCCGCGAACATTGGCCAATTGGCTTAGTTCAGGGATGCCGGCGATCAACTGTTCGATCCCGACTTTTGCGGCCTGGTACGTAGCACTATTGGCCGAGCTGGCACCAGCACCGGCAATCGTGCCGCCTGTAGCCAGGACGACCACGTTTGCCAGTTTCTGTCGGGTTTCGACTTCTTTTGCTTGCAGTGCAGTCGGGAGGAGCAGCAGGAGGGCCAAAGCGCCCGGAATAAAGGTGTTGAAGGCAGATTTCATTGTTTTCTCTCTAATAGTGATGACGGTGCTGATGCAGGTTCATCTAGAAACACCCCAAGCAGATCTGTATGCCGGGGATACCCAGTAAGAGCAGGATCTGTACCAGTCATATCTTTGATTTAAAAATCTTTTAACCTTTTGATTTATATAGATTTATATCTTCTGTACGGTGGCGCTCGAGGCGATAGTCGTCCGGGTTTCCGAATATGTGCGATGGAAGCGTTCGGCTGTCCGAAATCTCCTACAGCGTAAATCTAGGATTTCCCACATTTTTGAATGGGAATTAGTGCTAAAGAAAACCGCTCAGAGGTCGATGATCCTTTCAGGATCATTTTTTGTGCAGGAGCTCATATGTCCATTTCAGTAGGTTTTCCAAACGCAGGCGGCATCACGATTGGCGGCAAATCGCTCGCTACGGTCAACGCATTGAGCGATGCGACGGCAGACGCCGCGACGCAACAGGCGGGTGGCAAGGAAGGTGACAGCAAGCAAGTCAGGACAGGTCCGGTAGGGCAAAGCCCCGAAGCAGAGACCAAAGCGGATGACGGTGGTAACCAAAGCATCACGGTGAAGATGCTGCTCAAGCGCATGAAGGAACTGCAAGAGCAATTGCGCCAGCAACAACAGCAACTGGCTGCGGCCCAGGCCGCGTCATATCCGACGCCGGAAGCCAAGACCACCGCGGTCATGGCGATTCAGGGGCAGATCGCTCAAACCAACGGTGCGCTGATGGAGGTGACCAGCAGCCTGGTCAAGGAGCTGGCCAAGGGTTCCAATAGCGGATCGGTGGTCAACACCACGGCATAATCGGCATTGCCGTTTTTTCGCCAGACAGACCACAAAACGGTTTTTTCTGACCGTTGACAAATGTCGACAGGGTTCGCATAGTTCGGTCTACGCAAACGTTTGCGCAGTCCTGTCGACGGTTTGGTTCCGTGGGCGCGGCGATCCTCGTTCCCGCGTATCAGAGCGCTGGTGAACGGATTTGAAGCGTATGCAGTGCAAGCGTTGCTCACAATAATCATAAGATCGGAGTGAACTCATGAAGCTGCCATTCGCTGGACGTCTTCTCGCTGTCGCTATGCTGGCTGCCGCATCCGCCGCTTTGCCCCTCTCTTCGGCCTTCGCCGACACTGAAAAACCGAAAGTCGCGCTGGTCATGAAATCCCTGGCCAACGAATTCTTCCTGACCATGGAGGATGGCGCCAAGGCTTACCAGAAAGAACATTCTGCCGATTTCGACCTGATCTCCAATGGCATCAAGGACGAAACGGACACCGCTGGTCAGACGCGCATCGTCGAGCAAATGATTCTGGCCAAGGTCAATGCGCTGGTGATTGCGCCAGCCGACTCCAAAGCGATGGTTCCGGTGATCAAGAAGGCCATCGATGCCGGTATCACCGTGATCAACATCGACAACCAACTGGACCCGGCCGTCGTCAAAAGCAAGAACATGACCGTACCGTTCGTAGGCCCGGATAACCGCAAAGGCGCGCGTCTGGTCGGCGAGTATCTGGCCAAACAGCTGAAGGCCGGTGACGAAGTCGGCATCATCGAAGGTGTTTCCACCACCACCAACGCCCAGGCTCGCACCGCTGGCTTCAAGGACGCAATGGAAGCGGCGCAGATCAAGGTCGTCTCGTTGCAGTCCGGTGATTGGGAAATCGATAAAGGCAACAAGGTTGCCGCCTCGATACTCAGCGAGTACCCGCAAACCAAGGCTCTGCTGGCGGGTAACGACAGCATGGCGGTCGGTGCTGTTTCGGCGGTGCGCGCAGCAGGCAAGGCGGGCAAGGTGCAAGTGGTCGGTTACGACAACATCAATGCCATCAAGCCAATGCTCAAGGATGGCCGCGTATTGGCGACTGCCGATCAGTTTGCAGCCAAACAGGCGGTGTTCGGCATCGAGACTGCCCTGAAAATGCTCAAGGGCGAAAAGGTCGACAGCGGCACCAACGGCGTAATCGAAACTCCGGTTGAGCTGGTTACCAAGTAGTCATTCTGGCGACACAACGGCGCTCGCTCGCAAGGGCGAGCGCATGGAGAGTTTTTTATGTCAGTTTGTGCTCCGAACGCGGTCCTTTCGGTCAGCGGTATCGGCAAGACGTATGCGCAACCGGTATTGACCGGCATTGACCTGACGCTGATGCGTGGTGAAGTGCTGGCGTTGACCGGCGAGAACGGTGCCGGCAAAAGCACGCTCTCGAAAATCATTGGCGGGCTGGTCACTCCGACCACTGGCCAAATGCAGTTCCAGGGGCGCGATTACCGTCCTGGCAGCCGAACCCAGGCTGAAGAGCTGGGCATTCGCATGGTCATGCAGGAGCTCAATCTGCTGCCGACCCTGTCTGTCGCAGAGAACCTGTTTCTCGACAACTTGCCGAGCAATGGTGGATGGATCAGTCGCAAGCAACTGCGCAAAGCGGCAATCGCCGCGATGGCTCAGGTCGGGCTCGATGCGATCGATCCGGACACGCTGGTCGGTGAGCTGGGGATCGGTCATCAGCAAATGGTCGAGATCGCGCGCAACCTGATCGGCGACTGCCATGTCCTGATTCTCGATGAGCCGACAGCGATGTTGACGGCTCGCGAAGTCGAGATGCTCTTTGAGCAAATCACCCGCCTGCAAGCTCGTGGCGTGGCGATCATTTATATTTCCCATCGGCTGGAAGAGCTGGCGCGGGTTGCTCAGCGCATCGCGGTATTGCGTGACGGCAATCTGATCTGCGTCGAGCCGATGGCCAATTACAACAGCGAGCAACTGGTCAATCTGATGGTCGGCCGCGAATTGGGCGAGCACATCGATCTCGGTCCGCGGCAGATCGGCGCGCCGGCCTTGACCGTCAAAGGGTTGAGCCGTTCGGACAAGGTTCGTGATGTGTCTTTCGAGGTGCGCAGCGGCGAGATTTTCGGAATTTCCGGTTTGATCGGGGCGGGGCGCACGGAGCTGCTGCGGCTGATCTTCGGTGCCGATGCGGCAGACAGTGGCACGGTCGCACTTGGCTCGCCGGCGAAAGTGGTGAGCATTCGTTCGCCCGCCGATGCGGTCGGTCACGGCATTGCCCTGATTACCGAAGATCGCAAAGGCGAGGGGCTGCTGTTGACTCAGTCGATCAGCGCCAACATCGCCCTGGGCAATATGCCGGTGATCTCCAGTGGCGGCATTGTAAATGCGCGTGACGAGATGGCGCTGGCGCAGCGTCAGATCGACGCAATGCACATTCGCAGCTCCGGTCCTGCGCAGCTGGTTTGCGAGTTGTCGGGCGGCAATCAGCAGAAGGTGGTGATTGGCCGCTGGCTTGAGCGTGAGTGTTCGGTGCTGTTGTTCGATGAGCCGACTCGCGGCATCGATGTCGGTGCCAAATTTGATATTTACGCGTTGCTTGGCGAGTTGACGCGTCAGGGCAAGGCGCTGGTGGTGGTGTCCAGTGATCTGCGCGAGCTGATGTTGATCTGCGACCGTATTGGCGTGTTGTCGGCCGGACGCTTGATCGACACCTTCGAACGCGACAGCTGGACTCAGGATGATTTGCTTGCCGCCGCTTTTGCCGGCTACCAAAAACGTGATGCGTTGCTCCATGAAGCGGCGCCTAGGGATCTCCCATGATAACTGCACTGTCTGCTGGCAAACGTAGTAGCAATTTTTACGGCCTCGGTACCTATCTGGGCCTGGCTGGTGCCTTGCTGGCGATGATTGCGTTGTTCTCGGTCTTGAGCAGCCATTTCCTCTCTTATGACACCTTCAGCACGCTGGCCAATCAGATTCCGGACCTGATGGTACTGGCAGTCGGCATGACGTTCGTGTTGATCATCGGCGGCATCGATCTTTCGGTGGGTTCGGTGCTGGCCTTGGCGGGCTCGACTGTCAGCGTGGCGATCCTCGGCTGGGGCTGGAGTGTCTTGCCGGCAGCGCTGCTGGGTATGGCCGCCGCCGCAGTGGCCGGGACCATCACCGGTTCGATCACCGTGGCCTGGCGCATTCCGTCGTTCATTGTTTCGCTGGGTGTGCTGGAGATGGCTCGCGGCGTTGCCTATCAGATGACCGGCTCGCGCACGGCCTATATCGGTGATGCCTTTGCCTGGCTGTCCAATCCGATCACCTTTGGTATTTCACCGTCATTCATTATCGCGTTACTGGTTATCTTCATCGCCCAGGCGGTATTGACCCGTACCGTGTTCGGCCGCTACCTGATCGGAATCGGCACCAACGAGGAAGCTGTGCGTCTGGCGGGTATCAACCCAAAACCCTACAAGATTCTGGTGTTCAGCCTGATGGGGTTGCTGGCGGGTATTGCCGCGCTGTTCCAGATTTCGCGTCTGGAAGCTGCGGACCCGAATGCCGGTTCCGGCCTGGAGCTACAAGTCATCGCTGCCGTGGTGATCGGTGGCACCAGCCTGATGGGCGGTCGCGGCTCGGTGATCAGCACCTTTTTCGGCGTCCTGATCATTTCTGTACTGGCTGCCGGACTGGCGCAAATCGGCGCGACCGAACCGACCAAGCGCATCATTACCGGCGCGGTGATCGTGGTCGCGGTGGTGCTGGACACCTACCGCAGCCAACGTGCAAGTCGACGGAGCTGAATCATGGCGACTATCAAGGATGTAGCAGCGCTCGCGGGGATTTCCTACACCACGGTTTCCCACGTGGTAAACAAGACCCGGCCGGTCAGCGAAGAGGCTCGGCTCAAGGTCGAGGCCGCAATCAAAAGCCTGGATTACGTGCCCAGCGCCGTGGCGCGCTCGCTCAAGGCAAAGACCACCGCGACCATCGGTCTGCTGGTGCCCAACAGCCTCAACCCGTACTTCGCGGAGTTGGCCCGTGGTATCGAGGATTACTGCGAGCGTAACGGCTATTGCGTGATCCTCTGCAACTCCGACGACAACCCGGACAAGCAGCGCAGTTACCTGCGTGTGCTGCTGGAAAAACGCATCGACGGGCTGATTGTCGCGTCCGCCGGTGGCGATAGCGGGTTGGCGCAAGGGCTGGCGGGCGTGCGTACGCCGATGGTGATCGTCGACCGTGGTTTGGAGGGGCTCGATGCGGACATGGTGCGCATCGATCATGAATACGGTGCTTATCTTGCGACCCGGCATTTGCTCGAACTGGGCCACCGCGACATCGCCACTATCGGCGGTCCGGCACATACCAGCGTGGCGCAGATGCGTCTGGCAGGTTACTGCCGGGCCTTGCAGGAGGCAGGCGTCGAAGTGCCGAGAGAGTGGATGCTCGAAAGCGATTTCACCAGCACCGGCGGTTACAACGCGGCGGCCATCTTGCTGGAACAGAACCCGCCCAGCGCAATTTTTGCCGGCAACGACATGATCGGTATCGGCGTACTGCGGGCCGCCGCCGAGCGCAATATCCGGGTGCCAAGCGAGCTGTCGGTCATCGGTTTCGACGATATTCAGATGAGCCGTTATGTCTATCCGGCGCTGACCACTGTCGGCCAGTCGATCCTGGAGCTCGGAGAAATGGCTGCGGAGGTACTGTTGCGACGGATCGCGACACCTGAACTGGCGACCGATCAGCGGATCGTGAAGCCCAGCATTGTCATGCGAGAGTCGACCGCGCCGCTGGCCGGCGTATTCGACCAATACCGCTGAAGCGAATTGATGAGTAGGGATGTATGCCAGCAAAAGTAGTGGTTGTAGGCAGTCTGAACATGGACCTGGTAACCCGCGCCCAGCGGTTGCCGCATGCCGGAGAAACGCTGCATGGTGAGTCGTTTGCCACCGTGTCGGGCGGCAAGGGCGCTAATCAGGCGGTCGCGTCCGCCCGGCTGGGTGCGCAGGTATCGATGATCGGCTGCGTGGGTGACGATGCTTATGGCGAGCAGTTGCGTGCAGCGCTGCTGGCCGAGCAGATCGATTGTCAGGCGCTGACATCGGTCGAAGGTTCCAGCGGCGTGGCGCTGATCGTGGTCGATGACAACAGCCAGAATGCAATTGTCATCGTTGCGGGGGCCAACGGTCAGCTGACACCTGGCATGGTCGCGGGGTTCGATGCGGTGCTCGCGGCGGCCGACGTGATCATCTGTCAGCTGGAAGTGCCGATGCACACGGTTGGTTATGTTCTCAAGCGCGGTCGTGAGCTGGGCAAGACGGTGATCCTCAATCCGGCGCCGGCAACGAGCCCATTGCCGGCCGACTGGTATTCATCTATCGATTACCTGATCCCCAACGAAAGCGAAGCGTCGGCCCTGAGCGGTTTGCCGGTGGACTCACTGGAGAGCGCCGAACTGGCCGCGAGCCGATTGATCGCTGCCGGTGCCGGCAAGGTCATCATCACGTTGGGCTCCCAGGGTTCATTGTTCGCCAACGGACAGAGTGTTGAGCATTTTCCGGCGCCCAAGGTCAAGTCAGTCGACACCACTGCCGCTGGCGATACCTTTGTCGGTGGTTTTGCCGCGGCCCTGGCCTCTGGCAAAAGCGAAGTCGAGGCCATTCGTTTCGGTCAGGTCGCTGCGGCTTTATCGGTGACTCGGGCCGGTGCGCAACCTTCGATTCCTTCCTTGTCAGACGTACAGGCCTTTAAAGCATCATGAAAAAAACACCCTTGCTCAATATCGCGTTGTCACGGCTGATTGCCTCTCTGGGCCATGGCGACATGCTGGTGATCGGCGATGCCGGTCTGCCAGTGCCGCCCGGGGTTGAGTTGATCGACCTGGCATTGACCCAGGGCATTCCGGATTTTGTCAGTACCTTGCGCGTCGTGCTCAGTGAGATGCAGGTGGAAAGCCATGTGCTGGCCGAAGAAATCCTGCTCAAGCAGCCCCCGGCGCTGCAGGCGATCGACGAATTGACGGCCAATGCTGCGATGGGCCAGCGGCGGTTGCTGAGTCATGAAGAGTTCAAGCTCCTTAGCCGACAGGCGCGGGCAATTGTTCGTACGGGTGAATGTCAGCCGTACTGCAACATCGTGCTGGTCGCAGGGGTGACCTTCTAGTCCGTCATATCCCGATTCGATTTATCCACGCACAAGGAGTGCGCTATGTACCGCTATGCTCAACGCCTGCATCACCTGATCCGGAGTCTGCTGCTTTTGTCCTTGCTCACCGCTACAGGCGCCCACGCGGCGGAAAAGATAGACCTGATCATCGACACCGATCCAGGTGCCGACGACGTGGTGGCGCTGCTGTTTGCCCTGGCGTCACCCGAAGAACTGAACATTCGTGCACTGACCACCGTTGCCGGAAATGTGCGCCTGGACAAGACTTCGCGTAATGCGCGGCTGGCCCGCGAGTGGGCAGGGCGCGAAGAGGTGCCGGTCTATGCGGGTGCACCGAAACCGCTGATGCGCACGCCAATCTATGCCGAGAACATTCATGGCAAGGAAGGCCTGTCAGGTGTCACGGTGCACGAGCCGAAGAAAGGTCTGGCCAAAGGCGATGCAGTCAGTTACCTGATCGACACGTTGCGCGCGGCCAAGCCTCACAGCATCACTATCGCAATGCTCGGGCCGCAGACCAACCTGGCGTTGGCGCTGATTCAGGATCCGGAAATCACCCAAGGCATCAAGGAAGTGGTGATCATGGGCGGCGCGCACTTCAACGGCGGTAACATTACGCCGGTGGCCGAGTTCAATCTGTTCGCTGATCCGCATGCAGCTGAAGTGGTCCTCAAGAGCGGCGTCAAGCTGACCTATCTGCCGCTGGACGTCACCCACAAGATTCTGACCAGTGACGCTCGCCTGAAGCAGATTGCCGCGCTGAACAACAACGCCAGCAAACTGGTGGGCGATATTCTCAACGAATACGTCAAAGGCGACATGGAACACTACGGTATTCCAGGTGGCCCGGTGCATGACGCCACGGTGATCGCGTACCTGCTCAAGCCGGAACTGTTTACCGGTCGTACGGTGAATGTGGTGGTCGACAGTCGCGAAGGGCCGACCTTTGGCCAGACCGTCGTTGACTGGTACGACGGCCTGAAAGCCCCGAAGAACGCGTTCTGGGTTGCGAACGGCGATGCCCAGGGCTTCTTTGACTTGCTGACGGCGCGTCTCGCCCGTCTCAAGTAAGCCATACCCCACAGGTGCCAGCCTGTGGGGTTTTACTCCCTTTACGTGTGGGCGGCGCCCATATCGTCGATGGGGTACTTCTCGAATACCTGTTCGATGAACTGTTGAGCGGCTTTCGTGCCCAGGTCCTTGACCAGCAGGTCTATGCCAATGATTGCCAGCTCTTCCGGGGTGCTGGGGCTGTAAGAGCTGTGGCCTTGGGGCCAGCTGACTTTGATGTCGGCGTCGATGGTCACGGTGGTCATGAGTGTCTCGCGAGGTCGGGAAGTCTGTCTGTTGAGTTAACCACCTTGCGCAGCTTTTGGCACTCCGACTTAGGCATGAACGGAGGGCTATGCGACACTTGGGCTTTGTAGATTTCAAGGACAGTGCTGTGCAGATTGATTTGAATACTCCAGACGGCTTGACGCTAGAGGCGGTGCGCCAGCTGCTGGCGTCTGCCAGCGACGATACGCACACCCAGTTGCGGGTCACCAAGTCAGGGATTGCCTACATTTCGTCCGGTGTAGTGGGCGGAACGGATATCGACGGGTTGCTGTTTCGCCTTGAGACGTGGGCCAAGGGCTCCGGGTATGTAGGCATGGTTGCCGCCAGTGATGAGGTCTGGGTCATGCAGATATTCAACGCATTGAAGCAGAACTGGCCGAAGCCACCCTTTGATTACATCGATATCTACTGAGCCTGCTCATATTCAGTCACGATTACGCACTGAACAGCAGGTGATGGCTCAGGCAAACTTGCGTGTTTGACGGCTTTGAGGGCAGGGGATGGTTTTGACCATGAAACCAAATGCCCAAACGTCTGTCGCACGAATGCAGTTCAACTATTGAAAAGGAGGCGTCATGCCTTGGAAGCTCGCGTCATTGGGTACTTTGCTGGCCGCCGTCATGTTGGCGGGTTGCAGCAGTACCTCCGAGTCGGCAAAAAGCCCTGTGGTGGCCGAGGCTGGTAGCGGCCGTTGTGAGGCAAAGGCTGCCGAATTCACCATTGGCCAAAAGGCTTCGCCAGAATTGCTGGAGCAGGCCCGCGCGCGTTCCGGGTCGCAGACTGCACGAGTTCTCAGGCCGAACGACATGATCACTCTGGAATACCGTTCGGATCGTTTGAACCTCAACACCGACGCCAACCTGATCATTACCCGCGTCAACTGCGGCTGATCGCTTCAGGCTTTTGTTGCGGCCATAAAAAACCCCGTCACATGGACGGGGTTTTTTTAGTGCGCCAGGAAATTACTCTGGGCGAACTTGTGCAGCTTGCATACCCTTTTGGCCTTTCTCAGCCACGAAGGAAACGGTTTGGCCTTCTTTCAGGCTTTTGAAACCGTCGCTTTCGATAGCTTTGAAGTGTACGAACAGGTCGTCACCGCCACCTTGAGGAGTGATGAAGCCGAAGCCTTTTTCATCGTTGAACCATTTAACGGTGCCGGTTTGGCGATTAGACATGGTGTATCTCCAAGAAACATATATTTTCAGTAGTGCTGTGCTGCTCAGGCCAACTGGGCACACCGGAGTATCATAGTCGAAATGTTCGATTTGGGAGCCCCCCGGACGTGCTGTTTGCCTTCGCATCGTCTGTTCTTTGTCGCTGTATATGGCTGAAAGCCCCGGTTTAAAAGGCCTGCAGCCAAATACATGTCCTGTAAAAAAAGCTGTAAAAGCTGCGTAATTTGTCTGAAATAGCGGTTTTTCGGCTGTTTTCTACTCGCCAAAGGCGTTGTTTTCAGCCCTGCGGCAGCTTATTTAACGACTCTGCAGGCCGCGATGGCGTCCAGCGCCTTGGTTCGCAGCTCCGCACTCGGCTGTTTCGTCTTGCTCATCAGCTCGCTGATTTCGGCCGTTGTAAACTTCTCGTTCAGCTTGTCCGCGCCACAGGCACAATGCTGTTCGGCAGTCTTCTGGTCGACGCTCTGACTGGCGGCACCAACGCAGTCCTTCATATAGCTTTCGCGAACCCCGGCAGGCCAGGCAGCCTGCGCGCTCAGCGGGAGCAGCATGATCAGTGGGGAGGCAAGGGCGATAAGGCGGATAAGACGCATAGCTGGAACTCCGTGAGGTCGATAATGTGTGGCGATTCTCAGCCTATTTGAGGTGGGCCGTACATCTCAAGTTCACTTTTTGATGCAAAAGCCCTGAATTCGGCGTTGGTCAAACAAGGTCGCGGCGACGACCGTTCATCTGTGCTAGGATCCAGCGCTTGGGTATTTTCAGGCTCTGGACGATCTGTTCGCCAGTAGCGACCAATACCCGAATAACCCTGATTTGATCTCCAGTCACTCTGGTTCGGTTTCCGGTTGGCCGTAAGGCTCCTGCCGCTGTAAGGCAGGCGTTCATTATTGAATGGCCTGGACTGAATCGCGTACTGGCTGCTCATCCCAACCCACGTGACCTTTGGTAGGGGTCACCACTAGGAGAGGAGGCGCCATGCCCACTATTACTCTTCCCGACGGCAGTCAACGTTCCTTCGATCATCCGGTTTCCGTAGCCGAGGTCGCCGCATCCATTGGTGCCGGTCTGGCCAAGGCCACCGTGGCCGGCAAGGTCAACGGCAAACTGGTTGACGCCAGCGATGTCATCGACAGCGACGCGACCCTGCAAATCATCACGCCCAAGGATGAAGAGGGGGTGGAGATCATTCGCCACTCTTGCGCTCACCTGATCGGCCACGCGGTCAAGCAGCTGTACCCGACGGCGAAAATGGTGATCGGTCCGGTCATCGATGAAGGCTTCTATTACGACATCGCCTACGAACGTCCTTTCACTCCGGACGACCTGGCGGCGATCGAACAGCGCATGCACCTGCTGATCGAAAAAGATTACGACGTCATCAAGAAAGTCACTCCGCGCGCTGAAGTGATCGACGTGTTCACCCGCCGTGGCGAAGACTACAAGCTGCGCCTGGTCGAAGACATGCCGAACGAGCAGGCCATGGGTCTGTACTATCACGAAGAATACGTCGACATGTGCCGCGGTCCGCACGTGCCGAACACCCGCTTCCTGAAATCCTTCAAGCTGACCAAGCTGTCCGGCGCCTACTGGCGCGGCGATGCCAAGAACGAGCAACTGCAGCGCGTTTACGGCACCGCCTGGGCTGACAAGAAGCAACTGGCGGCTTACATCCAGCGTATCGAAGAAGCCGAAAAGCGCGACCATCGCAAGATCGGCAAGCGTCTCGGCCTGTTCCATACCCAGGAAGAAGCGCCGGGCATGGTTTTCTGGCACCCGAACGGCTGGACCCTGTACCAGGTGCTCGAGCAGTACATGCGCAAGGTCCAGCGTGAAAACGGCTACCTGGAGATCAAGACTCCGCAGGTGGTTGACCGTAGCCTGTGGGAGAAATCCGGGCACTGGGCCAACTACGCCGAGAACATGTTCACCACGCAGTCGGAAAGCCGCGATTACGCGATCAAGCCAATGAACTGCCCTTGCCACGTGCAAGTGTTCAATCAGGGCCTGAAAAGCTACCGTGAGCTGCCGATGCGTCTGGCCGAATTCGGTGCTTGCCACCGTAACGAGCCGTCCGGTGCGCTGCACGGCATCATGCGCGTGCGCGGGTTCACCCAGGACGATGCGCACATCTTCTGTACTGAAGAGCAGATGCAGGCCGAATCCGCCGCGTTCATCAAGCTGACCATGGATGTCTACGCCGATTTCGGCTTTACCGACGTCGAAATGAAGCTGTCCACTCGTCCGGAAAAACGCGTCGGCTCCGATGAGCTGTGGGATCGCGCAGAATCGGCGCTGGCCTCAGCCCTTGATAGTGCAGGCCTGCCGTACGATCTGCAGCCAGGCGAGGGTGCTTTCTACGGTCCGAAAATCGAGTTCTCGCTAAAAGATTGCCTCGGTCGTGTCTGGCAATGTGGTACCTTGCAGCTCGATTTTAACCTGCCGATCCGTCTGGGAGCCGAATACGTCTCCGAAGACAACAGTCGCAAGCACCCGGTAATGTTGCACCGGGCGATCCTGGGTTCCTTCGAGCGTTTCGTCGGGATTCTGATCGAGCATTACGAGGGCGCGTTCCCTGCGTGGCTGGCTCCGACTCAGGCAGTGATCATGAATATCACTGATAAACAGGCAGATTTTGCCGCTGAAGTTGAAAAAACTCTCAACCAAAGCGGTTTTCGTGCCAAGTCTGACTTGAGAAATGAAAAGATCGGCTTTAAAATCCGCGAGCATACTTTGCTCAAGGTTCCCTATCTCTTGGTTATTGGAGATCGGGAAGTCGAGATGCAGACTGTCGCTGTGCGTACTCGTGAAGGTGCTGACCTGGGCTCGATGCCCGTCGCCCAGTTCGCTGAGTTCCTCGCGCAAGCGGTTTCCCGGCGTGGTCGCCCAGATTCGGAGTAATTATTATTAAGCGTGAAATGAGACAAGATAAACGAGCTGCACCGAAAGCCCCGATCAACGAGAATATCTCGGCACGCGAGGTTCGGTTAATTGGCGCTGACGGCGAGCAGATTGGCATCGTCTCGATTGATGAAGCGCTTCGTATTGCTGAAGAAGCCAAGCTTGATCTGGTAGAAATCTCCGCAGACGCAGTCCCACCGGTTTGCCGTGTGATGGACTACGGCAAATCGATCTTCGAAAAGAAGAAGCAGATTGCTGCGGCGAAGAAAAACCAGAAGCAGATTCAGGTTAAAGAAATCAAGTTTCGTCCAGGGACGGAGGAAGGGGATTACCAGGTAAAACTGCGCAACCTGGTACGTTTCCTGAGTGACGGGGACAGGGCCAAGGTATCCTTGCGATTCCGCGGCCGTGAGATGGCCCACCAGGAGCTGGGGATGGAACTCCTCAAGCGGGTTGAAGGTGACCTGCTCGAGTACGGTTCGGTCGAACAGCATCCTAAGATGGAAGGACGCCAGCTGATCATGGTCATCGCCCCGAAAAAGAAGAAGTAATCAACAGGGCACGGCAGGCCTTGCGATTATGTTTATCAACTGAATGCGGAGTATCCGAACATGCCAAAGATGAAAACTAAAAGTGGTGCTGCTAAGCGGTTTCTGAAAACTGCTAACGGTATCAAGCACAAGCACGCTTTCAAGAGCCACATCCTGACCAAAATGTCGACCAAGCGTAAGCGTCAACTGCGCGGTAGCAGCTTGCTGCATCCGTCTGACGTGGCAAAAGTCGAGCGCATGCTGCGCCTTCGTTAATTTTTGGTTAAGAATAGAGGAAGTAACTCATGGCTCGTGTAAAGCGTGGCGTCATTGCCCGTAAACGTCACAAAAAAATTCTGAAACTTGCTAAAGGCTACTACGGCGCTCGCTCGCGCGTATTCCGTGTTGCCAAGCAAGCGGTAATCAAGGCAGGCCAATACGCCTACCGTGACCGTCGTCAGAAAAAACGTCAGTTCCGCGCTCTGTGGATCGCTCGTATCAACGCTGGTGCACGTATCAACGGTCTGTCCTACAGCCGTTTCATCGCCGGCCTGAAAAAAGCGTCCATCGAGATCGACCGTAAGGTTCTGGCTGATCTGGCAGTGAACGAAAAAGCGGCGTTTGCTGCGATTGTCGAGAAAGCTAAAGCCACCTTGGCTTAAGTACCCCCGACAGTCACCCGGGCTCACCTCTGTGGGCCCAGGTGTTAAACGTCATAAATAGGGGAAGAGCCTTCAAGCTCTTCCCCTATTTTGTATCTGGAGTCTGTACATGGAAAACCTGGATGCGCTGGTCTCTCAAGCACTAGAGGCTGTGCAAAGCGCTGAAGATATCAATGCCCTGGAGCAAATCCGGGTTCACTACCTTGGCAAAAAAGGTGAATTGACTCAGGTGATGAAGACCCTGGGGAATTTGCCGGCAGAAGAGCGTCCGCAAGTCGGCGCCCTGATCAACGTTGCCAAGGAGCGTGTCACAGAGGTTCTCAATGCGCGCAAGGCACTGTTTGAAGAGGCCGACCTGGCCGCCAAACTGTCCGCCGAGTCCATTGATGTGACCCTGCCTGGCCGTGGTCAGACCTCCGGTGGTCTGCATCCGGTTACTCGCACTCTGGAACGTATCGAACAGTTCTTCACCCATATCGGCTACGGCATCGCCGAAGGCCCTGAGGTCGAAGACGACTATCACAACTTCGAGGCGCTCAACATCCCAGGCCATCACCCGGCCCGGTCGATGCATGACACCTTCTATTTCAATGCCAACATGTTGCTGCGCACCCATACCTCGCCGGTACAGGTCCGCACCATGGAATCGAAACAGCCGCCGATCCGCATCGTCTGCCCAGGCCGTGTGTACCGCAGCGACTCCGATATCACCCACTCGCCGATGTTCCACCAGGTCGAAGGCCTGCTGGTCGACCGCGACATCAACTTCGCCGACCTGAAAGGGACCATCGAAGAGTTCCTGCGCGTGTTCTTCGAAAAAGAACTGGCAGTGCGCTTCCGTCCTTCGTATTTCCCGTTCACCGAGCCGTCCGCCGAAGTCGACATGGAATGCGTGATGTGCAGCGGTAAAGGCTGCCGCGTCTGCAAGCAGACTGGCTGGCTGGAAGTGATGGGCTGCGGCATGGTTCACCCGAACGTGCTGCGCATGTCCGGGATCGACCCGGAAGAGTTTTCGGGCTTTGCCTTCGGCATGGGCGTTGAACGTCTGGCCATGCTGCGTTACGGCGTGAACGACTTGCGTCTGTTCTTCGACAACGACTTGCGGTTCCTCGCGCAATTTCGCTAGTCGTAACGAATTCTTAGGAGAGCAGGATGAAATTCAGTGAACAATGGCTGCGCGGCTGGGTAAGCCCGCAGGTAAGTCGCGACGAGCTGGTTGCTCGTCTGTCGATGGCCGGTCTTGAGGTCGATAGCGTTACGCCGGCCGCCGGTGAATTCAGTGGCGTGGTGGTGGGCGAGGTGCTGAGCACCGAGCAGCACCCGGACGCCGACAAGCTGCGTGTTTGCCAGGTCAGCAATGGCGCGGAGACCTTCCAGGTCGTTTGCGGTGCACCAAACGTGCGCCCGGGCCTGAAAATCCCGTTCGCCATGATTGGTGCCGAACTGCCAGGCGACTTCAAAATCAAGAAAGCCAAGCTGCGTGGCGTTGAGTCCAACGGCATGCTGTGCTCGCAAGCCGAACTGCAAATCGGTGAAGGCAACGATGGCCTGATGGAATTGCCGGCCGATGCGCCGGTCGGTCAGGACATTCGTGAATACCTGAGCCTGGACGACGCCAGCATCGAGGTCGACCTGACCCCGAACCGCGGTGATTGCCTGTCCCTGGCCGGTCTGGCCCGTGAAGTCGGTGCGCTCTACGCTGCCGAAGTCACGCGCCCGGTCGTTGCCAGTGTTCCAGCGGCGCACGATGAAGTGCGTTCGATTGAGGTTCTGGCGCCCGCTGCTTGCCCGCGTTACCTGGGCCGCGTGATCCGTAACGTCGACCTGTCCAAGCCTACGCCGCTGTGGATGGTCGAGCGTCTGCGTCGCGCTGACGTGCGCAGCATCGACGCTGCCGTCGACATCACCAACTACGTGATGCTGGAACTGGGGCAGCCGCTGCACGCTTTCGATCTCGCCGAAATCAATGGCGGCATCCGCGTGCGCATGGCCGAAGAAGGCGAGAAGCTGGTGCTGCTCGACGGTCAGGAAGTCAGCCTGCGTAGCGATACACTGGTGATTGCCGACCACTCCCGCGCCCTGGCGATTGCCGGCGTGATGGGTGGCGAGCACAGCGGTGTTTCCGCGACCACTCGCGATGTCTTCCTGGAAAGCGCGTTTTTCGATCAGATCGCCGTTGCTGGCAAGGCTCGTTCCTACGGCCTGCACACCGACGCCTCGCACCGCTACGAGCGTGGCGTGGACTGGCAGCTGGCCCGTGAAGCCATGGAGCGCGCCACCGGTCTGTTGCTGGAAATCACCGGCGGCGAAGCTGGCCCGATTATCGAAACCGTCAGCGAACAGCACCTGCCATCGATTGCTCCGGTCACCCTGCGTGCCCAGCGCATCACCCAGATGCTGGGTATGGAAATGGATGCAGCCGAAGTCGAGCGTCTGCTCAGCGCCTTGGGCCTGAAGATTTCCGCGGACGGGGCAGGGCAGTGGCGCGTAGACGTGCCAAGCCATCGCTTCGATATCAGTCTGGAAGTCGACCTGATCGAAGAGCTGGCCCGTCTGTACGGTTACAACCGTCTGCCGGTTCGCTACCCGCAAGCCCGCCTGGCACCACAAGCCAAGGCTGAAGCGCGTAGCGATCTGCCAGAGCTGCGCCGTCTGCTGGTGGCTCGTGGTTATCAGGAAGCGATCACCTACAGCTTCATCGATCCGAAACAGTTCGAACTGTTCAACCCGGGCGTCGAGCCTCTGTTGCTGGCCAACCCGATCTCCAACGACATGGCCGCCATGCGTTCGTCCCTGTGGCCGGGTCTGGTCAAGGCGCTTCAGCACAACCTGAACCGTCAACAGGACCGTGTCCGTCTGTTCGAAAGCGGCCTGCGCTTCGTCGGTCAGCTGGAAGGCCTGAAGCAAGAGCCGATGCTGGCGGGTGTGGTCTGCGGCGGCCGTCTGCCGGAAGGCTGGGCCCAAGGTCGCGATACCGTGGACTTCTTCGACGTCAAAGCCGACGTGGAAGCGGTGCTGGGCTTTGCCGGTGCACTGGATTCGTTCACCTTCGTGCCGGGCAAACACCCTGCGTTGCACCCGGGTCAAACCGCGCGCATCGAGCGTGAAGGTCGCGTAGTCGGCTACATTGGCGCTATCCATCCTGAATTGTCGAAAACCCTCGGTCTCGACCGTCCGGTCTTCGTTTTCGAGCTGGTGCTGGCCGAAGTGGCGTTGGGCAAAATGCCTAAATTCAGCGAGTTGTCGCGTTTTCCTGAAGTGCGTCGTGACCTTGCGCTGCTGGCAGATAAAGACGTTGCGGCCAGCGCCGTACTGGACGTAATCCGTGAAAATGCAGGCGAGTGGCTGACGGACCTCAGGCTATTTGACGTGTATCAGGGTAAAGGTATTGATCCGCATAGAAAAAGCCTTGCAGTTGGCTTGACCTGGCAGCATCCATCGCGCACTCTTAATGACGATGAGGTGAATACCACGACGCAAAACATCCTCACCTCGCTCGAACAAAGGTTGAACGCCACGTTAAGGAAGTGACGTATGGGGGCTTTGACGAAAGCTGAGATGGCGGAACGTCTGTATGAAGAGCTGGGCCTGAACAAGCGGGAGGCCAAGGAATTGGTCGAACTGTTCTTTGAAGAAATCAGGCACGCTCTTGAAGACAACGAACAGGTGAAGTTGTCCGGTTTTGGCAACTTCGACCTTCGTGACAAACGCCAGCGGCCTGGCCGCAATCCGAAAACGGGAGAAGAAATCCCGATCACGGCTCGCCGTGTGGTCACCTTTCGTCCAGGGCAGAAGTTGAAGGCCCGAGTTGAGGCTTATGCTGGAACCAAGTCATAACGACGAGCTTCCCGTCATCCCAGGCAAACGCTACTTCACCATTGGTGAAGTCAGCGAGCTTTGTGCGGTAAAACCGCACGTGCTGCGCTACTGGGAGCAGGAGTTTCCTCAACTCAACCCCGTCAAGCGCCGCGGAAATCGCCGGTATTATCAGCGCCAGGATGTGCTGATGATCCGGCAGATCCGCGCGTTGCTGTATGACCAAGGGTTCACCATCGGCGGAGCGCGTCTGCGCCTTTCTGGCGATGAAGCCAAAGACGACACCACCCAATACAAGCAAATGATCCGCCAGATGATCGCCGAGCTCGAAGATGTTCTGGTGGTACTCAAGAAATAAATTCCTGCTTTTAAATACTTCCAGTTTTCAAAAGCTTGCGATATATTCTTGAGCGTTCCTCGAGATGAGGAACAGGTTTCACGCCTAGTCGGGGCGTAGCGCAGTCCGGTAGCGCACTAGCATGGGGTGCTAGGGGTCGAGTGTTCGAATCACTCCGTCCCGACCATATTTTTCAATGAGTTAGGCCAATGTTCACAGCATTGGCCTTTTTCATTTGCGTGACTTTTGCGTGACTCGTCTGTTTTTCATGCCTTTCTCCTCTGCAAAATGGTCAGTACTGGCCCGCGAGAGTCAGTTGCCGAAACTTTATTTGCCGCCTCGATCAATTGCCAAATCTCGGTCCCCGAGTAATGGCTGGTGATGCTGCCGTTCTTGTGTCCCAGCAAGGCCTTTCGATCTTCCTGTGAGACATCCGCCGCCCGAAGGCGACGCCAAAATGTGTGTTTCAAATCATGCACCCTGATGGATGTGTACCCAGGGTGAGCGGGGCGAAGGCTTTTCTCCTGCCAGAGTTTCGCCGCTCTCACTTGTGCTTTCTTCCAGGTCGAGTCGTTCATTCGACGCATCGCGTTGCCGTTGTACGGAAAACCCAGTCCTTGCTCAGGCCGCGCTGCTTATCGATGATCGACTTGGCCACGTTGTTGAGCACGACAAGCCGCTCATCACCGTTCTTCACACCTGACCGCTCGTTCCAGCCCCCAAAGTCGGACGGTATCAGGAATACACTGGTGCCCAGTTCGGGTACCGAGAACTCCCAATCCCATCTCAACTTGCAGACTTCCTGCTTCCGCGTGCCGGTGTTCACCTTGAACAGCGCCATTGCTTGCAGGTGGGCTGGCAACTCACCGAAAAGGATCGATTGCGCTCCCCATGTCATGGGGGAGGGCTCGCGCACCTTTTTCTTCAAGTCCAGCTTGGCCAGTATTGGTACCGAATCAAGCCAGGGCCTGCGCTCTTCATCCCGCCACTTCTTTGCGTAAAGTAAAAGAACCCTTATTACCCGCTCAATCGAGATGTTGATCGTACGAGGTGCCGATTAAACCGGTATCTGCGTGCTGGTGATGAGGACGTGCTGCCGGATCTGTTCTACCGTGCCAGCTACCTGTGCAAGGCAGCTACGAAATCCTACGGGAATCGTCAGCGCGGATTCGATACCAGTAGGGGACAACTGCTCATGTAGTTAGAACACTCAGGCAGTGCTTGGCTGATTCTCACGAGCCTATCCAGTCCGTTGTTTTGCATACGCTGATTCCCGTCTTGGGGGGCATTCTGGCTGTTTCGTTAGTCGCTCAGGCCGTCCGCAGCGCTCATTGATGGCGGTCTAGCGCAGGGGGGGCAATCAACCCCCGCATGCGTTGTTTGCCATAGGCAAATTCCGAGCTCAGATACCGATTGATACTCGATTCAATTTCTTCCATGCGCCGCTTCAGTTTGGCGCTGGTGAAATTGCGGTCGCGATTGTTGACTGCCTTGAATTTACTGCCGTCGATGGCAACCAGATTTTCTCTGAATAATCCCAACTGCTGGCACAGAGATGCCTCCTTTGTTTCCCTGAGACTGGGGGCTTCTCTGATTGAATGTTGCTAATTATTTCGATCCTGCCACCTTTCGATTACAATTGTCCGACAATGCACCTGGCTAACGGGTGCGTGCAGGAAGTTTCATTCTCAGGGAAGTGTCGTGTTTTTCAAGCCTCATTCGTGTACCCGGCTGCGTGCTTTTGTGCGTGGCCGCTTCGTCGTGCAACGCTCGTTGTATCCCCTCGCAATCGTCAGCCTGTTTGCCAGTCTTGCCGCCACGGCGGCAGAGCCGAGCGCGCAGGAACAGTCGTTGCTGCGCCAACAAGAGCGCGAACGGGTCTTGCGCGAGCAGCTCGAACCCTCTCCTGACGTACGCCTCAAGGCCTCCCCGGATGATGGTCAGGGCCTGCTGCCGGCCAATGAAACGCCATGCTTCACGATTCGCCATATCGTGCTCGAGGGTGAGGATTCAGCCGCCTTCCAGTGGGCGCTGCGTGCTGCCAACCCGGCGTCCGATCCGGCGCTGAACCGTTGCCTGGGGGCCGCGGGCATCAACCTGACCATGAAGCGCATACAGAACCTGATCATCGCGCGGGGTTTCGTCACCACGCGGGTGCTGGCCGCCCCTCAGGACCTGAGCCAAGGGACGCTTGCTCTGGTACTGGTTCCGGGACGCATCAAACACATTCGGTTTGCCGACGGCACCTCGTTGCGGGCGACGCTGTGGAACGCCATGCCCGCCCAACCCGGTGATCTGTTGAACCTGCGGGACATCGAGCAAGCCCTGGAGAACTTCAAGCGGGTGCCCACGGCCGAAGCTGACGTGCAGATTACGCCGGCAAACGACGCTGACGCCAAGCCGGGAGAAAGCGATGTGGTGATCCTCTGGAAGCAAGCTTCCGTGGCGCGCCTGAGTCTGTCGGCCGACGACTCGGGCACCTACGACACCGGTAAATATCAGGGCAATGTCGCGCTGTCGCTGGACAATCCGTTGGGCCTCAATGACCTGTTCTATGCCAGTTTCAGCCACAACCTGGGCGGCGGCAAAAGTGGTGATCGTGGTTCTGAAGGGCACACCCTGCACTATTCGCTGCCGTACGACTACTGGCAACTGGGCCTGACGTCCAGCGAGTACGACTATCACCAGACCGTGGCCGGGAGCAATCAGACTTATGACTATCAGGGCCACAGTAGCAACGACGAACTGAAACTTTCACGACTGCTCTACCGCGATGCCGTGCGCAAGACGTCGGCATGGGCCAGTGGCTGGTCGCGCACCTCCAGCAACTCTATCGACGACACCGAAATTGAAGTGCAGCGCCGGCGTATGGCGGGCTGGGAGCTGGGGCTCGATCACCGCGAGTTCATGGGCAGCAATACCCTGGATCTGGGCCTGAGCTATCGACGTGGAACCGGGGCGGACCATGCCTTGCGAGCACCGGAAGAAGACCTCGGCGAGGGGACGTCACGGCCGAAGATCATCAGCGCCAACGCCCAGTTGCAAACCCCGTTCCGTCTGGGGACGCAGCAATTTCGCTACATCGGCGCTTGGCGCGGCCAATGGAATCGCTCGCCGTTGATCGCTCAGGATCGTTTCTCCATTGGTGGGCGCTACAGCGTCCGCGGGTTCGATGGTGAACAGATCCTCTCCGCCGAACGCGGCTGGACCTTGCGCAATGACCTGGGCTGGTTCGTCTTTCAGAGCGGCCAGGAACTCTATCTCGGCGTCGACTATGGCGAGGTCGGCGGACATTCCAGCCAGTCCTTGTCCGGGCGCCGTCTGGCGGGCTCGGTGGTCGGTGTGCGGGGCGGCTACAAGCAGTTTTCCTATGACCTGTTCGTCGGCCAACCGCTCATCAAGCCCAGCCATTTCGAAACGGCCGCCGTAACCACGGGCTTCAACCTCAACTGGTCGTTTTGACGGAGACCGGCATGCACTTCGATAGTCTTGAAATCCTTGCCCCCCAGCTGTCCGACGAACCCTGGAACGAGGCGACCGTGTTCGGTTCCGCCGTCTGGTTGTGGATGCAGTCGGCGGCGCATCGTGATGCGCCGCTGCATACCTTGTCGGCATTGCTGCTGCCGGCGATCAAGCAGCGCCAGTTCATGCTCGCCAGCGAGCAAGGCACGCCGGTGTTTTTCATGTCCTGGATGAACCTCAGTGCCGAGGCCGAGCAGCGCTATCTGAACAATGCTCCGGTGTGCATGTCTGAGGCTGACTGGAACAGTGGCGAGCGTCTTTGGATCAGCGACTGGGTCGCGCCTTTCGGGCATACCCGACAACTGTCGAGACTGCTGCTGCGTCGGCTCTGGCCGCAACGCTTTGGCCGCTTCCTGGAGCATCGGGGCGATGAGCGCGGCTTTCGTATCAAGAAGTGGCAGGGCATCGGAGTCCTGCCCGCCGAGGCGCGCGCCTGGTTCGCCGCTCACCCGCTGCTTCAGTAGCTTTCGGCCACATTATTTTGGCGTCTGGCGCATCTGTGGCCTGGCGCAGTTCAAAAGGAATTGATCATTAACAAGCATCTGTATCGGATCATTTTCAACAAGGCGCGTGGCCTGTTGATGGTGGTTGCCGAAAATGTGAGCAGCGGTTCGAAATCAGCCGGTGGTAGTGCAACCGGTACAACGTCTGGCGGCGGCTGCGTGGTCCGCCTGACACCCCTGCGTTTTGCCCTGATGGCGGCGCTCGGCCTGATCATGCTGGACGCCTCGTCGGCCCAGGCGGCCGTGGTCGCCGACCCCGGCGCGCCGGCCGCGCAGCAGCCGGGAATCGGGGTGACCGGGAACGGGGTAGCCCAGGTCAACATCACCGCGCCCAGCGCGGGCGGTGTGTCACGCAATACCTATCAACAGTTCGACGTCGATCGGCGTGGCGTGATCCTCAATAACTCGGCGACCAGCACTCAGACCCAGCTGGGCGGCTGGGTGGACGCCAATCCGGCGTTGGGTCGTGGCACGGCGCGGGTGATCCTCAACGAAGTCAATTCAAGCAATCCGAGCCAGCTCAACGGCTATGTCGAAGTGGCGGGGGCCCGGGCGCAGGTGGTGATCGCCAACCCGTCCGGGATCAGCTGTGATGGCTGTGGTTTCATCAACGCCAATCGCTCGACCCTCACCACTGGCAGGGCGCAGTTCGAGAACGGAGTACTGCAGGGTTATCAAGTCGACGGCGGCAAGATAACCGTCAACGGTGCCGGGATGGATACGCGTGACAGCGATTACACCGAAGTCATCGCGCGCACCGTCGAGGTCAACGCGGGCATCTGGGCCAAGGACTTGAACATCCAGGCCGGCAAGACCAGCGCCGACAACGGCGCAGCGGGCACGCCGGTGGTCGGCATTGATGTCGCGCAACTGGGCGGTATGTATGCCGGCAAGATCGTCCTGGTGGGCAATGGGGCGGGTGTCGGGGTACGCAATGCCGGGCAAATCGGCGCCAGTGTCGGCGATGTGGTCATCCGGGCAGACGGGCGTCTGGAAAACAGCGGGCAGATCAGCAGTGCCGGTTCGACCACGGTCGAGACAGGCACCGGAGTCCAGAACAGTGGCACGCTGTACGCCAAGGGCGACCTGACGCTCAATACCTCGTCCGACCTCGACAACAGCGGTATCGTGTCCGCCCAGGGCAATACCCGGGTGACGGTTGCGAACCTGCGCAGCTCCAGCGGCTCGACCCTGGCCGGCGGGGTACGCAATGCCGGGCAGATCGGCGCCGGTGTCGGTGATGTGGTCATCCGTGCAGACGGGCGTCTTGAAAACAGCGGGCAGATCAGCAGTGCCGGTTCGACCACGGTCGAGGCCGGCACCGGAGTCCAGAACAGCGGCACGCTGTACGCCAAGGGCGACCTGACGATCAATACCTCGGCCGACCTCGACAACAGCGGTATGGTGGCCGCCCAGGGCAATACCCGGGTGACGGTTGCGAACCTGCGCAGCACCAGCGGCTCGACCCTGGCCGGCGGGGTCGACAGCAGTGGCAAGCTGGGTCAGACCGGCGGATTGACCCTGGACGCTTCGGGCCAGCTCAGCGCCCACGGGCAGAATATCGCCGCCGAGAGTTTGCAGGCCCAGGCAGGGGCCCTCGACTTGAGCGACAGTCAGACCTCCGCTGCCCAAGTGACGCTCACCAGCCGCCAGGGTGATGTCGATGTCAGCCGCGCGCGCGTGGCCGCAAAGGGCACGCTGACCGCCACTGCTGCGAAGGTTTTGCGCACCGATGGCGCCAAAGTCAGTGCGGCTCAAGTGGGGATCAAGGCCGGTCAGTTGTCCAACGTGAAAGGCGAAGTCCTGCAGAGCGGCCTTTCACTCACGAGCATTGATTTGCAGGGAGCACTGGATAACAGTCAAGGTGTGATCGCCAGTCAGGGCGCACTGAAAGTCACCGCCGCCTCGCTGAACAACTACCAAGGCAGCCTCGGTTCGGTGAAGTCGAGCCTGACACTGACGGCCACGAACGGCTTGGTGGACAACAGTAGCGGTCACCTTGAGGCGCTGCAATCGATCGCGCTGGTCTCGGGCCAGTTGCTCAACACCGCAGGCTTCGTCGGTGCCGGGCAGGCCCTGGACATCAGAGCGGGGACCATCGGCAATGGCGGCGCCGGGCAACTACAGAGCGGTACCAGTACGACAATCGTGGGTGCCAGCCTCGACAATCACGGTGGACGCATCGAAGCGCTGGGCGACCTCACGTTCACTATCGACGGCAAGCTCGATAACAGCAGCGGTCTGATTCGCACCGGTGCTGATCTGCTGATGACAGCGGCGCAGATCGACAACGCGGGCACCCAAGGCCTGGATCAAGGTATTGGAGGGCGCACTCTCACCCTTACCGCCGATCAGTTGGGCAACCAGGGCGGCTCGATCATTGCCGATCAGGCACTGACCTTGACCGGAAGCGGTGTGGTGAACAACCAGTCCGGGAAGATCTCGGCCGGTACTCAGTTTTTGCTGACTGACCGTAACCTGGCGGCTAAAACCCAAACCGTGAGCAACCAGGGCGGCACCTTGGTCGCCGGACGCTCGTTGACGCTCAACAGCGCCAGCTATAGCGGCAGCGGTCAGGCCTTGAGCCTGGGTGATCTGTCCTTCACGCTTAATGGCGATTACGTCAACACCGGCCTGCTGCAGGCCAATGGCAACCTGACACTGGCAACCACGGGGCTACTGAGCAACCAGGCCAGCTTGCAGGCGGGTAACCTGCTGACGCTGTCGGCCCGGCAAATCGATAACGCCGCGGTCGGTGTGATCAGTGCCCCACAGGTACAACTGAGTGCCAGCCAGTCGCTGGTCAACCGCGGCCTGATCGACGGCCAGTCCACCCGGCTGAGTGCGCCCACCCTGAGCAACCTGGGTACCGGGCGAATCTACGGTGACCAGCTGTCGCTGGCAGCGGGCACGCTGACCAATACCGTCGAAAACGGCACGGCGGCGGTGATTGCCGCCCGCGTACGGCTGGATATCGGTGCGCAATACCTGAACAACAGCGAACACGGGTTGATCTTCAGTGTCGGTGACATGGCCATCGGTGGGGCGCTGGACAGCGCCTACCAGGCCACCGGTCAAGCCCGCGAACTCAATAACGCCAGCGCGACCATCGAGGCCCTCGGCGGCCTGACGTTGAACGCAGCTTCTGTGCGCAACACCAACGAACACTTCTCGACACGCGAGGTCGAGGTCTCGCGCCAGGCGCTGCAACAGTATCAATTGACCGGCTCGGTCAATCGCTACGATCCGAATCAGATTTCGACCTATAACAACGAAGTCGACATTCTGGTGACACCCGAAGGTAGTAATGACGACTGGAACCGCTACAACCTGACCCGTGTCGTGACCCAAACCCAGATTGCCAGTTCCGATCCCGGGCAAATACTCGCCGGCGGCAATCTGCGCATCAACGCCGACCAGATCCTCAACGACAAGAGTCGGATCATCGCCGGTGGCGCGTTGCAAGCCAGCGCCAACAGCCTGACCAACACCGAAGTCGCCGGACAGCAGGTCACCACGGACAGCGGCGCACTCGAACACTTTTATCGCATCCAGCGCAAAGGCCGCGACCGTCAGGGGATCGACTCTGCCGCCTACAACCCGGCGCCCAGCGTGCAGGCCATTTCCTTGCAACCGACGGTCTATAAACAGAACACCGCCCCGCAAGGCAGTGGCACCCAGCTCGCCAGCCTGAGTCTTGGGAAGGTGGGCGCTAGCGAGGTGTCCAGCCGCACGATCACTGCACCCAGCCTCACGCCGATCAGCGAGGTACTGGCCAACGCCACCAACAACGTCGGTGGCGTGGCAGAGCGCATTCTCACTGGCGGGGTGAACATCGCCTTGCCGGACAACGCACTGTTTCGGTCGATGCCCAGCAGCACCTCCGGCTATCTGATCGAGACCGATCCGCGCTTCACCAACTATGCCAAATGGCTGTCTTCGGATTACATGCTCGGCAGGCTGAACCTGAACCCGGCGGCGACCCAGCAACGCATGGGTGATGGTTTCTATGAGCAGAAGTTGATTCGCGAGCAGGTGGCGCAACTGACCGGTCGCCGTTTCGTCGACGGCTATGCCAACGACGAAGCGCAGTACCGAGGCCTGATCGACAACGCCGTCACCTACGCCAATAGCTGGAAGCTGATTCCCGGTGTGGCTCTGAGCGCCGAACAGATGGCCCAGTTGACCAGCGATATCGTCTGGTTGGTGGCCAAGAATGTCACCTTGGCCAGTGGCGAAGTACGCAGCGTGCTGGTACCGCAGGTGTATGTGCGGGTCCGTGATGGTGACATCAACGGTGCGGGCGGGTTGATGGCCGGGCAACAACTGAACCTGAACGTGACGGGCAATCTGGTCAACAGCGCGAGCTTGTCGGGACGTCGAGTGGTCGCGATCAAGGCGGACACGCTCAATAACCTGGAAGGGCGCATTCAAGGCAGCGCCGTCAGCCTTGATGCGACGCAGGACCTGAACAATCTCGGTGGTCAGATCGCCGCCGACAAGAGCCTGATGGTCAGTGCCGGGCGTGATCTGAATGTGCGGTCCAGCACGATCACCACGCACAGTGCGCAGGGCGGCCAGACCAACCTGTCGCGGGTCGCGGGTTTGTTCGTTTCCGATCCGGCGGCCAGCCTGATGGCCACTGCCGGACGTGACATCAACCTGCAGGGGGCGCAGGTGGCCAATAGCGGTAGCGCCGGTGTCACCAGTCTGTCCGCCGGTCGTGACCTGAACCTGACGACGGTCATCGAGAGCCGCGACCAGAGCAACCACTGGGACAAAGACAACTGGCGTACCGAAACCAGCCGTAGCGAGAGTGGCAGCAGCCTTAAGACCCAGGGCGACCTGGGTCTTCGTGCCGGCAACGACCTCAACGCGCGTGCCGCCAGCCTCAGCAGCACCGCCGGTGCGGTGATTGCCCAGGCGGCGCGGGATGTCAACCTGACGGCCGGCGAGAACGCGCGCAGCGCCGACGAAGCGCACAAGGTCAAAGGCAGCAATGGCTTCCTTTCCAGCAAAACCACGACCACCCGCGACTCCACCAGTGAAACCACAGCCCAGGGCTCGCACCTCGATGCGCAGCAACTGGCGGTTCAGGCCGGTCGCAACCTGGTGGTTCAAGGTAGCCAAGTGGTCGCGGAAAAAGGCGCGGCGCAGCTCCAGGCCGGCAACGATATTTCGATTATCGCCGCGGTCGACAGCACGCAGACTCGCCACGACAAAGACAGCAACAGCCGCAGCCTGGGTGGATTCAAGGCCAGTAAAGTGACCGACAAGGTCAACGAAAGCCGGACCACGGCGGTCGGCAGCCTGGTCTCCGGCAACAGCGTCGATGTCCACGCAGGGCAAGACGGACTGGTCCGCGGCTCGTCACTGGTGAGCACCGCGGACCTCTCGGTGAGTGCGGGGCGCGATCTGCAGATCGATGCGGCACAAAACACCTTCAGCCGCGACGAACTGCACAAGGAAAAGAACCACGACTTCACCGGCGTTCTGACGGGGAACAAGCTGGGCCTCGATGACATGACCGGCAACCAGCACCTGTCCACCAGCAGCCAGAACCATACCGGTGACGCCTCGGAAACCACCTTGACCGGCAGCACCCTCGGTTCCAGTGCCGGCAACGTGTCGCTCAATGCCGGTCGCACGCTCGGCGTGACCGCCAGTGACCTGGTCAGCACCCAGAGCATGAGCCTGACCGGTGCCAACGTGACGATTGCCGCCGGTATGGCAAGCGCGAGTCAGAACAGCACCGACGAGAGCCGCAGCCTGGCGGTGGGGCGAGTGGTGGGCGGCACGGTGATCGATAGCATCAACACCATGCGTAGCGCGATCAAGGCCGCGAACAGCGCGGACGATCCTCGACTCAAGGCTGTGAAGTGGGCGCAGGCGGCGTTGGCGGGTTACAACCTGGGGGGCGCCTCGTCGGATGCCTACGATGGTCGGTCGGGCTATGCGGATAAGAAAGGCGGTTCCGGCAGCAATGGTTCGTTGATCAAGATCGGCACCGAGCTGGCGAGCACTCACAACACCAGCACCAGCGAGTACGACAGCCAGACCGCCAAACAAAGCTCGCTCACGGCCGGTAAAACCCTGACGATCATCGCCGATGGCAGCGCGCCGGGAACGGCGGGTGATATTCACGTCATTGGCAGTAGCCTGAAAGCCGCCGATACGCTGTTGCAGGCAAAAAACAACCTCACCCTGGAAAGTGCGCAGAGCACCGCAAACTGGGCCAACGACAGCAATAACGACCGAACCGCCATTGGCGTCAGTTTCAATATCGGCGAACAGAATGGCTTCACCCTCGATTTGGGCGCGTCCATCGCCAAGAGCATGGGTACCGGCGATTCGGTCACCCAGGTCAACAGCACGCTGGATACCGGTTCACTGGTCCTGCGCAGTGGACAGGACACCACCCTGGCTGGCGCGCAGGTCCGGGCGCAGAGCATCAAGGCGGATATCGGCGGCAACCTCACTATCACCTCGCGCCAGGACAGCGAGACGCAGAAGAGCGAGCAGGGCAGTGCCGGTTTCGGCGGCAGTATTTGCATTCCGCCGTTCTGCTACGGCGCGCCCGTGACGGCTTCCGCCAGCCTGGCCGCCGGCAACATGAACAGCAACTACAAGGCGGTGACGGATCAGAGCGGTCTGTTCGCCGGGGCAGGTGGTTACAACATTCATGTCGGCGACAAGACCACGCTGCAAGGCGCGGTGATTGCCAGTGAGGCGTCTGCGGACAAGAACCTGCTGGACACGAATCGGTTGATTGTCAGTGACATTAAAAACGTCAGCGAGATCACGAGTCAGTCGGCTGGCTTGAGCGTGTCCTATAGCAGTAAATCCGGGTCGACGCTGGGGGGTAGCATTCCGCTGTCGCTGAGCGACTCGGACCACAGCAGCACACGCAGTGCGGTCAGCGAAGGCACGATAGTCGTGCGTAGCGCCGAGGGCGCGAATGATCTGGTCGGACTCAATCGCGATACCGCGAACGCCAATCAGAAGCTGGACAAGCCTGACCAGAAGGCGATGCAGGAGCGAATCGACCTTATTCAAAGCACCGTGCAATTGGCCACCGGCATCGTAGGCGCGGTGGCCAAAGCCAAGGCGGATACTGCGAATAAATTGGCAGAAGAGGCGAAAACGGACGCGAAGGTAGCGCCGGCGGCGAACGCGGCTGCGGCAGAGGCGGTCAGTTGGAACATTGGTGGTGACAAGCGGCTTATGGCCGACATTGCCACGGGCCTGATCGCTGCTGGATTGGGGGGAGTGGGAGGGGCGACGGCGGTGGGTATCGTGGCCAATACCACGGCAGCAGATACCTATAAGGCGATCGGCGACTACGCCGATCAGCGCGAATTCGAAGCCACTGACAGCGTGGTCAAAAAGGCCTGGGGCGAAGGCGGAGCGGCGCGAATCCTGCTGCATACCCTGGCAGGCGCTACGCAGGGGTTGTCCAGTGGCAATGCGCTTGCCGGCGCACAGGGTGCGGCAGCGTCGGCGACGTTTATGCCGATGGTGGACAAGGCGCTGAAAGACAGCAGCGTCAAGGAAAGCGAGCGCAACTCACTTGCTACCTTGATCTCGGCTGGGGTTGGTGCGGCCGCCGCCTCGGGAGGCAATCTGGGCGGGCAAGTGACGGCGGCGATCACCGGCAACGCCGTGGATGCC
The DNA here is from genome assembly GCF_039908645.1 of Pseudomonas helvetica. Lineage (NCBI taxonomy): Bacteria > Pseudomonadati > Pseudomonadota > Gammaproteobacteria > Pseudomonadales > Pseudomonadaceae > Pseudomonas > Pseudomonas helvetica. The sequence goes on from NZ_CP150917.1 coordinate 2,411,736, forward strand.
TACAATCGCCAGTTGCACCCGAAAGAAATCCCCCTGCTCAAAAATGAAGCGCCTGCGTTGGCGCTGGCGGCAGGTATTAGTGTGGAAGAAGCGGAGACCCGTCTGGGCCGGGCATTGGCTTACTACACCGATGCTGGCTGGCATAGCTTGCTCAGCAGCAAGGGCTTGCCGCCGGATCAAACCACCCTGACATACCTGGGGCGGGCACTGGCACCGCTGGGCAGCACCTATGACCCAGGCCCGACGACGGGCGACGTGCCCGTTCTCACCTCGGCCAACAAGACCTATACCCCTGATGAAACCCTGAGTCTTGTGCAGAATTATCAGCTCACTCATTCCGCAGCGTATGCGGACAATAAGATTAACCTGAGCTACCTGAGACCGATAGCGGAGCTCGATCCGGGGCAAACCGAGGCGATCGATTTCTACAACGAGCGCTTGAATCTCAAGGAAGGGGCTAATATCCGGCAGGTTCTCAGCGCCGGTCTTTACAGCGCCAGCGGTGATGTCGTAGGCCAAGGGCAGGCGCTGGCCGGTATCGCTGAAGGTATCTTTTCGCTGGGCAAAAGCTTGGTCACTCACCCCGTCGATACCTCCGATCAGATTGCCAATGGTCTGGTCGTGATGGCTTCGCGTCCTGGCGAACTGGTAAGCGGGCTTTGGAATGAGGGCCAAGAGACCTATGGGCTCGCCAAGCTTTACGAGCTGCAGGATGACCCCTACGCCAGCGCTGCGTTGAAGGCCAAGTATAAAGCCGAGTGGGCGGCGAGCATGTTTCCGGTCAGCCGGGTGAGCAATCTTGCGAAGATTGGCAACCTTGCTAAGCTGGGCGACGAGTTGGTTGTGGCTGGGCGGGGGATAGATGATGTAAAAGGGGCCGCAGATGCGTTCACGGGGCAGGTTGCAGGTAACGTTGGGGACTTTAGTAGCGGGCTAGGGGCAAGGAGTGTAGGAGAAACGGCAGAGGTTGCTGCAAAAGATACAGCGAAGTTTTTTGAACTTGCTACTGCAGATGACTTGGCTTTAACTAGAGCAAAGTATAATTTGCCAGATGGAAACACGATAGGTGTCGCTAGAACGGATATTCCTGGGTTTGAATCAGAGGTTATCGAAGGCCTTTCACCAGTACTACGTCGTAATTCTGGGCTGCCAAGCCTAGATGACCTATACGGAGAGGCAAGAGTAATTAAGTCGCCCTATAACAACCCGCTATTTACTCGGCATGCGGAAGAAGATCTGTTTAATAATGTGGCTAATAAAATTGACAGGCAAGGACTAACATCTGTCCAATTAGATGGCCGGGTTGTGGATGTGAAGATTTCTAATGCAAGTGGTATCTGCAATAAGTGTAGTGCAGGCTTAACTGGGAATAGTGACCTGAATGGAGTGGTTAAACAGTTCAGTGAGCGTTATCCTACCCTTCTGCTAAGAGTTACAGCTGAGGGGGGGGCAGCAATGCCAAATCGTCTAACAGTGCTGGTTAAAGGTGGGAGAATAGTTAATGGACAATAAAGAGACTCTTGAGGTCATTGACAGTATGGTGTGGGTGAAGAAAGCCTCAATTTTTCTTTTGTTGCTTGATTATGCCCTGCGTAATCTTGACTCGGCGAGTAGTACGCAAGAAAGATGTCAGGAGGCAGTTAATAGATGTTGGCTATGGCTGTCTGATCGAGCGCTCAGTGCTGATGAATTAGCATATTACCTAGACTCCGATGAAATGCAGAGCGGGCCGATGGCAGAAGAAAATTTTGCATCTGAAAGCGTAGAGCAAAATAGTTTAATTTTGATTTTGTTGGTAATAGGTTTTATTGCTAATAAGGCCTATAAGGTTGCAGGACTACAAGAGCAAATGTCTGAGCCTATATGTGAGGCGGACGAGAGTTCTTCTGTATATATCGTTGATTATATTGGTCGGATAGGTTTGTCTGGTGTGTTGAGTGTTTATCTATCTGCTAAAACTGAGCTTTGATATAGTTAGACTTCTTAGGGGTAGATCACAGGGATAAGGTGCAAAAGGCGCAGGCACATCTCTAGAGCGAGGTCTTGCCTACGAGAACCCATCGAACCTTATCCAAAATCGTGTAAGTGAAATTCAGTCACAAATACCTGCAAACTCCCAGGGCCGAATAACTATGGGTGTTGCTGTTGTGGAGGATGCGAATGGTATTCGCTCTGTTCTAGTCAGTACTAGCGAGCCTCGTGGTTATCTTCGCCCTGGAGTGAGTTTGCAAGAAGGCGAGAAAGTAGTAGTTGGAACTGGTCACGCAGAGGCCGACATTGTTAGTTATGCCAGTGCTAACGGATTGAAAGTTGTTGATGTTGGTGCGACGAGACCAGTCTGCGCTTCATGTCAGAATGTAATTGAGCCTACAGGGGCCAACGTGTCAATGCCATTAAAACCACTACCAAAGGCTAAGCAATGATTATGCGTTTAGAAACGGTTGAAAAAGGCCTTGTAGAAAGGCTGAAAACAGCTAGCCAAGAACAGCAACGAAGTGCGGTCAGGGTTGCTTGTGAGCTTGCTTTTCAGGCGGTTTCAGTAGGTATGCCTATTGTTGTTGACTCCCTTGAGCAACTACGTTGCGGGGGTAAACTGACGGTTGAACAGATATCTGAGTTAGATAGTTTGGCTGCAAAGTTAGATGAGCAATACTTTGACTTGCAAGACAGGTTGGATGATGAGCAGGGCTTAGATGTAGCTGCCCTTCAACTGTTTAGCCAGGCGCGGGCTGTATCGACGCTGTCCTTAGCCGGCGGAGAAGATTCTCTTATGGCAGCGGCGGAAGCAATATATGAGGCATCATCAGCTATTGATGATGGAACAGGTATTTTTGAAGCTGTGCTTTTGGTTTTGTCAGAACCCTAATCTGAGGCTGTTTTGTGCGGTATAGCCTTTTAGCTGCTGGCCCCAGCATTAGATCTACTACGCCTGCGTCGTGCTTCTTTCAGCAGCTCGACCAGTTGCTCAGTCATGGCCAATAGGAAGGATCCCCAGACGATGGTGACCTAAAAGGGGGCGGATTCTGAGGAATCCCCACAAATCTACTCCAAAACTTGCGCCTGTTGACATACCTCGTCTCGTAACGCGTGCTCAAGTCTCTCCAAGGTTTTTCGAGAGTTTGAGCCGCGCCCGCTGTGCCAGTAAAACAGCGAGCGTTCCGCCTGTAGATGGTGATTGCCCAGCAGCCGATCCACTCGTTTGATGGCATGTTTGGGATAGGCCCGGCCCGGCATGAAACGCCCAAGTCCTGTCAGAGTGAGCCGACGACCTTGGAGCAATGCGCCGACACAACACATCAACGTTTTCAGACGGCGAGAATGGACAGCGGGAAGTGCTTGCGCGAGCGCGCCGTGTAAAAATCGGATGGCCTGCATGGGATCGGGATCTCGTTTTTGTGTGGTGCAATACAAGCTGCCGACCCGTGCAGGTCTCTTCAATTCCTAACGTCTTGATTTGTTGTAAGAAAAAGCAGGGTTTTCTCAGAATCCGTCCCCTTTCGGTCAGACGGGCTGGTGCGCGGCTCGTCACTGGTGAGCACCGCGGACCTCTCGGTGAGCGCGGGGCGCGACCTGCAGATCGACGCGGCGCAAAACACCTTCAGTCGCGACGAACTGCACAAGGAAAAGAACCACGACTTCACCGGCGTGTTGACGGGGAACAAGCTGGGCCTCGATGACATGACCGGCAACCAGCATTTGTCCACCAGCAGCCAGAACCATACCGGTGACTCCTCGGAAACCACCTTGACCGGCAGCACCCTCGGTTCCAGTGCCGGCAATGTGTCGCTCAACGCTGGTCGCACGCTCGGGGTGACCGCCAGCGACCTGGTCAGCACCCAGAGCATGAGCCTGACCGGTGCCAATGTGACCCTCGCCGCCGGTATGGCAAGCGCGAGTCAGAACAGCACCGACGAGAGCCGCAGCCTGGCGGTGGGGCGAGTGGTGGGCGGCATGGTGATCGATAGCATCAACACCATGCGTAGCGCGATCAAAGCCGCGAACAGCGCGGATGATCCTCGACTCAAGGCGGTGAAGTGGGCGCAGGCGGCGTTGGCGGGTTACAACCTGGGGGGCGCGTCGTCGGATGCCTACGATGGTCGGTCGGGCTATGCGGATAAGAAAGGCGGTTCCGGCAGCAATGGCTCGTTGATCAAGATCGGCACCGAACTGGCGAGCACCCACAACACCAGCACCAGCGAATACGACAGCCAGACCGCCAAGCAAAGCTCGCTCACGGCCGGTAAAACCCTGACGATCATCGCCGATGGCAGCGCGCCGGGAATGGCGGGCGATATTCATGTCATCGGCAGTAGCCTGAAAGCGGCCGATACGCTGTTGCAGGCGAAGAACAACATCACCCTGGAAAGCGCGCAGAGCACCGCGAAGTGGGCCAACGACAGCAATAACGACAGAACCGCCATTGGTGTCAGTTTCAATATCGGCGAACAGAATGGCTTCACCCTCGACCTGGGCGCGTCCATCGCCAAGAGCATGGGCACCGGCGATTCGGTCACCCAGGTCAACAGCACGCTGGATACCGGCTCGCTGGTCCTGCGCAGTGGACAGGACACCACCCTGGCTGGCGCGCAGGTCCGGGCGCAGAGCATCAAGGCGGATATTGGCGGCAACCTCACTATCACCTCGCGCCAAGACAGCGAGACCCAGAAGAGCGAGCAGGGCAGTGCCGGTTTCGGTGGGAGCATTTGCATTCCGCCGTTCTGCTACGGCTCGCCCGTGACGGCTTCCGCCAGCCTGGCCGCCGGCAACATGAACAGCAACTACGAGGCCGTGACGGATCAGAGCGGGCTGTTCGCCGGGGCGGGTGGTTACAACATTCATGTCGGCGACAAGACCACGCTGCAAGGCGCGGTGATTGCCAGTGAGGCGTCTGCGGACAAGAACCTGCTGGACACGAATCGGTTGATTGTCAGTGACATTAAAAACGTCAGCGAGATCACGAGTCAGTCGGCTGGCTTGAGCGTGTCCTATAGCAGTAAATCCGGGTCGACGCTGGGGGGTAGCATTCCGCTGTCGCTGAGCGACTCGGACCACAGCAGCACACGCAGTGCGGTCAGCGAAGGCACGATAGTCGTGCGTAGCGCCGAGGGCGCGAATGATCTGGTCGGACTCAATCGCGATACCGCGAACGCCAATCAGAAGCTGGACAAGCCTGACCAGAAGGCGATGCAGGAGCGAATCGACCTTATTCAAAGCACCGTGCAACTGGCCACCGGCATCGTAGGCGCGGTGGCCAAAGCCAAGTCGGATGCTGCGAATAATCTGGTAAAAGAGGCGAAAGAGTCGAAAGAGGGGATGTCGGATGCGCAGCTAGCGGCCGCGAACGCGGCTGCGGCAGATGCGGCCAGTTGGAACATTGGTGGCGACAAGCGGCTTATGGCCGATATTGCCACGGGCCTGATCGCTGCTGGATTGGGTGGGGCGGGAGGCGCGACAGCGGTGGGGATCGTGGCCAATACCACGGCGGCGGATACCTTCAATAAGATTGGCGACTATGCAGAGACGCAGAAACGCAATGCGACGGATGACGCAACTAGAGCCGCCTGGGCTGAAGGTGGTGCTGCGCGGGTGCTGTTGCATGCATTGGCGGGTGCTGCGATGGGGTTGTCGAGTGGCAGTGCCACAAGCGGTGCTTTGGGGGCAGGCGCTTCGGCTGCATTGATGCCTGCTATCGCTGATACCGTGGGTAAAAGCGAAATCAAAGACAAGGATCAGGATGCGTTGATAACCATGATCGCTGCAGGATTGGGCGCATCAGTGGGGACGAGTAATGGGATAACAGGGGCTGTTGTTGCGGGTAATAGCGCGGCTGGGGTAGACGCTTTTAACCGCCGATTACACCCAGATCAGGAAATTCCTCTGCTGAAGGAAAAGGCAGCAGAACTGGAAAAAAACAAAGTTACTGAGTCGGGTGCTCGATGGGAAGACCTCCTGTTGATTGCCAGTGGCGCACAGGTGGATGCGGTTGACCGTGTTCGTTTGAAAGCATTGGTGCAGCGGGCCAGCGGAAACGATACTGAGTCCGAAGGGTTTGCGATGGACATGGGCGTTGCCTATGACGTGGTTACTAAACTGGCCGCTCAAAAAATTCCGCTGACCTGGAGCAACGGTCGTCAGATTGTGGCCGATGGTGCACCGGTGTATGCATTCAACTCTACCCCGGCGCAGCTCAAGGACTCCGCGTTGTTCAATGTGTTTGGCTCCTATGGAGAAGTAACGGTCTATGAACAGTGGAAGCAATACGGCCAGGCTCAGACGAGCCAGTACTCCAATGAAATTCCGCGCCAGTTCGATTCTGTTGTAGGTGATGCTGCTGAACGGTTATCGGTTGTGGCTGGGAAGGGGGTGGGGACGGTAAGCGCTTTTGATGATTTTCTTCTTTCGATGGCGGGGGTGAAACCGGGTAAAATTGTCGTTGACGCTGTTTTGGGGGTGTTTGCGAAGAGGCAAGCTGCAGCAGAGGTGGAGCAGCTTGGTGCAAAATGGGCAGCAGATGCGGCAGAGGCTGCTTCCCCCGTAAAAGCTCCGATCGGGACGCCTCCATGGTACAGTTCTCAAGGTCCGTATAGCGTAAAGCTTTCTGGAGACTATACTTCAAAAACGATGGTTTTTAATGGGCAGGTTGCAGGTGACGTTGGGGACTTTAGTAGCGGGCTAGTGGCAAAGAGTGTAGGAGAAACGGCAGAGGTTGGTGCAAAAGCAACTCCATCCGGTTTGGTTTCTGGAGAAACTGGAGTTGTAGGTATTGGTAAGTCTGCGGCTAACGATGCGAGTTTCGATGGTGCAAAAGCATCTGGTCAGATCGACAACCCTCCAGTGAAGAGTGGATGGAAGGTTGGTGATGATGTTTATAATCAAACGGCTAAAGGCAACGACCCCTCCTGGTCTGCTGTTCGGTCTAGGTTTTGGAAAAACGAGGCTGCTGCTCCCAACGCGGCAAATACATATGGTCCAGAGAATCTGGATCGCATGAGTAAAGGACTCGCACCTCAGCGATACAACGCAGATAAAGGGGGTATTGAGTCTATGGAGCTGAGTCACGAGCCCATTCCTGCTCGGGATGGTGGTAAAGACTTTGTTCCTCGTTGGCCGCAAGACCACTCCGCTGTCGATCCATACAGAAAGCCAGGATACTAAGAAATGACAGAAACGCTTTCTTCAGCTTTTCAACGTACACGAGGGGCACCTGTTCAAGTAGGTGAGCGTCTTGTGTACCCGATCTTTCAAAAAAAAATTAAATCAGGTCGAAGCAATTTTTTGGCTCGAAGATTGAAGTCATCCATGCAGCCTGTAGCTGGTTTACGTTTAAAAGTAGTAAAAGGTGAACTGGAGGTAAATGACCAACGTCACTCTGAAATTATTCTATGGGAAGATACTAGCCCGGAGTCTGTTTTTTTTTCGGTGCTATCCAAAACAGATTGCGAATTAAAAATTTGGAATGTATGGCGTGTGAACGATATTGTTCAGGCCTGGGTTGGAAATGCAGGGATGGTAATCAGTGAGGAGGGTCGCATAATAAATTTGGAGTGTAGTGGAGGTACTGAAGCAATAGACTTTTCTACTTTGGTGTTTCAAATAGAGTCTATTGATTAAGATTTACCACTAGGTGCAAAAGCGACAGGAGCGGCGTTAGAGAGCGAGGCGACGGGCTTCTTTGGTCAGCAAAGAAAGTATTGACCTAAAAGGGGGGGCGGATTTGAATAACCTAAAAGGGGACGGATTTATTTTATATGCGTGAGTAAGGTGATAGTCCTGTCAGGTGCATCGAAAATAAATCCATCCCCTTTTAAATTGGAACAAAAAAGTTGAGGCGCAGGCTAAAGCTTTCATTCGGTCCAGTGGTTTCGATAGCATTGTTAGTACTAGGACAAGAACCCCATGAGTGCAGCAGATATAGAACTATGGTTTTATACGTGTCCTGATAAAACTCTATCTATAAATCAGCGACATGCTGAAATCATGGATAGGATGTCTCGGATTGGTGCTCCTTTAGGGTTTGCGGGTCTTGAGCTTCCGGCTACCCCGAGTTGCGGCGACGGGTTAGTTGCTACCTATACAGTTAAACTTCCCATCAGAGGCCTCCGGTGTGTGGGGGGCTATGCGTATCGTGGTGATCGATACATATATGAAGATAGGGCCTCCTATGACGAACACTTGCGGTTTGGATTTAAGATATCAAACAAGGCTGTTGATTATAAACTTGTTGTGAATGAGCACTTACCAAAAGTGATTGAGGCGTTCAAGGGATATAGAGCTCATGTATCCTATGATCTGTATGGTTTGTATTATCAAGGAGGGTTGAACGATGACAATGCGGTTTATAATCAGTTGCGTGAGGACAAAACTTTAGATATTGATGGGCGCAACAATATTTATACGCTATATCCTGCCCAGTTCTGGGATGCAGCCCTTTGTCAGCGTGCTCTAGGCTATGGCCCTGATGAAGTAATTGCACGATTGGAAGGCAAGTGTCGTATGGCGGTACCGCTGATGGGTGGGGTCTATTTAATTCTCAATGATGACCCGAACATGTCCTATGAAATTTTTGTACAAATGAATGAGCAGATCAAGCCGATCTTGGGGCTGGTCTAGTGGGCATATATTGAAGGAAAGGGGTTTATTTGAATTTACGGTCTAAAAGGGGACGGATTTATTTTATATGCGTTAGCAAGGTGATAGTCCTGTCAGGCTCATCGAAAATAAATCCGTCCCCTTTTCGTGTATAAATGGTGGAGCAGTAGCTGCAGCCGTCGGTTGCTATTTTAATTGCGCCACCTTTCCAAGTAGACTTGACATACCGATCCCGGAAAATTCCGGAGTTATGATGATTTATATACCCAAGCTTGAGCAGGTTGGGACGCAGTGGAGGCCACAAAAGTGAGCGAGGAATTAGGATTTTTATCTGAGAAAGTGGCGAGATATGATCTTGTTTTTGTCAAGATTGTTGATGCGCCGCGCCCGCAAGTATTACGGGCGAAAATTGAAAAAATATATACGACAGGGAAAGGGATTGATAGCACCTTCCTTGGTTCAGAGGTTGAGTTCGTTCGATCTGGTGGGACATGGGGAGATATGGCTTTGATTGTGGGGGATCAGGCTATTTTATTTGTTAAATCAATTTCTGGGGAATTGTATGAAAATGCTTGGCGCGGTCATATGGTCGTGGAGGAGATCGAAGGAACTTCATATGCTATATTTCAATATAAGGAGTTGTGGCTAAGGGAGGATATTCCATCTTCGATTAGGGCGTGTTCACGGCAAGACCCCAAACGCCCGTATGCGACGGCGATCCGCTTCGATGTCATGGAAGCTTATTTATCGAGTCTAATTGAAAAGGTGAGTGCTAATGCAAAAAAAATATGAGAGTCATCGAGGAACAGTTGTATGAGTGAAAAGAAGATTGATCTATCGGTTTTTTGTATGAGGGCGAGACTATTCCTGTCCCAGGGTCGGGCGGATGATGCACTTGGTTTATACGGGGATGTCATTCAAGTCGACCCAGACAATGCTTTGGCATATGCTGATCGTGGTACAGTGTATGCGATGCTGAAGAGGTCCGATATGGCGCTCAGTGATCTGGAGCGAGCTTTTGCTCTTGGGTATGCTGATGCGTCAGCTTATAGCACTGTGGCTACAATCTATTTAGAGTTGAAGCGGTTTTCAGATGCGCTCAGGTATTTTGCTAAAGCTATCGAATTGAATCCAAACTACCCATGGACCTACTATAATCGGTCTGATGTTTTTCACGAGTTGGGTGATGATAGGGCTGCCGTTGCGGATCTTAAAAAATGTCTTGAATTTAATCCAGAGGAGAATTTAAAAAAATTGATTTTGAGTCGCCTTGGCTTACTGAGAAATCAGCAATGGACCTAAAAGGGGACGGATTTATTTTTTATGCGTGAGTAAGGTGATAGTCCTGTCAGGCGCATCGAAAATAAATCCGTCCCCTTTTCGTGATTACTGGGAGTCAGGTATGAAGTCTATTAAGGAGAAAAAATAGATGATCATCGGAGGGTATACCCTTAGTCCTGAGCATGGCAGATCGCAAATCCCTCTCATTGATCAGCCGACCATGGAAGATGTAAGGTCCATTATATGTAAATATAGTAAAGTCGACGGCGTCGCTTCGTTGTCTATTTCCCCGGCGCCTGAAGTCGGACCTTACGAAATCAATCTTTATGCTGATTCTGGAAATTATATTCTGATGCTGAACCAATACCTTGATGATGGTGAGCATGTTGTGCGTACTCTTAATAATGCGTCGACTGGAGCAAAACTGGTTGATGTTCTGGGCGATTACTATCCGGCGAGTTTTGTCACAAGAAATATAGATATCGTTATTTCTTGTTTTCAAGAATTTTTGAAGTCCGGTGATGTAAGCTTTACAGTGTTGAATGCTTAAAGTAAGACCTAAAGGGGACGGATTTGAATGGCACTTACTTAACCTTCTTCGGGTGCCCATTCCTCCGTACCTCAACCCTTGCCGATGTCTCGTCCTGAATAAGGTTTACACCTTCTGACCCATTCTCAGGAGGGAGTAATGAATACAGGAAAAAGGCGCAGTCAGCGTGACTACACGCGGACCTTTAAATTGTCGGTCGTCGATCAGGTCGAAAAAGGCGAGTTGAGTTATAAAGAGGCTCAAGAGCGCTATGGCATTCAGGGTAAATCGACCGTACTGAACTGGTTACGCAGGCATGGTCGGCAGGACTGGAGTCAAGGCGCGTCCATTCGCTCCAAGAGACCCCGTTCCATGGATGAGCCCGATAAACCACTGACACCCGAACAGCGAATCAAAGAGCTTGAAGAAAAGCTGGCCCAAGCCAACCAGAAAGCTCAGTTTTTCGAAGCTGTCGTTGATGTTTTGAAGAACGACTTCGGTGTTTCTGTCGTAAAAAAGCGATCCGGCAAGTCCTCTCCCAAGGGCAGATCCAAGACCTGAGCATTAGTCGGGCTTGCCAGTTCATGGGGATTTCCCGTCAGGCTTATTACAAGCGCAACCGGGCGTTGAAGTGAAACAGGTGTAAACCTATTTCAGGACTAGACAGCGTGAGTAAGGTGATAGTCCTGTCAGGCGCATCGAAAATAAATCCGTCCCCTTTTCGGTTAAAATAAAATTGATGTGCTTATTCATAATTGATTGATGAGGGCTGGATGGACAATTTTGAAGGGGCAGACGAGCAATTGCTGGCGCGTCGCAAGGCTGGTTTTGCAGCATTCAAGTCCGAGCGCCTGCCGGTGCTCCATGAGTTCTGCACCAGCCTGGGGTTTGAACAACCTCACGAGGTCCTGAACACTCCCGGGAAATTTTTGGCCCAATTGGACAGCGGTTTTCGAAGTGCAGTGATCAGCGAGGCCAACCGGGTCTGGTTCATTACCCGTATCGGTTACTACATCGGCGAGTACCTGGCGACACGGTATGACGGGTATTGGCAGGTCGACGAAGACCCGGCGTCGCCGACCTTCACACGTTATGTGGTCGGCGGTTTTTCCTTCGACGGGGTGACCACGCCAATGGTCGACCCAATGGAGATGGCTCAGGTGTATGCCGATACGCCCGCACCAAGGTCCCTGGTTCAGGAAATCGATAAAGTGTTGGTCAAGTAAACGTGATGACTGATGATTAGATCCTGAAAGACGCAGCCGACGCACGTGTGCCAGCACCTGGAACTTCGGTTCACTGGATCGAGTGGCGCACTGCTCAACTGATCCGCGCCGCCTCATTGCAATAGGCCAGTCGCGGATCCTGGTGCTTGATTAGGTAGATGCTGATCGGCAGATGAATGCGTGGGCTCAGCCGGTCGAGCAACCGTTCGCAGTCACGGCGAACGGGGGGGCTTCGCCCGTCAGGCGGCAGATCAGCCGCCTGACCTAGCGCTGTGAACATCTAAAAGGGGACGGATTTATTTTTTATGCGTGAGTAAGGTGATAGTTCTGTCAGGCGCATCGAAAATAAATCCGCTCCCTTTTAAATTTCTGCGGGTTTTTAGAAATGAAAGATTTTTCGTATTACTGCTCTTTGCCAGACTCTATGTCAGAGGGTGAGTTGTATATTGAGTTTTTAGGGATTGTTGAAAGTGGCGCGGATACTAAGTGTAATAAATTCGATGTTGTAAATGTTCTACTTGAGCTTAGTGATCGTCAGTGGCATACGTATACGATTTTATGTGACTCCTTGAGAAGTGACTTGGAGAGTATTTTAATATCGTACTGGGATGGCAGTGATTTAGAAATTGTTGAAGGTGCTATCGCTATCACTGCAAGACTTGGTCTTGTGGGGTTTTTTAATTTTATATTGGCTCAGGATTTTAAAGTCTTATCGTTGGAGGTTGCTGAGGAAATTAGAGGTGCAATAGCTGAGTTCGGAGATTCTGTTGGTGATCCATATAGTGGTGTTCAATGATTTCTATGGGCTAGGACCTAAAAGGGACCTAAAAGGGGATGGATTTATTTTTTATGCGTGAGTAAGGTTATAGTCCTGTCAGGCGCATCAAAAATAAATCTGCCTGCTTTTCAGTTATTTATTACAATGATCTGGCAGTCAAGAGATAACATGGAGTTCAGAATGGATGGGCGCGCACAGCAACACTCTCCCGATTTGGCCAGTCTAATCCGTCGATTAGCTGCTCAGATCATTGACTCAGTCATCGTCCTCTTTCTGATGTCTGTCAACATCATGGTTTTGAGCTTTGTAGGCCTGTACAGTATTGCCTCTCTCTCGGGTATGGTATTCGGCGGCGGATATTTTTTGTTTTCTGACGCTATCTGGGATGGTCAAAGCATTGGCAAAAAAATGATGAAGATTTCAGCTGTTGATGAGTTTAGTCTTTTAGGGTGCAGTTACCTTCAATCATTTAATCGTAATTTCCTGAAGTTTTCTCTGTCCTTAATAGACTGGATGTTCATATTTTTTGGATCCCGGAAAAGATTGGGGGATATGCTCGCATCGACAGTGGTGATCAACGTGAAATAGACGTCATGTCTGTCGGCATCGTAGAATATTAAATGCGGTCCCTTCTTCTCACGGCTGCTGATGAAGTGCAAAAGGAACAGGCAACGTTGTCTGCTCCTGAGACACCCCAGTCGGGCGGCAAGTAATTTTTAATGATGTACATGGAGTGTTCATGAAAAAAACTTTACTGCTGATGTTGAGCCTGATTCTGACGTTGCCAGGGTGTAAATCCAACGTCAGAGACTCTTCCCCCAGTTTGCTCAATAACGGCATCCAACTGCACCAGGACAAAGTGACCGTCGATACGCAACACGCCAAGGTCATCATGAAAGCGTCGGGTGCCACCTTCCCAGTCGAGTTTTCGATCAGGCGCGCAACGGATCCTGACCAGCGAATGGATGTGCAGGGAACTGTTGCGGATACTGGCCGGGGCAAGGTGTTTGGCTGGATTGCCACGCTTAACGAAACGGTCCACAGCGCCACTTTGAAGCACTTCCCGCAGTTGGAAGTACAAGCCGACGCCGATCAACCGTTCGTGGTATCAGGTTACGCCAGTGGCGAGAGCATTGGCAGTCGCTACCGATGTGGCCCGGTCAGAAGCACTTTCACACCGGAACGAAGCAAGGTCTATCTGGTGGAGTTTCAGTTTGTGGATGACCGCTGTGAACAGCAAGTCTACGATGTCACTCAGTCAGAAACGCGTATTCCCGTCGCGAGCGTACCGGGCCTTTGAGACCGATTTAAGTCAACGCTGGGCCATCGCAACACACAGAATCCATTTGAAGAAGGAAGCACTACGTGAAACGGAATTTCTCCCTGAGCCTTATCGTCCTGGCTGCAACGTTAGGTGGCTGCGCCGCCAACAAGCCGGTCAACGATCCATCCTTGATTGGTTCGTGGAAAGGTCTGCGGGCAGAAAACGGCAAATGCCAGTTCCTATCCTGGAACAATGACTTCAAGCCCGACGGCAGCTTCACCATCACCTTTTTCCGGGATGCCCAGCAGACCCAGCCGATTCAAACCGAACATGGCCGCTGGTCGGCCGCCAATGGCAAGAACGAATTGAGAACTGATGGAGTGCGTTTGCCAGATGTCTACACCTACAAGTTGATCGATGCCGACACGGTGCATTACGTGAATGTGGCGTCAGACCCTTCCGGCGATTGCCAGGAAGATTATGAGTTCACTGAGCGCCGCATTCGCGGTTAAGCCTGCCTGTACGAGCAGCCATAGAGCTGCGCGGGTGACGTACATCTAAAAGGGGTGACACCGTTTGCGCTGTCGAACTTGTGGATGGCGCGTAGATATTTACTGACGAGTGCGAGAGAGGTGCGCCTGTAATGTGGGGAATGGTTGCCGCGAGGTGCTCGCAGTGGCTAAAAACACAGAAATGAGCGAGTGACCTGATCGTCTTTGATTGATTCGCCGCGTTCAAGATCGGCAGAGGCTGGAGTCAGCCAGAAATACATGACTACTTCAGACCCTCCCTGGTTGCTGCGGCTCTTTCATTGGTTCGTGACGGCGTGATCAGGCTTGACGACACTGTGTACCCGAGGGCTAATTCACTCTGCGTCAACTACTGAGCCATCAGGCTTATGCCCTGACAAGGCGTTCGGTAAAAATACATCCGTCGAAATAGACGTTGACAGTGAAATAAACGAGGCCCGGTTGACGGGGGGGCGATTGTCGAATGACACGTTTTATTCGTTAATCAGGGCCTTTGTTCGCATGATTCATCATGTTGCTGGTAATTGATTTCAAGTTATTGCCGCGGCGCCACTTTTTTGTTAGATTGCGCGCCTCAAAAATTAACCAGGGACGTGTTATGTTTTTTATTATTTGGCAAGGCTGGGGTGTTCTTTCGATTCTTATCCCGCTGCTCTGCATTGTGCCTTTCGCTGGGCTCTTCAATGGGCTTGGGCTGGGAGTCGGTCTATTGGTTGGTGCGGCCGTCAACGCCTATATTGGCCACAAGCTGAATAACCAGCCGGGCAAAACCTACATAGATAAAAACACGGGTGGCGAAGTGATCTTTCGCAAGAAACACACGTTGTTTTATGTGCCCATGCAGTATGTGTCAGTGCTGTGGGCCGTGGTGGGTGTATTTGCGTTGTTTAGTGCGCTCTAAGGAAGGACTGAAGTACCTACCGATTTTTCATGCCCTCGCTACTTGAGGTTCAAAAAATCATGAGTTGGTCGAAAAACAGATCTTTCCTGTCCTTAACTCATGGATCTTTCCTCTAGTCGTACTGTTTCAGGGGGATTGGTCCACGCTACGGGCGCTTACCCACTTTGGTGTCTCCCGTATCGCCGCAGACGTAAGTTTCTTCGCCATGAAGCGACTGATCGAGCTGTGTCACGTTCGCCATATTGTTTGCGCATTGCGAAAGCCATCAGGTACATGCCATCCGATCTACTGATTGACGCCAGACGTTGAACATGGAGCTCGGGGGCATGTTTTACTCTGGTCACGTAAACGTCTAGCCAGTAGGCATCAGCGTGTTTATTCCACAATCGTATGTACATCCTCCTTGCTCAAACAGACCGACAACTGCTGACCTTCCTTGCTGAAGGCGCAATAGGGCAATGCCTGCTGCTTGAGGAAGGTCAGTGGCACGGCTATAAAAAATGCGCTCAACGTTGCTGCAGCCACGGTTTTCCCGAATATTTTCAGCCCGGAGAGTGACGCGTTTCTGGACGCCGTTTTTGCCCTGGAACGGGCATACAAACCGCTGGCCAGGATCGCTGCACCGATCAGCATGGCAATCGTGATATCGGCCTGTACGGGGCTGTAAAGCAGATTGCCGTTGGCATCGTCCGGGTAGTTCAATTGCCACCAGCCACCGATGCACAGCGGCACAAGCCCGGCGGTGATCCAGGCGAGAATCGACCCCGGCAGCCGTAGCAGGATGGCCACTATCAGGCCGAGGGTGGCAACGGCCCAGCCGCTGAGAAACAGTTGGGTGGACATGGCACCGCCGAACAGGGTACCGCCGACATCCTTGGGCGTCAGAAGGGTCCAGTCGTAGAAAACGATGTGCAGAAGCACACCCCCTACGGCAATCCAGCTCATCGGGAAGTAAAGCCATAACCATCGGGTGTTGGAGCGAAGCATTGTCTTACTCATGCTGGGGGACGAGAACGTGTCAGAGATGTGCATGAATGAGAGAGGGTGCCAGGCATCAGCACTATCACTGAACGTGTGGCGTTCAGATTCGGAATAACACACATCTTCCTTTTTGTGTTTTGGGCACCAGTTTGTAATGTGCTCATGCGCATTGTATATGCTTGTTGATCCGGTGAGGGTTGAACGCTTGAGCGTACTTTCAGGCGAGAGGACATGCGGCCAGTGAAGTCCTTTCCGGCTTAATGTAAGATCAGCATGACCAAAAAGCCCTGCAGGTTTACGCGTGCAGGGCTTTTCTCGTTTTCGGCCCCAGGGAGCATGATTCATTGACCTTGGGATTGATCTACGCTTAATGCTCTACACAGAGGGTTGCGTGTCATGAGCGAAGATCGAGTGGTAGCGCTTGAGATAGCGCTTAAAACGGTAATGGCCGTCGCTGGGCGACAAGGCGTGGCAGCCGACGAGCTGTGCAGGAAGTCAATTCGCGCAATCATTAGTGACCCCGAGTTTAATTGGGTCAAGCCCGACCATGCTGAAGATGCCATCGCCGAGATTGAAATGGCTCAAGCTGCCATTGCGCACCTGTCTCTACCCTCGGCGAAATAAGCGGGTGTGGATCGGGCAGAAGCTCGTTTGAGTTGATCGATCATCGTGGTCGGTAGACCGCGTGGCGTCAGCGTGACCGTCCGGATAGCTTCCGGCCGCGACGTGAATACTCACGTGGATAACGAGGTTGCTGCAGGGGCGATCCGCTGCCCATGCAGCACCTGTTTCAGGACGAGGCACTACGGCCCGGTTTCCGCTAACCGCGCCGATGTTCAGGTTCGCGCTGCGCTGACTTCGCCGGTGGTCGTGGCGTTATTGCGGACAGCCTGATACAGCAGGCTGGACACCATGAACCCAAGAATGGCCAATACGCTCATCAAACTGAAGACATAGTTGTAGCCTTGCTGGCCGGGGAAATGGTCGAGGATTGCACCATAGATGACGTAGGCGAACATGCCTGGCGCATAGCCGATCAGACAACCAATACCGAAGGCTGAGCCGGTGATGTGCTGGGGAATGCCGATTTCACCCATGGGCGCCCAGAACACACCGCGCATGGAAAAAACTATCAGCGCGAAGGAGAGGGTGGCGGCCATGCCCGCGTAGATGAAACTCGGGCTTTTCGGGATAAGCATGATCACGCCCATCAGCGGCAGCAAAGCCAGGAACGCCCATTTCAGATAGCGGCTGGTGCTCTTGAACTGTTTGTCGGCAATGAAGCCTCCGGCAGGCCCGCCGAGGATCTTGAGAAAGTACTGATTGATGATGCCGTAGGCGCCCACCAGTGCCACGGGCAGTTCGTACATGTCCTTGAGGTAGGGAATGAAATAGGTCAGGCCGCAGTAGACGATGTAGACCATGAACACGTTGAGGCTGACCAGCCAGATACCCGGGACCTTGATGGCCTCGAGCAGGTTCGACGGACCGTTCTTCGGCTTGGCGCTCGACTGCGCGGTGCCGCCCTTGAGCAGGAACCAGGTCAGGGTGCCGGCAAGAATGTCGATGACCGAGTAAAACAGGATCGCCGATTTCAGACCGGCCTCACCGGAGCCCATGGCGACGAAGACGCCCAGCGCAGAAAAGGCGACCAGGGTATCAATGACCCCACGCCCGCCTTCCAGAAGACCGAACAACCGACCCTGCTCCTGATCGTCACCCAGGTTGCGGATGGCCTTGAGCAGTGAAGGCCAAAAGATGCAATCGGCGCAGACGGCCAACAGGCTGAACACGATCAACAGGTTGCTGAAGGGCGGGAAGGTCGCGAGGTAGAGCCCCAGGCTGCCGGTGCCGAGCAGGCCGATGGGAATCAGCTTGCGTGTGTCGTACCGGTCCGCCAGCAGGCCGCCGACGACAAACAGCGCAGTGGCGATAATGGCGTTGGCGCTCAGCAGCAAGCCGATTTCAGTATGGGTCAATCCCATGAACGTTTGCATCGGCACATAGAAGGCGTCCTTGAGGTTCGCCAGCTTGTAGATGGTGCCGCCACCGAGGATGAGAATCAGGAATCTGAGCCATTTGGCCTTGTCACGAGTTGTCATTATTGTTCTCCAGGCGTAATCGGGTAGTAACGTCAGGTTCAGGCGTTTGCGCGGTTATCCAGGGTCAGTTCGGCCAGGGTCCGGAACTCGGCCAGCAGACCTCGAACATAGGCAACCTGGTTGTTCGCCCAGCGGTGTTCATCGGCCAGCATTCGCTCCAGCGAGTAGCCGACTGGCAGCGGCGTTTCACTCATTTCCCGATAGGCAATGAACGGGTCGGCGGCCTCGAAGGTCTGGCGGAATGCCGGGGCGACGTAGTGGTTTTCCTGCTCGAGGATGAATGCAATCACTTGCGGGGTTGATTCGCCGAGCATCAGCAATTCGAACAACATGCGTGCGCTGGGCAGGTCATCTTCGTCACAGCCCTGCAGCACGCCGTAATGGCCGAAGCCGTTTTGCTCGGGGACGATGCGCACGCCCTTGAGGTGGGTCTGGCGTATGTGCGGCGCCAGGGTACGGAGCGCCGGCAGGGGCTGTTCGCAGGCGTTGATCATGTTGCCGAAGTCGAACAAGGCATGCAGTCGAGGATGGTCGAGGCGGTTCAGCAGGTGCGCGATTTCGGCACTCTTGAGTTCTTCATGCTGCTCGAAGTCGAAGAACAGATCGTGCTCGTCAGCTTGCTGCGCGAGGTAATGCAGGTCTGATTCGATCACGTCCATGACCCGTGACAGCGTTCCCTCGTAGCGCGAGTAAACACGGATGTTGCGCACCCCGAGGGCCTTGGCAATACCGATAACCTGATCGACATCTTTTTTCAGGGTGCTGCTGATTTCCAGGTGCACATCCAGTGCGAGCGCATGGGCCTTCTCGGCAAACGCTCGAAGTTGCGCGGGTGTCATTTGACTCAGGCTGTTTTCCTCACCGTCGAGCAAGTGCAGGCTCAGCCCCTGCAACTCGTGGCGATAGGCGAAGTCCAGCAGGTCGGCAGGCGTGACGCGGCCATGGGTGAGGTTGGTCAGCAAGGGGTAGGCATGGGCAAACAGGCGCACCTGCCCAAGTCGGTCGAGCAACTGGCGGGCCAGTGCTTCAGTCAGTGCGGGAGGTGCCCCGGCCTCGACAGCCTTATGGCTGAGCAAGGCATGGAATCGTTCCTGGATCTTATTGTTCATTCGAGTCATTCCTGGTTCAGACGCCGGGTCTGCCGGCGCAGCCTTTATCGCGCCAGTCAGGAACTCTCGATAGATCCATTATCAGTTAAATCATAAGACCACTTGCCTTGCCTCAAGTGGCCTGCTGCAGGTAGCCCATGTCGGACAAGGCCTGGGCCAGTGCTTCGACGCGCTCCTCGGCCTGGCTTTCAGGCGTGCCGGCAAAGCCGATCAACAGGGCCGGTGGCAGGACATGCTCAAGGCAGTAGTCGCTCAGGGCATAGGTGTGAATGTTGTGCCGGGCCAGTTCCTTGGCGATGGCATCGTCATCCAGCTCCGCTGGCAACCAGGCGATCAGGTGCATGCCGGCTTCCACCGGGGTGATCTTGAAGAAACCGCCCAGCCGTTGCTGCAGCTGCTCGACCAGTGCTTTCTGGCGAGCCTGGTACAGCGCACGCATACGGCGGATGTGCCCAAGGAAGTGGCCTTCGCGCATGAAGTCTGCCGTCACGGCCTGGAGCAGCGTGGGCGGGCTGCGATCCATGACCGCCCGCAAGGTACAGAAGGGTTCGATCAAGGCCTGCGGCAGTATCACGTAACCCAGTCGTAGCGAGGGGAAGAGCACTTTGCTGAACGTTCCGACATAGATCACCCGAGCCCATTGATCCATCGCATAGAGCGCAGGCAGGGGGCGGCCGTTGTAGTGAAACTCACTGTCGCAGTCGTCCTCGATGATCCAGCTTTGGTTGTGCGCAGCCCAGTCGATGAGTTCCTGGCGCCGCGCATAACTCATGGTGACGCCCAGGGGATGCTGGCGAGACGGCGTGGTAAACACCAGGCGGGCGTCAGGGCACTGAGCCAGGCCTTGCTGGATGTCGATCCCCTGTTCGTCGATACGCAGCGGGACCACCAGACCACCCTGGGCCTGGAGCGCGATTCGCGCCGCGATATGCCCCGGATCCTCCATCCACACGCTGTCCTGTGGATTGAGCAACAGCATGCCCAGCAGGTTAAAGGCCTGTTGGGCGCCGGAAACGATGACCACTTGCTCGGCACTGCAGTCGATGCCTCGGGCATCAAAGACGTATTCGGCAATCGCCTTGCGCAGAGCCAGCAAGCCTTGCAGTTCGCCATAGCCGAGCATGGCCTTGGTCGGCTTGTGCAGGTGGCGGTTCATCAGGCGCTTCCAGATGTGTTGCGGGAACGCGTCGTAAGTGCTGTGGCTGGGCAGGAACGAGGTAGGGCTTGCCGGATCCCAGTCGGCATAGCTAACTCCTCGAAAATGATCGCTGCGCAACGACAGCATGGACTGGCTCAGATCGGACAGGCGGGGAGGCTGGCGCTGCCGTTCATCGTCGGCCATTCCACGGTTTTCCCACTCATTGCCGACATAGGTACCGGCCCCGGTCCGTGACGCCAGAAAACCTTCGGCAATCAGCTGATCGAAGGCATTGAGGATGGTGATCCGCGACAGTGCGAGCTCTTTGCTCAAGGTCCGGGTTGACGGCAGGCGCACGCCCCCTTGAATTTTTCCACTGAGAACCTGTTGGCGAATCTGCAAATAGAGTTGGCGGTACAGGGGGATGGAGCTGGCACGGTCCAGCTCAATACCCGACAGCAGCAAACCTGCAGGGGATTTCATGACTTGCTCGTCTGGATGGGGAGTGGTTTGACCTGGAACACCGTCAGGCACCGAGGTGCGCAGGGTATCGAGAGGCACTGGATAAGTCATCCATCACCGGCGTTGATGCCGCGCCCCCGGTAGCTGTCACGAAATGAAAAGCCATTGTCGTCTGATGAGAAGCGGCCCGTCAGACTGCGTCCTAGAGTCCAATCAGCGCCAATCGACGCGACACGCCAATATTGCAGACTGGAGAATAAGACAACATGGCCAAAGCCGTACGCTTCTACGAAACCGGTGGTCCCGACGTTCTTCGTTATGAAGAGGTCGAAGTCGGCGAACCCGGTCCAGGCCAGGTCCGTCTTCGTCATGTGGCAGTCGGCCTGAACTATGCCGACACCTACTTTCGCAATGGCACTTACCCGATTCCGATGCCCAATGGCATGGGGGTTGAAGCTTCCGGTGTGGTCCAGGCAATCGGCGAGGGGGTTACCAACGTACAGGTCGGCGACCGCGTCACCTACACCGGGTTTCTCAATACATTGGGGGCCTACAGCACTGAGCGGCTGATCCCGGCCGCGCCGCTGATCAAGCTGCCGGAAACCATCAGTTTCGAGACGGCCGCGGCCATGACCATGCGCGGCCTGACATCGTCGTACCTGATGCGGCGCATTTACGATTTCAAGGCTGGCGACAGCATTTTGCTACACGCTGCTGCCGGTGGTGTGGGCCTGATCGTTTCGCAATGGGCCAAGCTGCTCGGCCTGACGGTCATCGGTACCGTGTCCACCGAGGTCAAGGGTGAAATCGCCCGGGCCCATGGTTGCGACCATGTCATCAATTACAGCCATGAAGACGTCGCCCAGCGCGTTCGCGAATTGACGGACGGCGTCGGGGTCAACGTGGTGTTCGACAGTGTCGGCAAGAATACTTTCATGGGCTCCCTGGATTCGCTCAAGCGCCGCGGCCTGATGGTGTGCGTCGGCACGGCGTCCGGCCCGATCCCGGCGTTCGATCCGGTGCTGCTGGCAATGAAAGGCTCGCTGTTCATGACCCGCCCGGCTTTGGCGGACTACATTGCCGACCCGGCGGAAAAAGCCGCCCTGGCGGGTGAACTGTTCGACCTCGTCGGCAGCGGTCGAATCAAGATCGAGATTAACCAGCACTATGCTTTGCAGGATGCCGTGCAGGCTCATCGCGACCTGGAGTCACGCAAGACCACGGGTTCATCAATCTTCGTCATTTAAGGGAGTCGCCCTCCATGAAAGTCGAACAGTTGACCTGCAGCATTGGCGCGGAACTGATTGGTGTGAACCTCGCTGACGCCCTCCATGACGACGGTCTTTTTGCCGAGATTCGGGTTCAGTTGCTCAAGCATCGGGTGGTGTTCCTGCGTGATCAGGACATCAGCCGCGCCGAGCATGTGGCCTTCGCCCGTCGCTTCGGCGAGCTGGAGGATCATCCGGTGGCTGGCAGTGACCCGGATCATCCGGGCCTGGTGCGCATCTACAAGCGCCCGGACCAGCCGATGGACCGCTACGAGAACGCCTGGCACACCGATGCAACCTGGCGCGAAGCGCCGCCGATGGGCTGCGTATTGCGCTGTGTGGAGTGTCCACCGGTTGGGGGCGACACCATGTGGGCCAACATGGTGGAGGCCTACGCGCGCTTGCCGGATGACATCAAGGTGAAGATTGCCGATCTGCGCGCCCGCCACAGTATCGAAGCGAGCTTTGGTGCCGCCATGCCGATCGAAAAACGCCTGGCGCTCAAGGCGATGTACCCGGATGCCGAGCACCCGGTGGTGCGTACCCACCCGGAAACCGGGGAAAAGGTGCTGTTCGTCAACGCCTTTACCACCCACTTGAGTAACTACCACACCCCTGAGCGGGTACGTTTTGGCCAGGACGCCAACCCCGGCGCGAGCGAGTTGCTGCGCTACCTGATCAGCCAGGCGTACATCCCCGAGTATCAGGTGCGCTGGCGCTGGAAACCCAACAGCATCGCCATCTGGGACAACCGCAGTACCCAGCACTACGCCGTCATGGATTACCCGCCGTGCCACCGCAAGATGGAACGTGCCGGGATCATCGGCGACAAGACTTACTGATCGACCGTCTCTGCATTCGCACTCGCACTCACGCTTGCCCGGGGCACGACCCGAGCGTGCGGACAACCATAATAAAAGGAGTAACTCATGCAATTCTTCGACGATTCCCTGCACCCGGAAAACATGGAAAAAGTAGTCATCACTGTGGCCCCGTATGGCCCTGAGTGGATGCCGGAAGACTTCCCCGAAGACATCCCGCTGACCATGGATGAGCAGGTGCAGAAGGCGGTCGATTGCTATGAGGCCGGTGCCACGGTGTTGCACCTGCATGTACGCGAACTGGACGGCAAGGGTTCCAAGCGCCTGTCCAAGTTCAACGAGTTGATCGCCGGTGTGCGCGAAGCTGTGCCGGACATGATCATCCAGGTCGGTGGTTCGATTTCCTTCGCGCCCGAAAGCGATGGTGAAGCCGCCAAGTGGCTGTCTGACGATACGCGCCACATGCTGGCGGAGCTGACGCCAAAACCGGATCAGGTCACGGTGGCCATCAACACCACTCAGATGAACATCATGGAGCTGCTGTATCCGGAATACCTGGAAGGCACGTCCCTGGCGAATCCGGCCTATCAGGCGGCCTACAGCGAGATGACCGTACCAGCAGGCCCGGCCTGGGTGGCGGAGCATTTGCGGCGGCTGATGGCGGCGGGTGTGCAGCCGCATTTCCAGCTGACCGGCATGCATGCCATGGAAACCCTGGAGCGCCTGGTGCGCAAGGGCGTGTACATGGGGCCGTTGAACCTGACCTGGATCGGCATCGGCGGTGGTTTCGATGGCCCCAATCCGTTCAACTTCTTCAACTTTGTCCACCGCGCGCCGGACGGCTGCACCCTGACCGCCGAGTCGCTGCTCAAGAACGTGCTGCCGTTCAATGTCATGGCGCTGTCCATGGGGCTGCACCCACGCGTGGGTATCGAAGACACGATCATTGATCAGAAGGGCAGACGTTTCAGCTCCGTGCAGCAGATCGAGCAAACCGTGCGTGTCGCCCATGAGCTGGGGCGCGAAATCGCCAGCGGCAAAGAAGCCCGTGAGATCTACCGCATCGGTGTGCAGTACCAGAGTATCGAAGAAACCCTGTTGGCCAACGGCATGGCCCCCAACCGCAAGGCTGGCCAGAAAGGTGTGCCGCAACGCGGCTGACCGGCAACAAAGGCGGGAGGTCGATGGCCTTCCGTTCGCTGCATTGCAACACGCTCGATAACAACAATAAAACAAAGTTTCGAGGAGGCTGCATGGCCTTTCACCCAATCGCCGCGGACGATGACGACGCCAGTGGTGTCGGTATTGCGCGCCAATATGCCTGGATTGTCTTTGCACTGACGTTCGGCCTGTTGATTTCCGATTACATGTCGCGTCAGGTGCTGAACGCGGTGTTCCCGATGCTCAAGGGCGAGTGGGCCCTGAGCGACGGCCAGCTCGGCCTGCTCAGTGGCATTGTCGCCTTGATGGTGGGGCTGCTGACATTTCCCCTGTCGTTGCTGGCGGATCGCTTCGGTCGGGTAAAAAGCCTGGCGCTGATGGCCCTGTTGTGGAGCCTCGCCACCCTGGGCTGCGCCTTGGCGCAGGACTACCAGCAGATGTTCATGGCCCGGTTCATGGTGGGTGTCGGCGAAGCGGCTTACGGCAGCGTTGGCATCGCAGTAGTGATTTCGGTCTTTCCCAAACACATGCGCGCCACCCTGGCCAGCGCCTTCATGGCGGGTGGCATGTTCGGCTCGGTGCTGGGTATGGCTCTGGGCGGTGTACTCGCTGCCAAGTTGGGCTGGCGCTGGTCGTTCGCCGGCATGGCGCTGTTCGGCCTGCTGCTGGCCGTGCTTTACCCGCTTATCGTCAAGGAAGCGCGCATCGCCCCGCAACGCGCGGCTCAAGCGGCGAACAAGGTGGCTGCAGCCGTCAAGCGCCCGCTGAGTACGCTGTGTTCCAGCCGTTCAGTGATCGCGGCCTATATCGGCAGTGGCTTGCAACTGTTCGTCGGTGGCACCGTGATTGTGTGGATGCCCAGCTACCTCAATCGTTATTACGACATGGCAACGGACAAGGCCGGCGGTGTCGCGGCGATCATCGTGCTGTGCAGCGGTGCGGGGATGATTCTGTGCGGCATGCTCAGCGACCGGCTGTGTCGGCACTCGCCGGAGCGCAAGGTCGCCCTGGCCATCGCTTTTTGCCTGGGTAGCTGCCTGTTGCTGTCGGCAGCGTTTGCCTTGCCGGCGGGGCCTGCGCAATTGGCGCTGATATGCCTGGGCATGCTGATTGCCGCTGGCACCACCGGACCTGCCGGGGCGATGGTTGCCAACCTGACCCACCATTCGGTCCACGGCACGGCCTTCGCCACGCTGACCCTGGCCAACAATATGCTCGGTCTGGCCCCGGGGCCATTCATCACCGGCAGGGTGTCCGACGTCATCGGCTTGCAGGCTGCTTTTCAATGGGTGCCCATGGTTAGCCTCGCGGCAGCGGCGGTGTTCTTTTATGCCAAGTGTCATTACCACAAGGATATCGCCCGGCTTGCGGGTGAGCGGGTCAACGATTCGATTAGTGAAGCTGTGTCAGAGGTGAAGGTGTGAGCGGTCGTTTACGGATTGACGTGTTCTTCGATTTTATCTGCCCGTGGTGCCTGATCGGTAAGCGCCAACTGGAATGTGCGCAGGATTTGCTGCGCATCCAGCAACCGGAGGTGGATATCACTACGGTGTGGCACGGGGTGCAGTTGTTGCCACAACTGCCGGTACAGGGTGAGCCCTTCGCCGAGTTCTATCTCAAGCGTCTGGGCAGCGCCGAAGCCGTACGCATGCGCCAGGCCCAGGTGCAGCAGGCCGCGATGGCGGTGGGGGTGCCCATCGACCTGAGCCGCATCGCCACCATGCCCAATACTGCTGATGCCCATCGCTTGCTGGAGCGTGCCGCTGTGCTGGGCAGTACGGCACAACGTGATGTCTTGCTTGAGCGTCTGTTCGCTGCCTACTTCCAGTACGGCGAGGACCTGGGTTGCCCTGAGACCTTGATCGCCATCGCCCGGGCGTGTGGCTTCGACGCTGATGCCATGGCCTCCGTTCTGCAAGGTGACGGCGATCCTTACGTCGGCAACGAGGCAGACGCTGGCAGCGGCGTGCCGTGTTTTCAATTCGACCGCCGTCTGACGGTGGTCGGCGCGCAGCCTGCCAAGGTGCTGCTTGGCGCCATGGGCGAAGCCTTGCTCGATAGCCATCGCTCACGGCTGCCAGCATGAATCGGCGTGTACCCGTGCCCGCTGGAAAACTCCCGCAGGCGGGTGGCCGTGCGCTGGTGGAATTCGAGAGTAAAAGCCTGGCGTTGTTCAACGTCGAGGGCGACTTGTTCGCCATCGACGACAGCTGCCCGCATCAGGGCGCCTCGCTGTGCGGCGGACGCCTTGAGGGGAGGGTGATTCAATGCGGCGCCCATGGCCTGCGCTTCGATCTGCGCAGCGGCTACCTGCTCAATTCAACCCAACTCAAAGTCGCCAGTTATCCGGTCGAGGTCGTCGACGGCCAGACTTTCATCGTCATCATTTCTGAGGAGTCCGCGCCATGAGCGTCATTGCTCTCACCCATATCCATAGTCGCACGCGCGAATTGGCGCCGGGTTTCGTTGTCAGTCTGATCGTTGCAGCGGCAGCCTCCTTTTTATCCGAGCACTACGGTGCGCCGGTGATGCTGTTCGCATTGTTGCTGGGCATGGCGCTCAACTTCCTGGCCAGTGACGGCGCGTGCAAGGCCGGCATCGAGTTCACTGCTCGCACCGTGTTGCGCATTGGTGTGGCCCTGTTAGGCATGCGCATTACCCTCGAACAGATCGCCGCGCTGGGCTGGAAGCCTTTTGCTCTGGTGGTGATTCTGGTGGTGGTGACGATCGGCGTGTCGGTAGTCGCGGCCAAGGCGCTGGGCTTTCAGCGCTTGTTCGGCATGCTCACCGGTGGGGCTACCGCGATCTGTGGCGCCTCGGCTGCGATGGCGCTGGCGGCGGCGCTGCCCAATCATCCGCAGAAGGAACGTGCCACGCTGTTCACCGTCATAGGGGTGTCGGCGCTGTCCACTACGGCGATGATCCTTTACCCGATGATTGCCAACTGGCTGTCGTTGTCGCCACAAGTTGCAGGGATGTTCCTGGGCGGTACCATCCACGATGTTGCCCAGGTAGTCGGTGCCGGTTACAGCCTGTCGACCGAGACCGGCGACATAGCCACTGTGGTCAAGCTGATGCGGGTCGCCATGCTGTTGCCGGTGATCCTCTGCGCAACCCTGATCACGCGTATGCAAGGCGCCGACACCTCCGGCAAACGGCCACCGTTGCTGCCGTGGTTCGCCGTCGGTTTTCTGCTGCTGGCCTGTATCAACAGCACGGGATGGGTGGCGCCGGCGGTGCAGGGCTCGGTCAACGAACTGTCGCGCTGGAGCCTGGTGGTTTCCATCAGCGCGCTGGGCATGAAGACCCAACTCAAGGAGCTGGCCGCCGTCGGCATCAAGCCGATCCTGCTGATGGTGGGGGAGACGGTGTTTCTCGCGGTCCTGGTGTTGCTGTTGCTGCACTGGGGACTCTAAGCCCGGCCAAGCCTCAATGCTGTCCAGTTGATACCCTGTGGCGAGGGAGCTTGCTCCCGCTGGGGTGCGTAGCAGCCCCAAAACAGTCGCCGCGTACTTTCTGAAAAACCGCAGTCGCCTTGTTGGGGGCGCTTCGCACCCCAGCGGGAGCAAGCTCCCTCGCCACAGGGCTTTTGGGCGGTGTCATGAACATCGGTTCTTTCGCGGCGACTGTGCCAGCAGTTGCCGTTTTTTTTGCAATCCCAACGTCCAATTCAATGGGTTCAGGGTTTGATGGAACCAGGCAGTGTGGTCGGGTTCATTGGTGCTTTGGCCGCCTGTTTTTGTGAACTGCGCCACGCGGCGGGCGGCATACCGAACTGGGTGATGAACCAACGTGTGAAGGAACTCGCCATGGAGTAGCCAAGCATGTCGGCGATCCGGCCCAGCGAATAATTCGGGTTTTCCAGGTAGCGCAGCACCAGGTCGCGGCGCACGTCGTTGAACAGGTCGTTGAAGGCGCAGCCGTCGTCTTTGAGGCGTCGCTGCAAGGTCCGAACATTCATGCCCTGGGTCTGGGCAATTTGCTCGATGGTGGCGCGTCCCATCGGTAACAGCAGGTAGATGGCTTTACGCACCTCGAACAGCATTGACGGTCCTTCGTGGCTCAGCAGTGAGTCGAGGTAACTCTGGGCGTAGCGAGCCATGGCTGGATCGGCATGGGGGTTGGTCATGTCGAGGCTGGCATCGGAACAGACAATGCCATTGAACTCGCTGCCGAACTCCAGGTTGCAGCCGAACAGGCGACGATGCAGTTGCAGGTTGTCGGGGGGCTGGTGCGTGAAGTTGACGCTGTAGGGATGCCAGTGCGTGCCGAGCAGCGCCGCGCACAGGCGGAACATCACGCCGATTGCAAGCTCAGTGGCTTGCCGGCTGGGCATCGGTGATTCGGTGACCACCTCTTCGCGAATGATCACCATCTTGCCGGCCTCTTCAATGAAGATGGCCAGCGAATCGTTCAGCAGATGACGGTAGTGCACCACGACTTGAAAAGCATCACGCAGCGTCCGCTGGTGGCTGAGCAGCAGGCTGACCACACCGAAGTCCGAGAGCTGGCGCGATTCGGCCATGCTCAGGCCGAAGCTCTGACAGCCGCTGGCGGCGGCCGACTCCTCCAGCAGACGCACGGCGGCATCGATGGGAATCCGGTGTTCAGGGGCTTGCAATTGGGCCTTGCTCAGGCCGACGGCAGCCAGTAAGTCGCGCGGATTGAACCCCAGGTACTGACTGACCTCCAGGTAGTTGGTCAAGACGGCGGCGCGAACAAGCTTGGTCATGCGAAGGTCTTTCCTGGGCAGATTCCGATGGAAATGAGCGTGGCGACTATATCCAGCACATCATCAATTGAACAGTTATGACGTCATTGATGGCACTCCCCCAATGCGCTCGGCAATGACAGTCGCCTGATGGATCAATCGACTCACATCCATTGATTACAGTGGCCTGGGCCGGAGCTGTGGAGTTTTTTGATCAGTGGTCGCGCCACGCCAACACCTGGAAATCTGTCATCAAAAGAAAAGTCACTGACGCCGAATGAAAAGCGCCACGGGTAGGCGCTCTTTAATGTCGACACTACAAAAAGCTTCTGGCGATAGAGCCGGTCGAGTCATCGAGAAAGCGAAGGTGTTGATGTGGACAAACTGCAAACTGCCGCAACCGTTCTGATCGTACCGGGCCTGCGCGAGCACGTTGCCGAACATTGGCAAACGCTGCTTGAGGCCCGCCTGAGCAATGTGCGCAGTGTGCCGCCGCTTGAAACCGACAAGCTCGACTGCAGCAAGCGGGTCCAGGCAATCCAGCACGAACTTACGCAGATCGAAGGACCGGTGATTCTGGTGGCCCACAGTGCCGGTGTGTTGATGGTCGCGCACTGGGCAGCTCGACACAGTCGCCCGATCAAGGGCGCTCTGCTGGCCGCGCCTCCGGATCTCGATGCCGATTGGCCGCAAGGCTACCCATCCGCTGAAACGCTGCGTACTCATGGTTGGGCCCCTTTACCCCAAGGCCCGCTGCCGTTCCGCAGCCTGGTGGCCGGCAGCACCAACGATCACCTTGCCAGCCTGGATGCCGTCACGCGCATGGCTCAAGGCTGGGGTGCCGAACTGCTCAATCTGGGCGCAGTGGGGCATCTCAATCCGGCAGCGGGCTATGGCCGCTGGCCGCAAGCCGAAGCACTCATCCTGGAGTTGGACCGCTAGTTCAGGCGCCGGTTGGCCGCAGGCCTTCGGCAATTGCCCTCATTCCTGAAAAACGCAAACCACTGGAACAAGCGGTTGCGTGAGGGCAGCTGCGCTTAAAACAACTACAAAAAAGCGGAGACAACGCAATGCACAACAATAAGAAGCGTCACGGGTTCACACCCTCGCGTTACAGCGTGTTGGCCTCGACCATTCTGGCCGCCGCCATGCCGGCCGCGCATGCGGTTGAACTCGATACGGGTAACCCGGACTGGACCGCGCGTTTTGATAACACCGTCAAATACAACTACGGCGTGCGCACCGAAAACGCCGACAAGCGGATGTTGGGGACGCCGAACAACAACGATGGCGACTACAACTTCCGCAAGGCCGGAACCAACATCACCAACCGCATTGACCTGTTGACCGAGATGGACGTGGTCTACAAGAACAGCATGGGTTTTCGTGTCAGTGCCGCCAGTTGGTACGACAAGGCATACGAGAACACCGGTTCGAACGCCAATCCGTTCGTCAACGGCAACGATGCCAAGTCGGGTCTGGTCGCCAACGACCCACGCCTTGCCGCGGTCACCGGTGACAATGTCGGCAATGGCAGTCCGCACCTGAGCAACTACGCGCAGCGTTACTACACCGGTCCTTCCGGCGAAATCCTCGATGCCTTCGTGTTCTACAGCACCGAAGTGGGCGAGGAGTCGCTGCTGAGCGTCAAGGCCGGTCAGCACAACGTGTTCTGGGGCGAAACCATCCTCAACCCGGTGCATTCGATCAGCTATGGCCAGTCCGGCCTGGACCTGGCCAAGCTGGCGGCCTCGCCCGGTACCGAAGCCAAGGAACTGTTCGTTCCGCGTAATCAGCTGTCGATGTCGTTCACCGTCAATCCCGAGTTAACGGTGGGTGCCCAATACTTCCTGGATTGGAGTGCCGCCCGCCTGCCGGAGGCCGGTACCTACTACGGCGGTTCCGATCTGGTCGGTTTCGGTGCGCAGTCGTTCCTGTTGGGCAACACCAATGCCGTGGTGCCCGGCAGCCCTCTGGGTTGTGGCCTGGCGCCGTGCAACGGGCTGACCAACGTGCGTCGTGGCCACGACCTGACGCCGGATAAAAGCGGAGACTGGGGCGTGATGGCCAAGTGGTCGCCCGCCTGGCTGGACGGTACGCTCGGCTTCTATTACCGCAAGACCTCGGACATTTTGCCTCAAGCCTGGTTGAACGCCACGGGGATCAGCTCGGCCAATCCCAACGGGACTCCGCCAGCGGGCATGGTGCCGGCGGTCGTCAATACGCTGAACTCGCTGAGCACCAGCACTTATCAATTGGCCTATGCCGACAACATCCACATCTTCGGTCTGAGCCTGTCGAAAGAGATAGGCGGCGTCAGCGTCGGCTCCGACCTGAACATCCGTCACAACATGCCGCTGGCCAGTATCCCGGCGATTCTCAGTACCACCGGACCGTTGGGGCTGGGCGCCGGTCTGGGTCTGTTACCGGCTCGTACGGCGCAGACCGGTATCGTCTATGACGCACCGGACAAGGGCGACAGCATGAGTGCCACCGGTGACACGCTGCACTGGACACTCAACGGCCTGATGACCCTGCCCAAGACGCCGCTGTTCGATTCGGCAACCCTGCTTACCGAGCTGTATTACAGCAATCTGCTCAAACTCGATAGCAAGAATCAGGCGCTCTACAAGGGCAACAGCAGTTACCGCGGCGTCGATGCGCCGACCCGGGACAACTGGGGCATTGCAGCCAACTTCACGCCGACCTGGTACCAGGTCTTCCCGGGGGTCGACTTGAACATGCCGATGTCCATCAACGTAGGGCTTGCCGGCGTTTCACCGGTGTCCGGTGGCGGTGCCAAAGACACCGGCAACTATGCGGTCGGCGTCGGTGCCGTTGTGTACAACAAATACTTTGTCGACCTGAAGTACGTGGATTCCTTCGGCAAGACCGACAAGTGTGACGTCAGCGGCGTAAGTACCGGCGCGGCCAATGCCGGCAGCGGTGACGGCTCCACACCGAACGCCTTCAGCGGCAACGAAAACTACGCGTGTTATGGCGGTGGCTACTCAGCCTTTTCCGGCGGTGGCGCAACCACCGCAGACCGTGGCGCGGTTTACCTGACGATGAAAACCACCTTTTGATTCACGAATGGCTTAGTCACCTGAGCAGGAGAATAACAACATGAAATTCGTGCGTACTTTGCTGGGCGTTTCTCTGGCCATGGCGGTTGCCGCTCAGGCTCAGGCCGCTGTATCGACTCAGGAAGCCGCCAGGCTGGGCAGCAGCCTGACCCTGGTCGGGGCTGAAAAAACCGGGAATGCCGAGGGTTCCATTCCTGCCTATTCCGGTGGCTTGACCACGCCGCCGGCCAGTTTCAAAACCGGTGACAGCATGCGCCCGGACCCCTTTGCCGACGAAAAACCACTGCTGGTAATCGACGGTAAAAACGTCGATCAGTACAAGGGCCAACTCACGGCGACCACCGTGGAACTGGCCAGGCGTTTCCCCACTTTCCACGTCAATGTCTATCCAACCCACCGCACCGTCGCACTGCCCAAGGCGGTGCTCGACAATGGCGTGAAAAATGCCACCGGCGCCAAGTCCCTCGAAGGCGGATTGGCGATCGACAACGTGCTGCCGGGTGTGCCGTTTCCGATCCCGCAGTCGGGCAACGAGGCGATGTGGAACTTCCTGTTGCGTTATCAGGGCGTCAGCATCAACTCCAAGTACGACTCGTGGAACGTCGACTCTGCGGGTGTGCCGAGCCTGGCAACCACCGGGCAGGCGTTCATTTCCTATCCGATCTACGAAAACCTGGCGCAGCCGATCAGCAGCGCCGACGTGTACTACCAGATGAAGCTGTCCTACACCGGCCCTGCGCGCCGGGCCGGCGAAGCGGTGATGCTCAAGGACGCCGCCAACCCGTTGCAGCAGCCGCGCCGTGGCTGGCAGTACTTGCCTGGCCAGCGTCGGGTAAAACTGGCGCCGAACCTGGCTTACGACACACCAAATCCCGGCACTGCCGGTGCGGGCACCTACGACGATGTCTTTGTGTTCAACGGTGCACTCGACCGCTACGACTGGAAGCTGGTGGGCAAGCAGGAAATGGTCGTGCCCTACAACACCTACAAGCTGACCTACGCCCAGGACCCCAAGTTATTGACCACCGCCAATCACCTGGCACCCGACTACGTGCGTTGGGAAAAACACCGGGTCTGGGTGGTGGAGGGCAACCTCAAGGCGGGTGCGCGGCACATCTATCAGAAGCGTCGTTTCTACCTGGATGAAGACAGCTGGACCGCTCTGGCCTCCGATCAGTACGACGCCCGTGGTCAGTTGTACCGAGGCTCCTTCGCGTTCCTCAGCCAAAGCTATGACAAGCAGATCCCGGATTCCACGCCCTTCATGATCTACGACCTGGTCGGTGGCTCCTACAACATCAACGGTGTGGTGGGGCCTTACGGCGGCATCAAGTACATCGATCCGCTCTCCAAGGCGCAGTGGTCGCCGGAGTCCCTGGCGGGTTCCGGCATTCGCTAAGCGAACACCTGGTTTGAACGTCGGGATGCACGGTTGTGTGTCCCGGCGCGGCTATCCGAAGAGGACGCGGTATGTGTTCGAACAAAAAGTACCTGCAGTGGGCGCTGGGCATCTTGTTTGCAATGTTGCAGGGCCTGACCCAGGCGGCCGGTTATGTCGATGTGCTGGATCTACCGGCCAGGGTCAGCGCCCTGGCGGTCAGCAGCCCGTTGTCAGGCCTGGCGCGCGCAGGCGACCGACTGGTCGCGGTCGGGCAACGTGGCCACATTCTCTATTCCGACGACTCCGGCAAACACTGGCAGCAAGCCGCGGTGCCGGTGAGTGCCGATCTCACGGCGGTGAATTTCCCTTCTGCCCTGCAGGGCTGGGCGGTCGGCAACGACGGCGTGGTGTTGCACAGCAGCGACGCCGGGGCGACCTGGCGCAAGCAACTGGACGGCCGCCAGATCGGTGCCTTGCTGGTCCAGCATTATGGGGCGTTGGCCAGTGCAGAACCCGGCAACGAACAATGGCCACTGCTGGCTGCCGAAGGCCAGCGACTGGTCGAGCAGGGCGCTGATAAACCTTTGCTCGACGTCTGGTTCGCCAATGACCACCTCGGCTATGTGGTCGGTGTGTTCAACCTGATCCTGCGCACCGAGGACGGTGGCCGGAACTGGACAGCGTTTCAGGACCGTACCGACAACCCGCAGGGCTTTCACCTCAACGCCATCGCCTCTACCGGCGATGGGGTGTACATCGCCGGTGAGCAGGGCCTGTTGCTCAAATGGGATGAGGCTCAGCAGCGTTTCGTCGCCGTGCAGACGCCCTATCAGGGCAGCTTTTTCGGCGTGCTCGGCAAGCGCGGCGAAGTGATCGCTTACGGCTTGCGCGGCAACGTGTTGCGCAGCACGGATGGCGGCCTCAGCTGGACTGCGCTCGACAGTGGCCTGCACGTCAGCATCACCGCCGGCTTCGTCGACACCAACGGTCATTACCGCTTGTTCACCCAGGGCGGGCAGAGGCTGGTCAGCCAGGGGGCTGGCGCAGACATGCGCCTGGTGCGGCAACCCGAACCGTCACCGGTGGCCGGCGCTGCTCAGGCCGCCGATGGCGCGTTGGTGGTGGTTGGCAGTCGTGGTGCACAGGCACTGCCCAAAGAATAAGACCTCGAACCCTTAGAGCGAGAACCCAGTCATGGGCAATATCAAACAAGACACCATGCCGGTGATCCGCGACGTGCGTGACTTCGACCACCACTCCGGTAACCGGCTGGAGCGGATGGTGTTCAACTATCGCCCGCTGTTCATGCTGCTGATGGCGCTGGCCACTGTGGTGCTGGGCTACATGGCCGCAACGCGCCTGGAACTGCGCCCCAGCTTCGAGAAAATGATTCCGCAGAGCCAGCCGTATATCCAGAATTTCCTGGAGAACCGTCAGTCACTGCGCGGTTTGGGTAACTCGGTGCGCGTGGTGGTCGAGAACACCCAGGGCGATATCTTCGATCCCGCTTACCTGGACGTGCTCAAACAGGTCAACGATCAACTGTTCCTCACCGAAGGCGTCGATCGCGCCTGGATGAAGTCGTTGTGGAGCCCGGCGGTGCGCTGGACCGAAGTCACCGAACAAGGCTTCCAGGGTGGCCCGGTGATGCCCGATACCTATGAGGGCAAGCCTGAGCAAATAGAACAGTTGCGCCAGAACATTTCCCGCGCCGGACTCGTCGGCAACCTGGTGGCCAGTGACTTCAAGTCGAGCATGCTGATCGTCCCGTTGCTGGACAAGGCCGCGGCCGGCGGTCAGAGCATCCACTACCACGGGTTCTCGCAGATGCTTGAAGAGCAGTTGCGCGACAGGATCGAGTTCGCCGGCGACAGTGCCGCGCGCAAAGCCGGGGAGGAGGGCAAGGGCCAGTACAAGGTCCGGGTGATCGGT
Organism: Pseudomonas helvetica; assembly: GCF_039908645.1. NCBI lineage: Bacteria > Pseudomonadati > Pseudomonadota > Gammaproteobacteria > Pseudomonadales > Pseudomonadaceae > Pseudomonas > Pseudomonas helvetica. Next base: position 2,446,986 of record NZ_CP150917.1, read on the forward strand.
TTCGCCAAACTGATGGGCGACCTGATCGACGGCCTGATTCAGGTGATGATGTTCTTCGGCCTGGCCGTGATCACCTCGCTGGTGATTATTTTTCTCTACACCCGCTGCGTTCGCAGCACTTTGCTGGTGGTCGGTTGCTCGCTGGTCGCAGTGATCTGGCAACTGGGCATCGTTGCCTGGCTGGGCTATGCCATCGACCCGTACTCGGTGCTGGTGCCTTTTTTAGTCTTCGCCATCGGTGTGTCCCACGCGGCGCAGAAGATGAACGGGATCATGCAGGACATCGCCCGGGGCACCCACAAACTGATCGCTGCGCGCTACACCTTTCGCCGTCTGTTCATCGCCGGCGTCACCGCGCTGCTGGCCGACGCCGTGGGTTTCGCCGTGCTGATGCTGATCGACATACCGGTGATCAAGGACCTGGCCATCACCGCCAGCATCGGTGTCGCGGTGCTGATCTTTACCTCGTTGTTGCTGATGCCCGTGGCGCTTTCCTATGTCGGCGTCGGCGCCAAGGCTGCCGAGCGCGCCTTGAACATCGACACCCGGGCGGACGGACACAAGGGCTTTGGCAAGCTGTGGGACTGGCTCGACCGTTTCACCACGGCCAAGTGGGCCACGGGCGCCGTACTGATCGCACTGCTGATGGGCATTGGCGGCTTCGTCATCAGCCAGCACCTGAAGATCGGCGACCTGGAAAGTGGCGCGCCGGAGTTGCGTGCCGATTCGCGTTATAACCGTGACAACGCCTACATCACCCGTCACTACGCGTTATCCAGCGATCTGTTTGCGGTGATGATCAAGACGCCTGCGGAAGGTTGCCTGAACTATAAGACACTGGTTCTCGCCGACCGTCTGGCCTGGGAACTGCAGCAGTATCCGGGGGTGCAGGCGACGTCCTCGCTGGTCAATGCCGTGCGCCAGATCACGGCCGGGACCTATGAGGGCAACCCCAAGCTCAACAGTATCCAGCGCAACCAGGACGTCTTGAACTATGCCGCGCAGCAAGCCTCGGTCAACTCTCCGGAGTTGTTCAATACCGACTGCTCGCTGATGCCGGTGATTGCCTTTCTCAAGGACCACAAGGCCGAGACCCTGGATGCAGTGGTCGGGATCGCCGAGACCTTCGCCCGCGAAAACAGCAGCGATGAGCGCCAGTTCCTGCTGGCGGCCGGGACCGCTGGCATTGAAGCCGCGACCAACATCGTGGTGCGCGAGGCCAATCGCACCATGCTGCTTTACGTCTATGCGGCGGTGACGCTGTTCTGCCTGATGACCTTCCGCAGCTGGCGCGCCACGTTGGTTGCGCTGTTGCCGCTGGTGCTGACCTCGATCCTCTGCGAGGCGTTGATGGTGGTCATGGGCATTGGCGTGAAGGTCGCGACCCTGCCGGTGATCGCACTGGGCGTGGGGATTGGTGTCGACTACGCCTTGTACCTGCTCAGTGTGCAATTGCATTACCAGCGTCAAGGCCTGCCGCTGGCCCAGGCCTATCGCAATGCCGTGTCGTTTACCGGTCGGGTGGTGGGCCTGGTGGGCATCACCCTGGCGGCCGGCGTAGTGTGCTGGGTCTGGTCGCCGATCAAGTTCCAGGCGGACATGGGCATCCTGCTGACCTTCATGTTCCTGTGGAACATGCTCGGCGCGCTGATTCTGATTCCTGCCCTGTCGTATTTCCTGCAGCGGGGGGCGTCGCTTGATCGTCGTCCTGTTCCGGAGGCCCCTCAGGGGCATGCCGGTGCAACCGCGCCAACCCAACCTTCGGGCATGCATCACGCCCGGACTATTGCGGAGTAAGCCAACGATGTCTGATTACAAAGCCCCCTTGCGCGACATGCATTTCGTCCTCAACGAGGTCTTCGAAGTGTCCAGGCTATGGGCCCGACTGCCCGGCCTGGCCGAGGTGATCGATGAAGAGACAGCCGCCGCGATCCTTGAAGAGGCCGGCAAGATCAGCGCCGAAGTGATCGCACCGCTGAACCGCAGCAGCGACGAACAGGGCTGCACCTGGAGCAACGGCACGGTGACTGCCCCGGACGGTTTTGTCGCGGCGTACCAGGCATTCGCCGAAGGCGGTTGGGTGGGTGTCGGCGGCGACCCGCAATTTGGTGGCATGGGCATGCCCAAGGCCATTTCGGCCCAGGTCGAGGAGATGGTCAATTGCGCCAGTCTGTCGTTTGGCCTGTACCCGATGCTGACCGCCGGGGCGTGCCTGTCGATCAATGCCCACGCCAGTCGGGAACTCAAGGAACGCTATCTGCCGAACATGTACGCCGGCACCTGGACCGGTTCGATGTGCCTGACCGAGGCCCATGCGGGCACCGATCTTGGCTTGATTCGCACCCGAGCCGAACCTCAGGCCGACGGCAGTTTCAAGGTCAGCGGCAGCAAGATTTTCATTACCGGTGGCGAACACGACCTGAGCGAAAACATCATTCACCTGGTGCTGGCCAGACTGCCGGATGCGCCCGCCGGCCCTAAAGGTATTTCGCTGTTTTTGGTGCCCAAGGTACTGGTCAATGCCGATGGCTCGCTGGGCGAGCACAACGCGCTGTCCTGCGGTTCAATCGAACACAAGATGGGCATCAAGGCATCCGCCACCTGCGTGATGAACTTTGACGGCGCGACCGGCTGGATCGTCGATGCGCCGAACAAAGGCCTGGCCGCGATGTTCACCATGATGAATTACGAACGTCTGGGCGTGGGTATCCAGGGGTTGGCGTTGGGTGAGCGTTCGTACCAGAACGCAGTCGAATACGCCCGCGAACGCATCCAGAGTCGTGCGCCGACCGGCCCGCAGGCCACCGACAAAACAGCCGATCCGATCATCGTGCACCCGGATGTACGCCGCATGCTGTTGACCATGAAGGCCTTGAACGAAGGCGGGCGGGCGTTTTCCAGCTACGTGGCCCTGCAACTGGATACCGCCAAGTACAGCGACGATGCGCCAACCCGCATTCGCGCCCAGGAGCTGGTGTCGTTGCTGACCCCGGTGGCCAAGGCGTTTCTCACCGACATGGGGCTGGAAACCACGGTGCATGGCCAGCAGATCTTCGGTGGTCATGGCTACATCCGCGAGTGGGGGCAGGAGCAATTGGTTCGCGATGTGCGGATCACCCAGATCTACGAAGGCACCAACGGCATCCAGTCACTGGACCTCGCCGGGCGCAAGATCGTTGGCAGTGGCGGGGCGCTTTACCGTTTGTTCGCCGCCGAGATTCGCCACTTCATCGCCAACGCCAGCACTGACCTCGGCGAGTTCTGCAAGCCGTTGAGCGCTGCCGTGGACACCCTCGACGAGTTGACCGCGTGGTTGCTGGATCGGGCACAGAACAACCCGAACGAAATCGGTGCCGCCTCGGTCGAGTACCTGCAGGTGTTTGGCTACACCGCCTATGCCTACATGTGGGCCCTGATGGCCAAGGCGGCCACGGCCAAACAGGCCGACGATGATTTCTACGCCAGCAAGCTGGGTACCGCACGCTTCTACTTTGCCCGTCTGCTGCCACGCATCCACTCGTTGAGCGCTGCGGTCAAGGCCGGCAGCGAATGCCTCTACGCGCTGGACGCCGTGCAGTTCTGATCGAAAGGACAAGGAACCCCAACCATGATGGCGACAAAAATAATTCCGCCCGCTGACGGCGCCTATGCCTATCCCTTGCTGATCAAGCAATTGTTGCTGTCCGGCGTGCGCTACGAACCGGGTCGGGAAATCGTATACGCCGACAAACTGCGCTACAGCTACCAGACCCTCAACCAACGGATCCGCAGGTTGGCCAACGCCTTGACCGCTGCCGGCGTCAAGGCCGGGGATACGGTGGCCTTGCTCGATTGGGACAGCCATCGCTATCTGGAATGTTTCTTTGCCGTGCCGATGATCGGCGCGGTGCTGCACACCGTGAATATTCGTCTTTCTGCGGATCAGGTGCTCTTCACCATGAACCACGCCGAGGATGATCTGGTGCTGGTACATGATGATTTCCTGCCCCTGGTCGAGCAGATTCAAGGACAGCTCAGTACCGTCAAAGGCTACTTGCAGCTGACCGACGACACGGCAACCGACACGTCTCTACCCGTGCTGGGGGAGTATGAGCAGCTGTTGTCTCAAGCGGCAGACCAGTACCAATTCCCTGACTTTGATGAGAACTCGGTGGCGACCCTGTTCTACACCACAGGGACGACCGGCGATCCTAAAGGTGTGTATTTCACCCACCGTCAGTTGGTCCTGCACACTTTGAATGCGGTGGGCACGCTGGGTGTCTATCAAGGTCTGCCGCTGCTGCGTTCCGATGATGTCTACATGCCCATCACCCCGATGTTTCACGTGCATGCCTGGGGTGTGCCCTATGTTGCCACCCTGATGGGACTCAAGCAGGTGTACCCCGGTCGTTATGAGCCCAACCGCCTGGTCAGGCTGTACCGAGAAGAGAGCGTCACGTTTTCCCATTGTGTGCCGACCCTATTGCAAATGATCCTGGGCTGCGAGGAAGCGGCTCAAACCCGTTTCGATGGCTGGAAAATGCTCCTGGGGGGCAGCGCACTGACGCTGGGCATTGCCAGCGAGGCGAGCGCCAAAGGCATGCGCGTACACAGCGGCTACGGCATGTCGGAAACCTGCCCGTTGCTTTGCACAACGTACCTGCGCGATGAGGAACTGGAACTGCCCACACAAAACCAGTTGGCCATTCGCATCAAGACCGGGACACCCGTGCCGATGGTCGATCTTAAAATCGTCGATGCCAGCGGCAATGATATGCCTCACGACGGCGAGTCCCTGGGCGAGATCGTGGTCCGTGCACCCTGGCTGACTCAAGGTTATTGGAAGGCGCCCGAAAAGGGCGCCGAGTTGTGGCGCGACGGTTGGATGCACACCGGAGACATCGCTTCTATCGACGCCTTGGGCGGGGTGGAAATCAAGGATCGAATCAAGGACGTCATCAAGACGGGAGGGGAGTGGATCAGCTCTCTGGAACTGGAGAGCCTGATCAGCGAACACTCGGCCGTCATGTCGGTCGCGGTCGTGGGCATTGCCGATGAGCAATGGGGTGAACGACCGATGGCTTTGGTGGTATGCGCGCCTGGACAATATCTCGACCGCAAGATCCTGGAGGTGCATCTGCAAGGGTTTGTCGAGCGTGGCCGCATCAACAAATGGGCGATCCCCAAGCAGTTCAAGTTCGTCACCGAAATTCCTAAAACCAGTGTCGGGAAGATTAATAAGAAACTGATCCGGGAAAGCGAGTTGAGGTGAAAAAGGTGCGGCGGATGCTACGTCAATCCTGACCACTCATTGCGAGGTCTTCTATGAATAGAGTCGTTTGGGATCGGTTCTTTTGTGCTGTCTCGATAGCGGCTCTGGAGACGGGAGTTGACGTTCAGCAATGGCTTATAGCCAAGCCATCACACCGCCGTGGCGGGAGCAGGTGCCACGGCGGTGCTGGCTAAAACTGTAGGTGTTGTCGCGGCACTTGGCGGTTGCACCCTCGGGTGCACGATTTGATTTTGTATGGGCGGGGCTGTGTACGGTTTTTCCGTCGCTATTGATGTACGAGCCATGCTCGATCAGTTGCGACTCGTCAGGGTTTACGACTTGAGGATCAGTACCAGATCTTGCGAACGCGGGCTGAAAGATCAAACACGCAGTGAGTGCCAGGTAGGCTGGTTTCATTGGGAGATCCATCCGTGGTGTGTAGGCAGAGTCTAGTCTAGTGTAGGATTTTGTCGTTTCTGGGAGTTGCTGTACGCCTCGAAATTACAGGGCAAGCAAGACGTCTTTCCTGACGTGACAAAGCCCAGTCTGGTGCTGGGCTCTGTTGGTTTTTAGGTTCATGCGCGTAACACAGGGCTGCCCTTTACCTTGGTGATAGGGCGAGTACAGGTGCGCGAGTTTCTGGCTAACTGGCGGCTTGGAAGGTCTGCTCAGGCTTCTTGGGAGCGCTTGACCGGGAACGACACGAACGGCTTGATCTCCTTGAGGACGAACATGCTCTGCATCTCCTTGATGCCGGGCAACTGTCGGATGACCGACATCGCGAAGTCGGCATACGAGTCGAGATCGCGTGCCACTACCTGCAACAGGAAATCAGCGTCACCACCGATGCTGTAGCACGCCACCACATCCTCCAGCTGCATCACTTCCTGCTCGAACTTCCGGGCCTCGGCTGCGCTGTGATGGTCGATACTGACCCGGATGAACACCATCACTCCCAGCCCGATCCTGCGTCGGTCGAGCACCGCCCTGTAGCCTTGAATATAGCGGTGTTCTTCCAGCTGCCGGACCCTGCGCCAGCAGGGCGAGGCAGACATGCCAATATGGTCGGCCAAGGTCTGGTTGGTGATCCTGCCATCCTGTTGCAAGGCTGTAAGGATTTTGACATCTGTCAGATTTAGCGTCTGATCGGTCATAAATTCCGCGTCCCTGTGATAAAGAGGTAGATCCTACCAGAACTCATCTTTCCAGCAATTAAAATAGAAAATTTTTCTCCTGCTAAAGCGGATAACATTTTTTCAACTTCTGATGTTGGAGTTGCCACGCTTTAGCCTCTACGTACAAACCGATGCCGGACGCGTCGTTGAATAAATAAACCACAGTTGATCGCTTCCTTTTCCGAAGGACGCGATTGCAGGGTGATAAATGATTCTTCATCTTGGCAGGCAGTGGATATTGACATTGGTAGTGACACGACGAAGTTTGTCGGGTTGCTTGATGGTTGGGCTGACTTCGGGGTGACAAAACTTGAAGAACTGAAGGATTATTGACCGTCGTGGAGGATTGAATGAATTTTGATGCTGCCGTTCACAAATGCGTGATTGTCGTCGACAAAGCACTGGGGCTGGGGCATGCGGCCAATGCCGTCAGCGTTATCGGCGTCAGCCTGGGGCGCTCGGTAGAAGGTCTGGTCGGACCTGACATGCAAAGCCGTGACAATGTTAATTACCCCGGCGTCATCTACGCACCGTTGCCGATTCTGCTGTCCACCAATGAGTATTTGCAGGAACTTCAAGAGAAAGCGCTGGCGGATGATGAAATTCACATCATGCCATTCAGCGCCCTGGCGCAATCCTGCAAGACGTATCAGGAGTATGAGGCGCGTATCTCCGAGGCCGACAGTTCAGCCATAGAGTTGGTTGCCATCGGCTTGATCGGGCCGAAGAAAAAAATCAGCAAGTTGACCGGTAATCTTTCGCTGTTCAAATGACAAGACGGTTGTAGTGTACGTTTTGTTCAGCCTGAGATTCTGGAGTTGGCACGTACAGTTCATCAATAACATGCAGTGTTTGAGAAGGGTGGTAACTGCAGCGGGGAGTTGAATGATATTCGGCTTGCGGCGTATTAAAAACATACTCCGTTATGTCAAGGCGTATTCGAATTTTTTACTTGGGTAGATAGTCTGTTTTATCCGGCAGTGCCATAGATAACCTTGCTTGCCGGAAGCGGAAAGCGTCGAGCAAGACAATAATAAATGACCTGAGGAGCACGACATGCTCGATTTGACGCAAGTACTTACCTATTCGGCAGCGCTGGGTATCGCTGCCGCCATTCCCGGCCCTGGCATGGCGGCGCTGGTGGCGCGGAGCGTCAGCGGTGGCGCGTTGTCGGGTTTTTGTCTGCTGTTTGGGCTGATCCTCGGCGATCTGACCTACCTGTCATTTGCCGTCTTTGGCCTGGCGATGATCGCCGAGCACTTCAATGCATTGTTCCAGCTGGTACGCTGGGCGGCGGCACTGTACCTGTGCTATCTGGCCTGGCAGTTCTGGTTCGCCAACCATCAGGCGATTGAAGTCGGCAAGCCGGTGAAGAAGAAGGAGCTGCTGTCAGCGGCGATATCCGGCCTGACCATTACCCTGGGCAACCCGAAAACCATTGCCTTCTACCTGGCGTTGTTGCCGCTGGTGATCAACCTTGAGACGGTCTCGTTACAGACCTGGGGGCTGATGCTGGTGCCACTGACCATTCTGGTTCTGCTGGGCGTTGGTGCGCTGTTCATTGTTGGCGCGGTGCGCATCCGGCACCTGCTGTCGAGCCTGCGAGCACAACAGCGGCTGTTCCGCGGTGCGGCGGCGATCATGGTGGCGGCTGCCGCAGCGATGCTGATTCGTTGAGGCGCTGAGTGACCGTGGCTGCACCCTGCATGGACGTGTTTCGCTTGCAGCGCGGTCACGGCGCCACACATTGTCGGCGCTTCAGCTCAGAGCTTGTAGCCGATCTGTCGCAACAGGTTTTTGCGCCACAGGATGTCTTCGTCTCCTTCAACGTCCTTGGCGCAAAAACCATCCACTACACCGAGGATCGCTCGGCCTTGTTCGGTTTCAGCGAGAATGACTTCCGTTGGGTTGGCCGTCGCACAAAAGATATGGCACACCTCTGGAACCATTTTGACGGTGTTCAACACGTTGAGCGGATAGAAGCCGTCGCCGAGGAACACGATGAAGCTATGGCCTGCGGCGATGGCTTTCGCGTTCTTTTGCGCCAGTTCGATCATGGCGCTGTCGGTGCCGGACCAGCGCACCAGGCATTTGCCGGAGGCTTCACAAAAGGCCAGGCCAAACGTGATGCCTGGCACGCTACTGACTAATGCTTCATGAATGTCCTCGACGGACTTGATGAAGTGCGTCTGCCCAAAAATGAAGTTCGTCGCTTCCGGCTTATCGATTTTCAACGTGATGAGTTGCATCTCAAACGCCTCCTTCCGCGATGTATTATCAGGGCCCGACAACATAACCAAGCATAGTTATTGATTTGCAGTGGCGCCGTCTGCTGTCGATCGCAGCGTCTCATTCAGGTCGGCGAACCACTCTTACCTTGCCGCTGTTTCCTCCTCCACAGAAGAACTGGTCGGCGCCATCCGACTCGAGTCCCGACACGCCGATACCAGAAGGCATTTTGAGGCTCTCCAGAACCTCTCCCGTTCGCGGGTCAACTTGCCTCAATTCACTCTCGTCACCTTCCCAGGTGCCGTGCCAGAGTTCACCGTCGACCCAGGTGACGCCAGTGACGAAGCGGTTGGACTCGATGGTGCGCAGAATCGCCCCGGTCTGGGGATCGATCTGATGAATTTTCCGGTCCCGATACTCGCCCACCCAGAGCGTACCTTCGGCCCATGTGAGCCCAGAGTCGCTGCCACCAGGCGCGGGAATCGTGGCGAGCACGCGACCGGTTTTCGGGTCGATCTTCTGTATGCGATCCTCGGCGATCTGAAACAGATGCTGACCGTCGAAGGCCGTGCCGGCATGCGCGGCGACATCGATCGAGCGCAGGGTATTCCCGCTCGCCGGATCGAGGGCGTTCAGTTTGTCTCCGCAAGCGAACCAGACCTGCTGACCGTCATAGGTGACCCCATGCACATGGTCGACGCCCGGAAAGGGTCCATATTCGCGGATAATTTCGGCTGCTGAGTGTTTCATGTCTTCCACCCTTGTGGTTTGGTCGTGGAGTGATCCTAGTCACTTGGAAGTGGAGCAGGGAGTAACAATGACGTCGCGAAACCCGGCACCGACGGGGTCATCCAGCGACGCGCTCGCCCGCGACCAAACCACTGGACCTTGCCGGCCGCCGCCAGCGAGTCGAGTGCCCGCTGTACGGTGCGCTGGCTGGCGCCAAGCGCCAGCGCCAGGGCCGAACTCGACCACGACTCACCGTCGGCGAGAAAGGCGAGCACTGCCGCCTGCTTCTCTTCGACGGGGCGCGCCAGCACGACGACTTCCGCTGCGCTGCGCGGCACCAGTGCAAACCCGCGCTTTGTTGCGGTCAAGCCTGCCACTGTCCGCAGCGCCGCGCGAAGTCGCCCGACCTCGACGCGCAATCGCGCGCGATGCGACTCATCGTCAAGCTTCAATCGGAAGGCTCGGGCGATAAGCGTTTCCCTCGGTACGTCGGCGGGCCACGCTTCGCCCAGCGCCCGGGCGAGCGCGAACAACACCGGACGCCTTGCGAGCGAGACTTGCGCGCGTGCGTCACGCACGAGATGACGGCAGGCGTCCACGACAAGCGCCTTTGACGCCAGTAGCGCTTCAACGTCCTCAAGCAGCAGAAGCCGTTCCTCACCACCAGTAATCAGGCGCGCCGCAGGCGTATCGAGGAGCAGGCGTGCGCTGTCGACCTCGGCTGTCAGCGCAGGGATACCGGCGTGGCGTGCGGCATGCTCGGCCCGAGTGAGCGCTGTCCGTGCCGTCTTCGCCTGGAGGCGGCGCATCGCGATCCCCGCCACGACCAATTCGTGGACGGCCCTCGATGCAGGCGGTAAAGGCGTGGGGTCGAGTTCGGCGAGCCTGTGCTCGGCTTCGTCGAGGTGACCGATCAGCAGCAAGCGCCGGATCTCGAGATACCGGGCATGCGCGGCGTTCACCCGGTCACCGTGTTCTTCGAGTGTCGTCCGTGCTGCATCGAGTGCTTTCGCAGGCCAGCCAAGGTCGCGCGAAGCGAGCGCAATCTCGGCCTCGGCGACCACGCACCGCGCACGGGCCAAGGCCTCTTTCGGGCCGAAGGCACGTGCCGCACTGCGCAATAGAGCCTTCGCGCGAACCAGTTCGCCGAGCTGCGCCATGGCGATGCCGCGTAACGCGAGTGCCGGCGCATCGTCGCGCAAGGCCACCCGGTTCAGTGCGCCGAGGGGATCACCCGCAGCGAGCGCACGCGCCGCGGCCGTTATCAGCGAATCCATCAGAGTCGCGCCACAGCTGTCACTCCTGCCCTCCGATACCCGCTGCTTAGTCTATCTCACGACTACCAAACAGCCTGGAGGGTAACAAGCGCTGAGTCAGGTTCTGCCTTCGCAGAAAGACATTCAGAGCTTACTGGCGCCTGCCAGAGGCAGGCTTGCGCTACAGCCATTTCGGGGAAGGTGATTACGCCGAACAAGAGCAGGTGATTCAGGGGCTGCTGGAAGAGGCGAAAATCGCCAAGGTTGCTGTACACAGTGCAATACAGACAGTTGGTCGGTAGCGAAGCAGTGGCTTTGTTCTATCCTGAAATTGAACGCAAACCTCAGGAGGAGGGCTTATGGCAACTGAAAAGAAACGCGAACAGTACGAAGATTCTGAAGAGGAAAAGCCAGAAGAAGCGACCCCGGAAGAGAATCCACCCGATCCGACGTGGAAGCATCCGGACGACGGCAAAAGCCTTTCGGATCTTGACCAGGAATGGCCGCTTAAACCCTGAGCCATCTGCCTTTTGCACAATGCCCGTGGCCAGTCCCGGGCGTTGTGCTGTCATCGTTGTGCTAATCCAATGTCGTCGTGGCCGCTGCGGGTCGTGTGCGCGCCAACACGTTATAGCAAACCCGTGGAATGCCCGGCAGGCGGTTGTCGAGCAACTTGCTCAAGGACTCACCCTGATACAGATAGGCGTCGCCAAAGTCGCTGCCGAGCATCGTCGGATGGGCAACGATTTCCAGCAGTCCGTCTGCCGGTGGCCTGGCGTTGCGCAAGTCCACCGGGGTACAGACGTAGTCCGCCGTGGCACCGGCAAGGCGCTGTAAACGCCGGTTGAGCAAGCTCTTGAAGACTCGCTTGGCCAGGCTGTGGTTGTACCCCAGATTGCGCGCCAGGCGAACGGGGACTCCTTGGCGGGCAGCAAAACGCGCGACGATCTCACCGATCGGCCAGATAGTGTGAACATGCTGGTGGGAATCGAGATGGCTGGGCTGCAGGCCATTGTCCAGGCAGTGCTGCCATTGCGCTTCGAGCTCCTTCAGCACGGCATCGTGTTGCTGGCGGCTGAGCCACAGGCGGTGGCGGGGCAGGTTCAGGTCGAACTCGCCAGCCGTGTCGCAAAAAGTTGGTAGCTCGAGAATCGCCCGGCTCAGGGGCCGGCCGTACGTGAGATTGAAGTGCAGGCCGACGCGGCCCTTGAGCAGTGGCTGTTGCGCCAGCTCACAGGCTGCGGTGAAGGCGGGCATGTTGGCCATGACGGTAGCGGAGCTGATCACCCCGGCCTGGAAGGCCCGCAGGATGACTGCGTTTTCGTTCAGGCTGAGACCGAAATCGTCAGCGTTGACTATGACTTGGCGAGGCATGTTCGTCCTCCATGGGATGTGCAGTGGGCGCGATTTTTTTATCGACGCCGGTCACAAAGGGGGAGCGGGTCAAACGTGCGACAGCTGCCGCACGTTTGGCTTGCCACTGTTGCAGCCTCGGTTTGATGTGCTGCCAGCCCTCGTCCAGACCCCAGCGAATCCACTCATCAAGCAGCACTCGGCCGTTGCCCAGACCGGCATATTGCGGCAGGAACGCCAGGTTGTAGTCGTTAGAGCCGACCCTGTTCCAGCAAGCCTAGACGATAGCTGATGCAACGCCCGTCAAGTTCCAGCACGACCACGCGTACTCGCCCTTGGGCGGGGAGGGTGGCTCGATCCTCGTCACGCTATTGCTGCCTCATGTGGACCTGTTCTGGACCCGTGTGCTGAGCGTGGTGATCGGCTTCATCCTGGCTTCGGCGTTCTCGCCATTGTGGTCTACGCTCAAGAACGAGTACCGGGAAACGTCGGGATGATTGCCGGGATGTTCTTCGGTCTGATGTTTGGTTTCGGCGAAAATTGGCCGCCAGGAAGCTCGAGGCGATTGCTGTTTGATCGTTGCTTTGGCGTCAAAGGAGAGGGAGTGTTTTCGCCCCGTTTTTTTGTGAATCTCTGTGCATGCTACTTGGTCGGAGGGATCCTTATGTTGCGTTTGTTATTGCCTGTGCTCTGCGCGCTGGTGGTCTGGCCCAGCATTACCAGTGCCGACGAAAAAGCCGCGGCTTATCTGCTAAGTCCAGGTGACGTCATTTCGATTTCCGTTTGGGGCGAAGAGAAGCTGAAACAGGAGGTGCACGTACTTCCTGATGGCAGCATTACCTTCCCGCTGGCAGGACAAGTCGATGTTGCTGGGCTTGATGCCACTGCCGTCGCAAAGAAAGTCGCTGCCAGGCTTAAGGAGTTCATACCCGATCCGAACGTGAGCGTTGTCATCACGAGCACCGCAGGCAATCTCGTCTATGTGCAGGGTAAGGTGCTGAAGCCCGGCACCGTGCAGATGTCAGGTCCAACTGCAGTGCTGCAAGTATTGAGCATGTCGGGCGGGCTCGACAAATTCGCCGACAAGGCTGGCATCAAGGTCGTGCGCCGCAATGGGGCTAAACAAGAGATCCTGCCCGTCCATTACAGCGATTTGATGTCCGGGGATGACATGTCCACCAATATTCAACTCCAGGCCGGCGATACGCTGGTCGTGCCTTAGCCTTGCGCGAAGCACTAAGGATTATCTTGCCCGTGCTGCGAACGACGGGAGTTGCGACGGCTATCTTGATCTTGCCGTGCTCCGGTGTGGCCTATGCTGCCACTTGGCAATCGGCAATCGTTGTGCCTTCGACTGTCGAGTACAACAGCAACCCGGTGCTTGTTACGGAAAACAAGAAGGGTGTGACTCGTACGATCATCGCCCCCGATTACACGCTTGTCGGTACTTCAGACCGGGATCAGTGGCGGTTCGGTCTTGGTATGAATCTGGTGCGTTCGTCTGATACGTCCATCGTTTCGGACCGCGAAGACCCCAACGTGCAGTTAGGGTGGCAGCGCGAGACCGAGACGGGTGGTTTTGGACTCACGGCGAAGTATATTGAGAGTTCAACGCTTTCCACTGCGGTTCAAGCGACCGGCGTGATTGCCACCACCGATGGTACGCAAAAGCTAACCTCGTTCGGCGGCAACTGGAGTACCGCTCTCAGTGAGCGAACTACCTTGGTTAACGAAACCGACTACACACATGTCACTTACGACATTAATACACTGACCAACTATGACGAGCTTTCGAACCGCCTAGGCTTGAACTACGCATGGAGCGAGCGTGTGGAGCTATTCACGCGTTTTGGCGTGAAGCGTTATGAGCCGCAGCAGGGATCTGCGGTGCCTTCCTCAAACAGTTACACCCCCACTGTCGGCTTGAACGTTGAGATCTCCGAGCGGCTCAAGGGGTCGCTTTACGCAGGTGTCAATCAAGTCTCTGGCTCGAACAGCCGCCCCCGTGGCCAAGGCGGTTTTTCGTTGCACTATACCGGTGAGCGTGTGGATACAAGTATCGGCGCCAGTCGTAGTACTGTCGCCAGCGGCGACGGCGGTTTTGTCGAGGTTGATAACCTGAGCGGTACATGGAGTTATGCCCTCGACGACACCAGCCGTACCGGTTTTGATACCTCATGGCAAAAAACCAAAGGGCTGGCGCCTAATACCCTGCGCAATGTCGGTGTCTGGTTTAGCCGGGAACTCTCGCCTTTCTGGGTGGCGCGCCTATCCTTCATGTACAAAGAACTCCAGCAAGATGGCTTGCCGGATGCCACCGCAAACGTCGTCGGGTTGACCTTGACCTATAGTCACCCCAACTTCTGAAATTCAGCTGGGTGATACATATGACCTCTGAATACGAAATGTCGGTCAACGACTACATTGCTGTCATCAAGCACCATGCCTTGCTGTTGATCCTGAGTTTCGCGGTAATACTCGGCCTGAGCGTAGTGGTCGCGATCTCTATCCCGCCCATCTACGAGTCATCTGGCACTATTCTGGTCGAGTCTCAGCAGATTTCGCCAGACCTGGTGGCGGGGAACAACAATACCTTTGCCGATGAGCGCATCGAAGTCATTCGCCAGCGCGTGATGACCCGTGAGCATCTGGAAGCGATCATCGACAAGTACAATCTTTTTGCTTCGCAAAGCCGGCAGTTGAGCCTTTCCGAGAAAATCGATGAAATGCGCAATGCGATTACAGTCTCCTTGGTCAGTGCTGTCGTTAAGGGGCGCGGAGAAGTGACAATTGCTTTCCGTCTTGCCTTTGAGCACCGGCAGCCAGAGATTGCCAACAAAGTGGCCAACGAACTGGTGACGCTGTTTCTGGATGAAAACATCAAGCAGCGCACCGAGCGCGCCAGTGAAACAACGGAGTTTCTGACGCAGGAGGCGGACAAGCTCAGGGTCGAACTGGAAGCCCTGGAAAACCGCTTGGCAGACTTCAAGCAAGCGCACAGCAACGCGCTTCCCGAGCATCAGGAGTTGCGCATGAATATGTTGTCACGCGCCGAAACCGAGCTTAAAGAGGTCGACCGTGACTACAAAACTGCCCGTGAGGAGTTGCGCTTCAATGAGTTGGAGCTTTCCGCAGCAGCGACCAAGCATGGATCGCCCGGCGCGGCGGTTGATAAACAGCAAGATCTGGGTAGCCTGAAGGCGGAGTACACCCGGTTACTGTCGCTGTATACCGAAGCCCACCCCGATGTGCGTGCCGTCAAACGCAAAATTGCTGCACTTGAGGCTACCAAAGGTGCTGGTGGTGCAGCGGCTTCAGTCAATCTGGACCTTGCCAAGGCTCAGGCCCGGATTACTGCCGCAGAAACACGTATCAAGTCGCTGGCCGATCAAAAGCAGGAAATACTCAAAAAAATAGCCGACTACGAGGCGCAAATTCTTGAGACGCCGCAAGTCGAGCGCGGCTTGGTCACACTGATGCGTGACTATGAAAACGCTAAAAAGAAATACGAGGAAATACGCACCAAGGAAATGAGTGCGAAAATTTCCGAAAGCCTGGAGCAGGAAAACAAAGCCGAGCGTTTTGTTCTTCTGGAATCGCCATTGATGCCTGAAAAGCCGATACGGCCGAACCGTAAAAAAGTGGTTGCCATGGGCTTTGTTCTCGCTCCGGTGGGCGCTGGCGCATTGGTGATGGTCCTTGAGATGCTGAACCAGCGCGTGCGCGGAGCTGAAGCCTTGGCCAGTGTGCTGGGTAGACGCATATTGGTTGCGATTCCCTACATATACACCAGAGCGGAACTGGCACGCCGTAAGCAGTGGCGAACGCGATTGATCGTCAGTGGAGTCGTGATAATCGTGCTTTTTTTGGTGTTCCTGCACTTCTTCTACATGCCTCTGGACCTTCTGATGTTTAAAACTCTGGGCCGGTTTGCATAAGGAATATAGCCATGGAAATAATCAAGCCCGATACCGAGAATTCCGAGCAACAGCCTTCGTCAAGTCTCGTGACAATGCCAAAAGCCATGACAGTGACCGGGCAGTCTGCTGGTCTGAATGCGCTGAGTTATGTGCAAACCAAAGTTGTACCGCTGCGGCCAGATCATCTCGAGCGCAATCGCATTGTGGCGTACAACAAAAACTCGAATATGGGGGGGGCTTTCGATCTGCTGCGTACGCAAGTTCTGAAAGTCATGGAAGAAAATGGCTGGCGCACGCTTGCTATCACCTCGCCAACTCCGGAGGCAGGCAAGACTGTATTGGCTATCAACCTGGCAATGAGCATCGCCCATCACACCACCAAGACGGCGCTACTGGTGGATTTCGACTTGCGTCGTCCGATGGTGGGTGCCTGCCTGGGTCTGCCGATGGAGAAATCGCTCAATGAATTGCTGGACAATGAAGCGGAACTGCAAGAGGTTCTGGTCAACCCGACCTTGCCGCGCTTTGTAGTCCTGCCGACGCGAGAGCCGATCCCTCTCTCCACCGAGGTGCTGTCATCGCCTACAGTGAGCGATTTGATTACTGATCTGCGCGAGCGCTACGACTCGCGTATCGTGATTTTCGACTTGCCGCCGTTGTTGAGTTCGGACGATGCTATTACCGTCTTGCCTAAATTCGACTGCGTCCTGCTGGTGGTCGCCAACGGCATGAACAGCAAGAAAGAGATCGAGGAAAGCCTTTATCATCTGGGGACAGCCAATCTTATTGGCACGGTACTAAACAAAGCCGAGCGCCCAAGTCGCTCTTACTACTAGGCTCTGTACGAAAACTCGCCGAGCGGCGATCAGGCAAGGCAAAAACAGGCGAGGAAGCGGAGTTTAGTCCACTAAATGAGCATTCCGAGCCTGTTTTTAACGCAGCATGATCGTCGCGCAGGCAGTTTTCGTATAGAGCCTAGAGCGTCACCCTTAGGCGTTCGGCGTATGCGCCAGCGCCGACTTTCAGTGCCAAGGGTACTTCTGCTCCCAGCTCCAGGCGTGCGCCACTATCTGTTCAAGTGAGGCATATTGCGGTTGCCAGCCAAGTAATGTATTGGCCATGCGGGGATCGGCCACAAGGCGTGGCGGATCGCCGACGCGGCGTGGCGCTTCGCTCACGGAGATACCCTGGCCGGTCACGGCGCGTGCAGTGTCTATGACTTGTTGTACTGAGAAACCTTGACCGTTTCCGAGGTTCAAAGCCGTGCTTGCACCACCTGCCAGTAAATAATTCACGGCAAGTGCATGAGCTGCAACGAGGTCGACAACGTGGATGTAGTCGCGAATGCAAGTGCCGTCAGGTGTGTCGTAGTCACGGCCATAGACGGTGATGGTTGTGCGCCGACCGGAGGCCGCTTGCAGTATCAGTGGAAGCAGGTGGGTTTCCGGTTCACGGCGTTCACCTAACTGTCCTTCAGGGTCTGCTCCGGCGGCGTTGAAGTAGCGCAGGCAGACCGACTTGAGTCCGTATGCACGGTCGAAATCTTCAAGCATCTGCTCCACCATCCACTTGCTTCGACCATAAGGGTTGATCGCGGCCTTGGGATGCTCTTCGTCGATAGGTACATACACCGGGTCGCCATAGATGGCTGCGCTCGAGGAAAAAATGAAGTTTTTAACCCCGGCACGAACCACGGCTTGTAGCAGCGTAAGGGTTCCAGCCAGGTTGTTTTGGTAATACTTGGCAGGTTCAGTGACGGATTCGCCCACTTGTGTAAATGAGGCGAAGTGGAACACGGCATCAAAGTGCTGTCCCGCAAACAAGACGTCCAGGGCTTGTGCGTCGGCGATGTCCAGTTCGACCAATCTCCCGCCCATCAATGCGCCGCGATGGCCCGTTGAAAAGTTGTCTGCCACCACCGGTTCGTGACCTGCACGCAGTAGTTGCTTGACCATATGCGAGCCGATATAGCCTGCGCCACCAACAACCAAAAATTTCATCCTGATCTCCCCGAAACTGTTGCTGTGTAAGCGCAGATTGGAGCGTCAGCGCGATCGGCCTGACCCTGTTTTAAATAGACGGGTTAGTTATTGGCTTGCCGGCGTGCTTGATGGTGCTGTTTCGGCAAGTTTTGTCTGTGCGTCACCTGAAGTTGTAGCTTGCAGAACGCTTTTTTTCAAAAATAACCAATTGGACATCTGCTGGCCGTCGAACTTGATCGTATAGCGTCCATCAAGGTAGGTGGCGGGCAGCTCCTTCATTTGCGCAAGGATGCCGTGGGTGAAAAGTGTCAAGCCTTGCGGTGCCTGGATTGTCAGGGTGCCTTCGAGGGGCTCGACATAAAAAGGTGTTTTGTTGTCGTCTTTGGGGATGGCACGGGTACCCAGTGAAATCAGTAAGTCTTGCGATCGGCCGATAGGCGCGCTGTCCAGGCTTTGCACCACCACACTGGCATTAGCGGTCTTCACTTGAACCTGGATGTTGCCAAGGCTGATCGATTCGCCGCCGATCCAGCCGGTTGCTGCTTGGGTGCGTGGCGTATTGATGGTGTAGATGCCTTGTTTCCAGTTGTGCTTTAACTCGCCAGTGTCTGTCGTGGACTCGCTGGCATTGGCGTCCAGCAGCGACTGATTGGCGTCATGAAACACCTGGGCATTGCTCGAGATAATGCTCTGCTGCAACCAAGGTAATTCTGGCGTCTGTGGCATGGCGATCTGCAGTTTGCCTTTCTCCATGGCGGTACGCAGTAGAACAGCGTTGGTCGGTGTGATGGGTTGGTTGAATAGCGTGCTTGGCGTCGGCGCGAAGACATAGGTCGTCATTGCTTCGCGAACGTCGCCTCGGCGGTAAAGCAAGGCGGCGGCGGGCAGGGTGGCCAGCAGGGCAGGGTCGTTATAGGCGTGCCAGTTGCTGGCACTCATCCATTCGCCGGTTAGCGGCTCCTGGCTGTAGGCATAGTGGATCAGTGCGTCCCAGCCTTGGTGGCTGGCGGTGCCAGCCATATAGAGTGGCAGCGAGTGGCGGTCGGGTGTCGGGAAGGGTTCAGTGTTCCACTCGGTGACGGTCAGGGGTTTGCCTATGACTTGGCCGGCGGCAATCCAGTGCAGTAAACCGTCACTGGTGATCGGGTTTTTCTCTAGCTGCCCAGAGCCACCGTAGCTATGGACGTCGATCAGGTCGCCAGCGGTAAGGGCCGGTAGGGCGTTAAGGCCATTGCCACCCCAGGTACTGGTCGTGGCGATGGGTACCTTCACTCCTGATTCACGTAGGTGTTGAATCATGTCTACGTTGAAACGTCGCTCCAAATCGTTAAGGAACAGCTTGGCAGGGCCGGGCTCCCAGGAGCGCCAGGTCTGGCTTGCGGATAGATTGTGCTGGTTCGCAAAGGCCTTGGCCTCGGCCATGTAGATCCGGTTGTGCTTTGGCACTCGTTTGTCTGGTAATAGGGCGTTGCCAAAGTGCTGGGTGACATCGTTTTCGTTGGTAATCAGTACGGCGGCGATCGCCGGATCGTCTTTGTAGGCGAGTCCGGTGTAGGTGTTTACATGGGTCAAATAGGCTTGGGCAAAGCGCTTCATCGCCTGCTGAATAGTGATATTTACATACGCATAGCCCTTGAGGCCGGCGTCGTTCCTGTCATCTTTTGGCATTTCGTCGAAGCCATAGATGTTGTCGTTTGCCGTGAGGGCTCGCTCGACGTGCATATCGAGCCATACATAAATGCCCTCGTCTTTGAGGCACTTGATCCACCAGTCAATTTTTTTCAGCGAATCCGGGCTTAGTTGCTGGGTGTCACGTGTGAGGTGTCTGTCGAGAAAGATGTTTGGGATGACCCATGGGGAGTCATGGTGGTGCAGTCGTACGAGATTGAACCCGAGTGCCGACAGGCGTTTGGCCTGCTGCTTGATTGCATCGTCTGGCGTAAGAAACAGCGTATAGGCCGCCAGGTTAGTGCCCCAGAAGCGCGCCGGGGTGTTGTCCGCGAATAGCAGTTGCTCGCCGGATACTTTGACGAAGCCGCGCTTACCTGCAGGTTTTTCGTGAGCGTTAAGAAAGGACAGATCGACCGGCGAGGTTTTCCAGTCGAGCGTGTCACTCGGCCAGCTCCTTGTGTCCGCCAGCCCGAAGCGCTCGGTTGTGGTCGGACCGAGTACCACATCGCCAGATAGGCTCAAAGTGGCTTTGAAATTTTGGCGGCCGGGTTTGATCGTGTTCTTGTAAAAAAAAGCACGCACCTGAGATTTATCACCCGGTTCAAAGTACACACTTGCCAGTGCAGGCTCAAAACGCATCTCAATGCGTCGGCTTTGTGTATTCCCCCAGGACCAGCCGCGGTTGTCGGGTAGCAAAGCCGGCTCACCCATTTCTCCATTGTAAAGGGCAGGATCGAACTTGAAGACGATGCCTCCGCCCATCACGTCCGGCATCATGCTGTGTGCATCCAGGGCAATGTTCCAGGTTAACTTTTGCTCGTCTTCCTTCTGAATCTGCGCACTTACGTCGAAATCCAGGTTTTTGTTCTTGCCTGCAAGGGAGTAGCTATAAGGGGAGTTCACTTTGAACGCGGTCGGCAAATCCGCCCATTCCCAGTGGCTCCCCCAGAAGGCGAATGAAGAAGAAACTACAGGGTTGCCACCGCGCGCCAGCATTGGCAGGCCACTGCGCTCATCCACGCTGGAGACCCAGTCCGACGCCCAGGTGCTAAACGGCCAAATAGCAAGGGGCAGGAGAACCACTAGCAGCATATGGGGGCGGTGAAAAAAAGAGGTCATGAGCGTTACCGGAGTTGAAGGTTGGCGCTCGCACTGCTTGCAGTCTCAGTGCGCTTGAGCCTGCGCACCATCTGAGCATAGGCCACACCCAGTCCGGCCACCGACCAATACACCACGGGGATCACCGTGATACTGCTAACGGTAAAGATGGTCACCAGTATCCCGGCCAGTACCGCCAACAGCGCACGTCCGAGTCGGCGCGCCTCATCGTCTTTGTTGGGGAACGAGCGTATTGCCGTATGAATGCCGAGCAGCACAGTGGCGAAAAAAAACACGAATAGCGTCAATCCGATCAGACCGATGTCCAGCGCCAGGGCGATATAGGTATTCACAATATCGATGACGCCCTCGCCCTGAATCATGGACTGCATCTCAGGAGTGTTGCGGTAATCGAAAGAGCCCAACCAAGGGTTGCGCTGGATGACGATCACTGAGTTGTCAATCAAGCGCTGCCGGTACGTGATGTTCTCTACGTCTACCGTACCGATGAACGGTAGCAGATCCAGGAACTTTTGCCCGCCAGGCACGATGGCCAGCAGGGGAAGGGCGAGCGCTCCGGCGATTGCCAGAAGCATCAGGCGTTTGACAGCTTTACGGCCGGTGGCGATGAACACGGTGATCATGACGGCTGCGCCAATCCAGGGGCCACGCGACACCGGTGCAAACAGACCGCCAGCCAGTAAGAGCGCGCCGAGGCATTGCTGCAATCGGCTGCGTACGCTCTCGCGCAAGAACAGGTAAAAGCCGATGGCCACGCTAATGACGTAACCCAGTGCGATTGCCTGGCCGGTGGTGGCGCTGGCGCGTAATGAATCACCACGATTCAGGTAGCTGGACATTCCCCAGTGCATGTCCAGGGCGACAATCAGCGCGTTGTACAGCAGCCAATGGCGGGCAAATTCGACGAGACCAATAAGCGCCAGCACCATGGCGGCGAGTACAAATCCCAACAGAGCATCCTTGAAGTCGCTGAGTTCCTTCAGTGCCCTGCTGGCAACGTAGTAAGGCAAAAAAACGTCTGTGAACAGGTAGAGCGTCTGGCGCAGGTTGTCGGTCAGCGTGGTGTTACGCAGGTAAAGCAGGCTCGTCAGCAAGAGGTAGGCCGCTAGCAGTTTGTCAGGCCAGGTGCGTCCGAAGCTCAGTGTGCTTGCTTGCCTGCGTAGCATGAAAAAAGCCGGCAACAACAGACACAATGCGAGCAGACGAATATGGTTAAGTGCAAAAAAATAGTTGATCAGGCCGAAGCCGGGAATCTCTGCCGGGGCCGGCGGGATGAGAAACAGCAGAAGGAAAAACAGTGCCAGAGGATTGCGTTCGCGTTGTCGTGCGACGGTCAAAATAATAGCGGCAATGCCCGCGTACACCCAGAAACTGTGCGAGACAAAGGCCAGTAGCGTCAATGCGAACCACAGATTGCGGCGACGAGTGAAGTCGTGGTGTGGGATCAGGTCTACTGCTGGTCGACGCGCCAGGGCAAAAACGATGCCAGCTAAAACTAGAATGACGATTAACGCGCGAAAGTGCTCAGGCATGGATTCTTGAACTCATGGATTGGTGAGCAACGGCTAGTGAGATGACCAATTGTAGCTATAGTAACGTGCGTACCATTTGAGTTTGGGGTTGATGTCATGCCTCCAATTGATTTATCGCCATCGTTGAGCCTTCGCAGGCGAGCGATATCTGCTGGGGCATGGAATCTGGGTGCGCTTGTAGCCTCTCAAGCCATTCGCTTGGGCGGCAACCTGGTAATGGCCCGTCTGCTGATGCCGGAAATTTTCGGCGTAATGATCATCGCCACCACCGTTTCGGTGGTTCTGCACTTGCTTTCCGATGTCGGTTTGCGCCAGAACATTATCCAGAGCCCGCGTGGCGACGATCCAGTGTTTCTCAATACCGCCTGGACCGTGCAGATCCTGCGTGGCGTTGTCCTTTTTGCTTCGATACTTCTAATCGCGGGCTTCACCTGGTTTGCGCAAGTCATCAATTTGTGGTCGGCCAATTCCACCTATGCCGCACCGGAGTTGCCGCTGGTGTTGGCCTTTACCGGTTTTACCGCGATCATCTTTGGGTTCCAGTCGACGAAACTCGACTT
Organism: Pseudomonas helvetica; assembly: GCF_039908645.1. Classification (NCBI taxonomy): domain Bacteria; kingdom Pseudomonadati; phylum Pseudomonadota; class Gammaproteobacteria; order Pseudomonadales; family Pseudomonadaceae; genus Pseudomonas; species Pseudomonas helvetica. Next base: position 2,469,763 of record NZ_CP150917.1, read on the forward strand.
GGCCGTTCGCGATTTCCAGCAAAAGAAAGTGGTGCTCGCCGAGTTTGCGTCCCAGCTTGCCGGGCTGCTGGTCATCGCTTACCTATACTGCAATCCAACTGCCCTGATCGCCTGCGCTGAGGATCTGACGGATGAACGTGATCGACTATTTTGATCGAGCAAGAATCATCAATATCTCGTCAAGAAAGGATCGCCGTTTAGAAACAGTAGAAGAATTCGCTCGTAACGGCTTTCAAATTGATGATGAAAAAATAGGCTTTTTTGAGGCTGTTACGCCCAGTGAGAGAAATGGCTTCCCGAGCGTCGGGGCCAGAGGCTGCTTTTTGAGTCATCTGGGGGTGCTGGAAGAGGCAATGCGCCTGAATTTGAAAAATATCTTGATCATGGAGGACGACATACAGTTTTCCAGACACATTCCTCAATATGGGAGACAGGCCATCGAGTCTCTGGAAGGTATGGAGTGGGACATCGTCTATTTTGGGCATCCGTTTGAAGGGAACTCAAGCTTGCCTGCTTGGGAAGTGGTCGACCGGCCAATACATTTGTCCCATTTCTATGCTGTAAACGGGAAATGCTTTGGGAAATTGAGGGATTTTTTATTCCAGGTTCTGGAGCGGCCACCGGGACATCCTGACGGAGGTCCGATGCATTATGACGCTGCTCTCAATACGCTTATTCAAAAGAACAAAGAGATTCTAGCTTACTATTTTACCTGGAATCTTGGCTATCAAAGGCCTTCGCGGACGGACCTGCATGAACCTTCCATCTTTGACAGGGTGCCTCTCCTGCGGTCGGTAATGGTTATGCTTAGGAGGTTAAAAGCAAAAAACCTGAGAAGAACTCGATAGTTTTCTGCTACTTCGCTTTTTAGGAAAGCTCTGAAGAAGACTTCCCGTTTCTGGTGACATACACCGATCACGTTGCCTGAGATCCAATGAAGCAGTTGACCTTTTGCAGTCGCCGAGTGTAATGGCTTAATGAAATCTATGGTCACCCCATTTTTTGCAATGCTGATTAACGGGTGAAGTGGTTGGCTTGCTCAAATCTATCTGGCGTCTGCATGAGGCATGCCCCGCACCATGATGAGAGTCGCGCTGTACTTTAGGCATGATGATTCCTCGCCCGCTGTTCACCTGCAGGCTGGTAGGGTGGTTAAGGTGAGCGAGATAAGTCAGGTGGGCTAGTGTCAAATTGCTACCCTCGTTAGCCGCAGCCCAATCAGCTCGTCCCTGAAGCGGCTAGCGAGGTGAGCTCTTCCTTCCCCTTTGTGGGTCGAACTGTTATCCAGAATCACATGCAGATCCAGCCCCTCGGGGGGGCTGCGCTCAATCTGTTGCAGGAAAGCCATGTGCTTTTCAGTACCGCTCTATAGATCATGGGGTCTCTCACGCCGAACTGCGGTTACGGCGCGCCAGACGCACCACCTACGATGGGTAGACTAGCAGCGCCAGCAGCACTGCCCAGTCCAATGTGACCCAGCCTAGTAGCGTCATTAGTGGCACTGTCCCAGAGCCAGGCACGTCGAGCCTCCTGCAACCAAGTCCCTTCACATTTTCGTACTTCCACCCCTGAAGATTCACAAAGCACGAACAGCGACGATATTCGACACAGGGCCAGCCCGGGCTCAGGCAAAGAGCCTGACGAGCAACGCCCCGAACAAGGCTCCGAGCGCCAGAGCAGGTAGCACTGCAAGCTCGCGCCTCAGGTCAAAAAGACCCAGTTGGCGACTGACTTTGTAAATCAGGAAAAGCGTCAAGTAGGTATGCAGGGCGACACCCCAGATCGCATAGGTCACCCCACCGATGGCCAAAAGCAACGGCAGCAGGATGAACAGTGAAATGACCCGGATGATGTTATCCATGGCCAGGTACTTGGTCAGCCCGAGGGCCAGCCAGATCTGGTGCGCCAGAGTGAAGCGCAAGGTAAAGAGGGACAGCGAGAGGATAGCCATAATGCCGCCGGCGCCGGCATAACGTGCGTCGTATAACCAGCCGATGATCAGTGGGCTGGCGGTCAGCAAGAAGCCGCAGGCGAACAGCGAGACTAGGTCGAACAACAGCCTGAAGCGATAGTACAGGTTGCGCAACCGCTCCTTGTCGCCACTTCTCGCCGCTTCACTGAGGGCCGGCAGAGCGACCGCCCCGGCCAGCCGCTGCAGGCTCAACTGGATGGTTCCAAGGATGCTCACGGCGATGGAATAAACCCCCAGTTCCATGACCGACATGCTGCCGCCGAACCAGATCCGGTCACCCTGCATGGCCAGGACCCCCACCGCGGACGACAACAGTATCCAACGGCCGTAGTCGAGCATCTCGCGGAGCGCCGCCGGGTCCCACTGCGGGCGGTTGTTCGGGCCCTGGAACATCAGGTGACTGAGGACAGTGTAGACCAAGGTGGCCAATAGGCTCGCCGCCACCAGCGACCAGATAGAGCGGGTGAAGTAGCCGGCCACCAGCATCACCACCAGGCCGGCGAGCTGCGTGATCAGTTCCGCGAGCACCACCTTCTTCTGCTGAAACGTACGGATGGCCACATCGACCTTGGTCGACTGGAAGCCGTAAATAATCGCGAAAAAGCCGGTTAGTGCCAACGCCAGCGGCAGCTCTGCAGCGGCATAGGTGGTGTGCGCCGGCCACAGTTGAAGGTGCTGCGCGAACCAGGCACAGAGGGCCAGCAGCTGCATCAGGAGAAACAGCACAAAACCGCGGACGATCTGCACTGTCCACATGGTATTGAGAAACAGCGGGTCGTCGCCTCGTGGGCTTTGGATAATGTTCTGCCGCAGGCCAACATCAGAAAGCAGTAGCAGTAGCACCGAAACGGTGGTGACGATGGCCATCACGCCGAACATTTCCGGCACCAGCAGGCGGGTGATCACCAGGTTGCCGCCCAGTCGCATGGCGTGGGAAGCCAGCATACACCCGATATTCAACGCCCCAGCCCAGATGACCCGCTTGCGAAGGCTCTGCGGTGACGACAACTCGATCGAAGGCATAGCAACATCCCTCACCCAATCTCTAGCAAGCTACTATAGTCTCGATCTGCCATGCCGTTAGCACACTCTAGGTTTTGTACGAAAAACAGTGTCGCAAGCGCCGCATGGAACAGGCCAGCGAAACCATTGCCGCAAAGCTTTTCGCGGGTTTGACGAAACCGCGTTGCGATGCGGCGGTTCTCTTACAGCCAGCCGAACATCCGCTCAATGACGTTGCGCTGCCGGTACTTCGGTCGATCGAAAAGTCTGGGTAAACCGGGTTTGGGCTTGCGCTTCATCGTCCGCAACGGGATTACCGGTTGCAACTGGGCGCTGAGCTTTTAAAAAACACGGTCAACGCGACAACTACCTTGAAAAACGCCGGAAGCAATCTATGGTGAATTCAATATCGGATTGTGTGTCCGATTGGTCCCTCGAGGTGAAAGCGTGCTTTTCTCGACAGCTATCTACGGAATCTCCGAACAAGTCTTCAACCGTGGAGAAATACACCCTCACCACCTGACCCGAGCCGCCCATGAGCCAGATGAGCCAGATGAGCTTTTCCGATTTCGAATTCGCCGGCAAGCGTAAGCAAACACGCTACGAACGATTCCTTGCCGAGATGGATCAGGTCGTGCTCTGGAGCGGCTTGCTGACGTTGATTGAGCCGTATTACCCAAAGGCTGGCGGTGGCCGCAAACCGTATCCGTTGGAAACCATGCTGCGTATTCACCTGTTGCAGAGCTGGTTCTCGCTGAGTGACCCGGCAATGGAGGGAGCACTGTATGAAATCACTCCCATGCGCCAGTTCGCCCATCTGACCTTGAGCGCGCCGATTCCTGAAGACACCATGATCATGAATTTCCGGCATTTGCTGGAAAAGCATAAGTTGGCGCTGGCGATCCTCGCGGTCATCAATGGTTATTTGCAGGAAAAAGGCCTTTCCCAGCGTCAAGGCACCATCGTCGATGCCACGATTATCCATGCGCCCAGCTTGACCAAGAACGAAGACGGCAAGCGTGATCCTGAAATGCATCAAACGAAGAAAGGTAATCAATATTTCTTCGGAGTGAAGGCGCATATCGGCGCTGATGTGGAATCGGGGCTGGTTCATCACGTTCACGGCACGGCGGCGAATGTGGCCGACGTCACCCACGTTGCGCAGCTGCTGCACGGCGATGGAAACACGGTGTATGCCGACGCGGGGCACACCAGTGTCGAGAAATGTGAGGAGCATGAAAATCGTGAGGTGATCTGGCAGCTCACCGCGCGGCGCAGCACCTATTCCAGGCTCAATAAACGCAGCCTGTTCTACAAGGCCAAGCGCAAAATCGAGTATTGCAAAGCCCAGACGCGGGCCAGGGTTGAGCATCCTTTTCGAGTGATCAAGCGCCAGTTCGGTTATGTGAAAGTGCGCTTTCGTGGACTGATGAAAAACACCGCTCAGCTGACCACGCTGTTCGCCCTGTCAACCCTGTGGATAGTTCGAAAACAGCTGATGGGTATGGGCGAGTTGCGCATGTAACACGGAGAAATGAACTAAAAAGCCCGACAAGGCGGTGCGTACGGGACGTTTCGCAGTAAATAGCGCTGAGCGCCACGGGCTTTTCAACTTGCCGAGCGGTTGCGGAAAGTTGAACGGAGCTTCCCTACAGGCATGCCAGATATATATGGGTTCACAAGTTCGTTGAATTATTCTCGTGAGTTTCGATTGCTCAATGAGGGATTTATATCAAATGTCTAATTCTTTAAATTTAGATCGGCAGGTGTTTGTTGCGCGGGATTGCAGATCTAGTGAGGTTTCAACTCCATCGATTTCGTTTGTTTGTTGTATTGAAAGTGGGCGGCTTGAAAATCAAACTCTCCTTATGATCAAAACGCTTAGAAAATTTGGCGGTCGGTTGGCAAATTGTACAGTATTTGCAGTAAAGGCACGTGTTGGTGCACCCCTTTCGCGAGCAACGTTGCGTGCAATGTGCGAGTTAGATGTGACCTACGTCGATGATAGTGCATATAATGTGGCGCCTTGGTTTAACTATTCAAATAAACCGGCGGCGGTATATTGGGCGCAATGTAATGCAACAACTGATTTAATTTCTTGGCTTGATAGTGATATTTTGATTGCGTCGGAGCCATCGGGGCTGCTGTTAGATTTAGACGTTGATTTTGCCGCCCGTGCAGAATATCTTCCACCAGCTATACATGAGGGGGTTGCAAAAGATTGTCCTTATTGGCAGTCGTTGTGCAAGTTGTTAGGCGCCAATTTCGATGAGCTTCCATGGATATCACTAGAAAGTCCGGTGGTAAAAGTGCGTGCTTACTTTAATTCGGGTGCATTTGTCTGGCGTAGAAGTAGTTGTTTTGCTGAAAGCTATTTTTCAGCATTCGAAAAACTACTGAAAAGTAAGCTGGCAAGCAGTTCAGGGTCTGCATGGTATGCCGATCAAGTTGTTATTTCTCCCGTGCTGGTAAAGAATAATATCAGGTGGCGCCACTTAAGCCTTGTGGAACATCACATGGCTTTTCCTGGGCATATCGTCGGTCCATCAGCGACACCGTCCATGAAAAGTTCAAATATCATTCATTATTCTGGGTCGCTTTCTGGTGAGTCGGAACCAGCAATGCTGGAACGACTCTTTAATGAAATACCACATGTTCATAAAGAAGTGTTGGAACACAGGGTAAGCAGTGAAGCTCCCAGGCTAAATATTCTATGGGTCCCGTTACGTGTTTTGAGAAAAATCAGGCTTTGGTATTTCTTGAGATCTCTTGATGTTGCTAAAATTGGTGTGTAACGAAAGTATAACGCGCGTATTCAGCATTTATACGCCCCTGAGTGCGTATTCGTTGGGTGTAACTCAATTTCTGCTCGGTAACAATGGCTCCGTTACGCTGCAAAATTCGCGTTACAGCATTCGAAAATCTTGTCGTTTCTCAGTAAATTTTCCGGAGGTTGGTCAGAGTGTTGACGTCGGACGAGCGGTCATGAGAGTCGGTGTAGACCTGACCGCTTTCGACTTCAAGCAGGCATACCACGACCTCGTTTTTGTCATAGCCAAGGGAAATGCCACGCAGAAGTTCCATGCGCCAGCTCGGGCCACGATTTATCCAGCCCGGCGTAGACACCTGTACTTCAGTCACTTGGAAGTCTTCACATTGCGCGGACAGAAGCTCATTCAATCTGACCTCGTCATTGACCATCTCCGCCAAGTCTATCAAACGACCTTCAAGGCGCTGTTTGATGCTCACGTGATACCAGTGCGTTGTGAGCGACCCATAAACCACACATGGCAAAAAACCGATGTGGGCATTTAGCACGAGATAGTTGGGGAACAGTTCCACGGCAGCAAGGCTTCGAAGTCTTCTACCGAAGTAGCTTGCGGTAGGCATTCCAGTACGTGGTGCAGCCACGTATAGGGCTCTTGGCCGTTGGCTTTGGCAGTTTCGACCAAGCTATAGATCTGCGCGCTGGCTGTCGCGCCCTTGGGCCCGTCAGAAATACAAACCGCTGGCGGGGCACAAGTGCCGCAGTGTTGATTGGCTTAACCGAATAAAGAAAGCCTGCCCATCGTTGTTTGTGCACTGGCATGTCTTTGGAAATGAGGCTCGACTGGGTAACGGGAGCCGTATGGGTTGAGAGACTCACGTACGGTTCTGCGAGAGGCTGAAGGTGAAATTCCTTCGGCCTACTTACCATGAGAAAAGCCAGGTTCAAGCCTTGGAACGCTCGCAGCCTGGTCTGCCTCTTGGTATCGGGCATATCCGTACGCAATCGCATGACTATATCCGCCACGGCACGGTCACCTTGTTCACTGCGCTGGATTATCTTCAAGGACGCTTGATCAGCTGCATCGAGCGTCAACATGCCTGCGTGACGGTAGTTTCAGCTCGGTTCGCGAACTGGAAAGCTCGATCACCACGTTCCTGGCACTGCGAAATGCACAGCCGACTCGCTACGTCTGGAATGCGAAGGGCGAAGATATCTTGAACAAGATACAGCGAGCCCGTGAGGCAATGGCTTTACGAGCTAATGGGTAAGTTATTTTCAAAACAGCACACTAGGGCAAAAACGATGCCAGCTAAAACTAGAATGACGATTAACGCGCGAAAGTGCTCAGGCATGGATTCTTGAACCCATGGATTGGTGAGCAACGGCTAGTGAGATGACCAATTGTAGCTATAGTAACGTGCGTACCATTTGAGTTTGGGGTTGATGTCATGCCTCCAATTGATTTATCGCCATCGTTGAGCCTTCGCAGGCGAGCGATATCTGCTGGGGCATGGAATCTGGGGGCGCTTGTAACGTCTCAAGCCATTCGCTTGGGCGGCAACCTGGTAATGGCCCGTCTGCTGATGCCGGAAATTTTCGGCGTAATGATCATCGCCACCACCGTTTCGGTGGTTCTGCACTTGCTTTCCGATGTCGGTTTGCGCCAGAACATTATCCAGAGCCCGCGTGGCGACGATCCAGTGTTTCTCAATACCGCCTGGACAGTGCAGATCCTGCGTGGCGTTGTCCTTTTTGCTTCGACACTTCTAATCGCGGGCTTCACCTGGTTTGCGCAAGTCATCAATTTGTGGTCGGCCAATTCCACCTATGCTGCACCGGAGTTGCCGCTGGTGTTGGCCTTTACCGGTTTTACCGCGATCATCTTTGGGTTCCAGTCGACTAAAATCGACTTGGCAGTTCGCGCGTTTCAGCAAAAGAAAGTGGTGCTCGCCGAGTTTGCGTCCCAGCTTGCCGGCCTGCTGGTGATGCTGGGCGCCGGTTACTTCACCAGGTCTATCTGGTCGCTGGTGGTTGCAGGTCTGGTCGCCGCGATGGTCAGCACTCTACTGGGTCATTTCTGGTTTGAGGGACCGCCTAACCGTCTACAGTGGGACCGCTCTGCGCTCAAAGAGTTAATCGTCTTTGGCCATTGGATACTATTGTCTTCGGCAGTGGGAGTACTGGCCATGAATGGTGATCGCATCATTCGCGTTGTTTCGTTATGGGTGCTGCTGCCCCTGCTGCTGGCGCTTGGCGTAGTGGTTGGGGCGCTTGTGGCAATGAGAGTTCAACACTTTTTTTGGGAGCAACCTAATGATTAGTGCTCCTCTTGATGTGCTGGTAGTTAACTACAATACAGCGACTCTGCTGCAGCCCATGTTTAACGCGTTGCGCGAGTCAAATAGTGCGGATCGAACGCGCTACTTAGTGGTGGACAATGCCTCTGTCGATAACTCGCTAGAGTGCCTGGCAACGGTTTGCCCAGAGGCATTGCTGCTGGCCAATGAAAATAATGTTGGCTTTGGTCGTGCCAACAATCAATTGGTTGAGCACCTGCAGGGCGAGTACGCGTTGCTCCTCAATACCGATGCATTCGTTGCTGCTGATACCCTGAACAAGACCCTCGATTACATGGCGGCTCACCCTGATTGCGGAGTCCTTGGCGTTCGGCTGGTTGGGCGAGAGGGTGATTTGCAGCCCTCCTGTCGCTATTTTCCGACGCCGTTGAATGTCTTCCTCTCGCGTACAGGGCTTGAGCGCTTTTTCCCTGTGGTGAAGAGGGTCGACGACATGGACTGGGATCATGCCTCGGTCCGTGAGTGCGACTGGGTGCCCGGCTGCTATTACTTGATCCGCCGTGAAGTCATCGATCAGGTTGGTTTGTTCGACCCGCGCTACTTTCTTTACTACGAGGAGGTCGATCACTGCAAACGCGTTAAACAGGCCGGTTGGAAGGTGGTTTATTACCCGCATACCACGGTGGTGCATATCGGCGGTGAAAGTGCCAAATCGGTTGTCGAGCTCAATGTGGTCAGTCGACAGATACCCAGGTTACAAATCGAAAGCGAGCTTTTGTACTTTCGCAAGCACCACGGTCTACTGGGTTTGGCCTCTCATATGTTACTGGTGAGCCTGGGTGATCTGATTCTGGCGCTCAAGGCTCTATTGAAAGGCCGCGGCCGGGCCGCCATAGGGGCATGTTGGCAGCATGCTCGTGATACTTGGGCGTTGCTGCGCGATACCCACTTTGCTAGCCGACCAACACGGTAGGTCAACCTTATGTTCGAAAATATACGTGCGGACTTGCGTGCATACGCTGGTGATTGGGCTGCTCAGGGGTTCTGGGTGATGCTGGTTTATCGCTTTGGGCGCTGGCGCTACGGAGTGCGCCCGGCATTCTTGCGTAAGTTGTTCTCCTTTATATACAAAGTGCTCTTCAAATTGGTGCAGATCGTGACGGGTATCGAGCTGCCGTGTGAGGTGGTGATTGGGCGCAACTTCGTCATCGATCATTTCGGCGGAATCGTGATCAGTGGTTATGCTCAGTTCGGCGATGATTGCCGTATCCGCAATGGCGTGGTCGTGGGGCTCAAGAATGTGGATGAGCCGATTGCCCCGGTGATGGGTAACAACGTTGATATCGGTGCCGGGGCCAAGGTGCTGGGCAATATCCGCATTGGTAACAACGTCGTGATTGGTGCCAATGCCGTGGTGCTGACAGATGTACCGGACGACTCGGTGGCAGTGGGCGTGCCTGCGACTATCAAGAAAAGGCAGCGCGCAGAAGCAAGGGAATGCTTATGAACCCTCCGGTGGACGATATCGAGCAGTTTTACATCGCTGAGTGAACTCAATGGCTACTGGTATCGGTGTCGTTGTTATCGGTCGCAATGAAGGCCTGCGGCTTGAGCGTTGCCTGGCTTCGCTGGGCGGTGCGGCGCAGAAGGTTATTTATGTCGACTCTGGATCAACGGATGGTTCAGTCCAGATGGCACGGCGGCTTGGGGTCGAGGTGGTTGAGTTGGATATGTCGATTCCCTTTACGGCTGCACGTGCGCGCAATGAAGGATTTGCCTGCGTGCAACGTTTATTGCCGGCGATGTGTTATGTACAGTTTGTCGATGGTGATTGCGAGGTTGTCGGTGGCTGGCTACCCCGGGCGCAGGCCTTTCTTGATGCTCAGCCTGAGGTTGCGGTGGTCTGTGGACGGCGCCGTGAACGTTTTCCACAGCGTTCGATTTACAACTTGTTGTGTGATCTTGAATGGGATACCCCGATAGGTGAGGCCAAGGCGTGTGGTGGCGATGCGCTGATACGGGCTGAAGCGTTCGCCGCAGTGTCTGGTTTTCGAGCGGATCTTATTGCCGGGGAAGAGCCTGAGTTGTGTGTACGTCTGCGTGCGAATGGATGGAAAGTCTGGCGCCTGGCTGACGAAATGACCTTGCACGATGCGGCCATGACCCGCTTCGGCCAATGGTGGCGGCGTACCCTGCGTGGTGGCTATGCCTTTGCCGAGGGCGCATTTTTGCATGGGGCCGCACCGGAGCAACATTGGCAGCGTGAGTCGCGCCGGGCCTGGCTTTGGGGCTTGGGTGTCCCGCTGGCGACTATGATCGCGAGTTTGGTGTTGGGATGGTTTGGGCTGCTTCTGCTGCTGGTCTATCCACTGCAGGTGGTGCGCTTGGCTCGCCGGGGCGATAGATCAGCGCGCGAAAACTGGCTGCAGGCCTTCTTTCTGGTGCTGAGCAAATTTCCCGAGATGCTCGGGCAAGTCAAGTTTCTGTTGCACAGATTGGGCGCCGGCAAGACGGCGTTGATCGAATACAAGTGAGACGGCTATGAATGATTGGCTGATACTAAAAAGCGTGTTTTCTTTACATGCAGGGTATTCCTTCAGGGCGTTGAAAAATAAGCTTGTATTACTGATTTTAGTTGGAAAAAACTGGTCCGAGCTAAAGTTGTTTTTGTGGCGTATGTCGAATGCCCTGGGCAAGACCGGTTTTGAGAAGTTGGGAGGTGATTGTGTCGGTGTTGTTCATTGGCCGTACATCAGTCGATGCTGGAGACCTCAGGATAGACTTGGTGTCTTGGCCTCGCATTACGAAGTCGTCACAAAAAGCTGTCCGCAGCTATTACTTCTGGGACGAAATGACAGCTTGATGTTGAGTGACTTGTCGGGGTGCTCTGTTGGTTGTTCCTTGGTTCTGGATCGTCCGGTATGGTTTATGCGTGAAGGGGAGTTAGTGCTGAATTTGTTTCAGGGTGATTTGCGTATTGCATCAATAGCGTTCACCTTGTGTCGCACGGAAGTTGAGTTATGTATTTTTATCGGTGCCGTTCAAGGGATACACAAAGGCGTAGAGAGTGATAGGTCTTTGGACATTTATAGAGCACTGACAAAAGATTTCGAAGGCCTTCGCCCAAGAAGTCTTCTGATCGAAGCTATTAAGTATATTGCAAGCAGTGTTGGTGTTGAAAAGATTTATGCGATAGGGGATGGATATCGTCATCATCGTCATCCATATTTTGGGGCTGAAAAAGCTCAAGACCTGGCGGCTGATTATGATGCCATATGGTTGGAACATGGAGCGATTCCGTCAGAGCGCGAAGACTTTTTTGAAATCCCCATGGTATTGTCCAAAAAATCGCTTGATTGTATTCCTTCAAAAAAACGTGCCATGTACCGCAGACGTTATGAGCTTCTAGATGATATTTTTTCAAGGATAGATAGTGTGTTAATGGGCCGTTGTGCAACTAACACAAGCGCTCATCAGGTCGATATTTGACTGTCGGGCCTAGCAGCATGAAACTGCAGTAGTCACTCTTGGTTAGTTAGCGGGCGACACTGTTTCAACTATTGGTTTCGACGTGTATATAAGGTGCCGGAGCAAAAAAATCCAGGTGGGGTATTGCTCGGAAAAAATGCAAGGATCGGAATAAACCCCGTGGTGCTTGTTGACGTTCTTGATAATTGTACTACTGTAAAACTATCTGTAGTAATAGTTCACCGCAACGACATCTAAGCTGGTTCCTATGCGTATCGCTTATTTGATCAATCAATACCCCAAGGTCAGCCATAGCTTCATTCGTCGCGAGATTTTGGCGTTAGAGCGCCAGGGCTTTGTGGTGCAGCGCATTGCTCTGCGTGGTTGGGATGCCGAGTTGGTGGATGCCGAGGACGTGTCCGAGCGCAGTAAAACTTCCTATGTGTTGCAGGGCGGAGTCAAAGAGCTGTTAGTGCCTGTGCTGAAGGTACTGCGCGCCCAGCCGCGACGCTTTTTTTCGGCGTTGTGGCTGGCGCTACGTATGGGCCGGCATGCCGATCGGCCCTGGCCGTACCATTTGGTCTATTTGTCCGAGGCATGTCGCCTGCTGTTTTGGTTGCAGGCGTTCGGCGCCGAGCATGTGCATGCGCATTTCGGCACTAACTCAACCGAGGTGGTGATGCTGGCCAATGCACTCGGCGGGCCAGCGTACAGTTTTACGGTGCACGGCCCGGAAGAGTTCGACAAACCGCAGTTTATTCATTTGGGCGAGAAAGTCCGGCGCGCGGCTTTTGTCGCGGCTATCAGCTCTTATGGACGCAGCCAGTTGTTTCGCTGGGTAGCTCATGCGCACTGGGCAAGGGTAAAGGTGGTGCATTGTGGGCTGGAGCGGGCGTTTCACGATGTACCTGCAGTTGCCGTACCGTCCGTACCGCGGTTGGTCTGCGTGGGTCGCTTGTGTGAGCAGAAGGGCCAACTGTTGCTGCTTGAGGCCGCCCGTATCCTGGCAGCGCAAGCCGTGGTGTTCGAGATAGTACTGGCCGGCGACGGGGAAATACGTACGCAAATCGAAGCCCTGATTGCACTGCATGGTTTGCAAGCGCAGGTGCGAATCACTGGCTGGATTAGCAGTGAGCAGGTGCGGGCGGAAATTCTTGCAGCGCGGGCCTTGGTGTTGCCGAGCTTCGCCGAGGGCTTGCCGGTAGTAATCATGGAGGCCATGGCCTTGCGCCGGCCAGTACTGACGACCTATGTGGCGGGCATTCCCGAGTTAGTGCGTCAGGGCGAGAACGGTTGGTTGTTTCCCGCTGGAGCTGTGGATGAGTTGGCGGCGGTGCTGGCGGACTGCCTCGCGCAACCCGTCGAGGTGTTGCAGCGGATGGGCGAGGCGGCTCATCAGAGAGTGCTGGAGCGACACGATATCGATACCGAAGCGGCCAAGTTGGCTAATTTGTTTAGGGCGCAAGCATGATCACCTTACTTGATTGGCTGTTCAGTACACTGCTGGTGCTCATAGTCCTGCCGGTGTTGGTGCTGTTTTTGCAGGTGCTGCTGGCCTGCCTGCCTGTGCGGTTGCGCTCGTCGGCGCAAAGATCGCGGCTGCGGGTGGCGGTGTTGGTACCGGCACACAACGAATCCTCGATGATCGTCGCGACGTTAAATAGCATTCGGCCGCAGTTGCTAGAGGGCGATCGCTTATTGGTGGTGGCGGACAACTGTTCTGACGACACGGCCGCGCTGGCCCGCACGGCGGGAGCTGAGGTGGTGGAACGCAGCAATGATCAGCAGTGTGGCAAAGGTTATGCGCTGGACTTTGGGGTACGTCATTTAGCGAGCGTTGCGCCGGACGTCGTGATCATTGTCGATGCTGATTGCCAGGTGGGTGAGGGCTCTATTGAGCGTTTGGCAATGTGTTGCATCGACTCAGGGCGGCCAACGCAGGCACTTAATTTAATGCTTGCTCCAGCAGGTTCCGGGCTAAAAGTGCGGTTTGCCGAGTTTGCCTGGCGTGTGAAGAATCTGGTGCGGCCGCAAGGTTCGGCTTGGCTTGGTTTGCCCTGTCAGTTAATGGGTACGGGAATGGCTTTCGTCTGGCGGGATCTGGCGTTGATCAATTTAGCCAGTGGTCACATCGTCGAAGATTTGAAGATGGGCTTCGATTTCTGCCGCAGCGGTAAGCCGCCTTTGTTTTGCCCCGATGCCCTGGTGACCAGTTATTTTCCGCGCAGTGATGAAGGCTTAAGTATCCAGCGTACGCGCTGGGAGCATGGTCATCTGGGGGTAATCCTTGGCGATGCGCCAAAGTTGTTTGTCGAGTCGATCAGCCGGCGTAACTGGAACCTCCTGGCGATGACGCTGGATTTATGGGTCCCTCCGTTGGCCTTATTGACTATAGTGTTGGGGGCTGTTTTTAGTCTGTCATGGTTGGTGTTTATGCTGTTTGGAGCTTTGGCTCCAGCATTAATCGCTTCTGCCGGGGTGGCACTATTGAATGTGGCTATCTTGCTGGCATGGAGCCAATGTGGTCGCGAGATTATATCTTTTTCAGCCTTGTTGTATGCGCCGTTCTACGTGGTGAAAAAAATACCCCTGTATCTAGGCTTTTTGCTTAAGCGCCAAGTTGAGTGGGTGCGTTCGAAGCGAGATGACAACTAATGCGCGCTTTCGCTTGGCAGCACAACTGGCAAACGATTATCCAGAAACTCAGGGTGGTCAGTGATCTCGATGATGAGCAAGGATTGATTGATACTTTATCCAAGCCTGAGGCGGCGACAGTACTTGGATTCGTCAATGCCTTTGCCATGAACTTGGTGGCGGGCAACACCGATTACTATAACGCGCTGTCCGCTGCTGACGTGTTACTACGGGATGGCTCCGGCATGGCTATCCTGTTTCGCCGATTCGGCTTGGTGCCGGGGTTAAATATGAATGGCACGGATTTTATCCCCAAATTACTGGCCGCTTTCAAGGGCCGGCGCGTGGCTTTTTGGGGCACTGCAGAACCCTTTCTAGCGAATGCGGTGCAGCGTAGCGAAGCGGTATTTGCGGTCAATGTAGTTTCTGCTCACCATGGTTTTGCTGAGGTGGATGCCTACATCAACCTTGCCCGGCAACTGCAGCCAGAATTGATTGTGCTGGGCATGGGCATGCCCAGGCAAGAAGCCGTTGCTGCCAGGCTGGCTGCCAGCGGCGTGCCATGCCTGATAGTGTGCGGCGGGGCGATCCTGGATTTTCTCGGTGGCAAGGTTGTTCGGGCTCCGCAATGGGTGCGTCGTCTCGGTTGTGAGTGGGTATTCAGGCTGATGATTGAGCCAAAGCGGTTATTCAGTCGCTATGTGCTTGGTAATCCACTTTTCTTGTTGCGCACGCTGATCTGCAGAGATGCGCCTACATTAAGGAAGCCCTGAAATACATTGCCGAAGGGCGAGGGCGGTTCGTCCGGCCTCTACGTTGATGGCGATGCTGCGCGTGCATCTGTTGCAGAACTGGTTCGGTTGCAGCGATCCGACCATGGGAAGGCATTGTACGAAAGCACTACCTACACCTTCCGTCGATTGGCAAATACGATAAATCCAAATAACGCGGAAGAAAATAACCATGCTGCCGCAGGAAGCGGTACCGTACTCCGTTGATTGATATAAGCATTGGCTGTCCCAGCCAGACCTATACCCTGGACATGCCGACCCACCCTGAACTGGCCATTGGCAAGTGCCGCAATCAAACTGTTAAATGAAGAAGCATTGGCGCACGGCCCAAGGAAGCTGACCCACTCGCCGAGAGCGTTGACCCCATTGTTAAGCACGCCCTTGGTCGCAATGCTCTGCGTGTGAGAATCACCGGAGAAGTCGGTGTGAAAGGCAATGGCGTTGCCACTCGCGCGCTCTTCGACCAGCATGCCAGGTTGAGGTCCTAAATCCTCGCCAGAGTTGCTCATGCAACTGGATTCATAGACCAAACTGGCAGCCTGAGCACTAGAAATAGTCGCACCATTCAGGAGTATTAATAACAAAACGGACTTAATAAAAAGTGTCGGGTGCATAACATCGCCTCCCTGAGCAGAGGAGTATGCTTTTGTCGGATGAAGGATTCCTTATCAAGTTAAATTGAGCATAGTAGGCACATCGCTATCGCGTCAATAGTGCGTCACTACGATAAATATAAATAGAAAGTCAGTGCAATTGCGTCAAAATAACGTCGCAAAAAACAGGTCAGTCATCAATCAAGCGGGCTCTATCCGCATGAAATAGCTTCAGGCTTGAGCATCGTCCGCAACAGGACGGTCTCAAAGACCAAATGCAACACGCGCCCGCACCGCCTTTGGCCTTTTCCGCTCAACGTGAAGCGGGGCGGCCGCGGAAACTGAGTGCATCACCTGACCTTTTCGGTACGGTGTTGCCTTGTCGACCCAAGCGCAAGCTGTTGCAGGGCAGTGAACGTTTTGACCTGATCAAGGGCAAGGCTATTGGCGTTTGATCACTCGGAATGGGGGCTCGACCTTGGAACGAGGAGCGTGGTTCAGATCAAGTCTTCATGAAGGGAATAGGTCTAGAGTGCGCTCAACCTCATCGGGGTCGATTCTAAAGCCATCGCCCTCTGGCATTCCCACCACAAAGCCAAAATTTTGGTGATCGCGATCCGTTAGATACTTGTAATAACAGATGAAACGATTCGGGGGCTGCAGAGCCAGCAATGAGCCGCCAGGCTGAAGTACATTGACACCATGTACGAGATGACTCCCCTCGACCCCCACCACGGTTTTTGCTCCAGCGCAGGTCGCTACGATGGTTGGAACATCGGTTTTCGAAGGGTCGATAATGCGAAAACCTCTGCGGTTATGCAGACGTTCAGCGAGTTCCATTTCATTGTGTAACAGTCGCAATTCACCGTTGCCGCCTCGCAGAATGAAAACTCCGGGGTGAGAGCTGTACCTTACGTGTGACAGTAATTTTTCACCCATCGCGCGGAAGCGTAAATGCCTATTTCGATTTTGACTTAGATCATCGAATATCACGAGTTCATGAAAAAACGCATTGCGCAAACGAACCGGTGTTATGCCAAGCCAGTCCTCATATTCGGGAGTCTGGGGAAATAGAGGAGACCTGGTGGATGGCGCGGTCGTCACCGGAACTCCTTCGTCGCATGCTAATGGGTAAGTGACACAGTCTTCCATCAGCCAGGAGCCAAACCATTTGTTTCCACCTGCTGTACAGTAAATCGCCCCGCGCTCCATCTCGGTTTCCACGGAGATTTTTGGAAGCCAACCAGATCTAGGAGATAAGCAGGATTTTGCGTTGCCCTTGTAGAGTGTTCCATCTATCAGCCAGACATCTTTAAGCAGGTAGCCCCGTGTTGGACCATGATCAACGCTGCCGATTCCTTCCATTGTACGACGAGGGTGTTCGTAAGGAAAAAAGCGTTCTTCTTCCCATCCTGTCACACGTTCGAGTTGATTGGGCAGGAAAAAAGCCGGTGGAGAAATTGATGTTTCGCCAGGCGCAATAGTCCAGGTTTTCACCGCTGCACTTTGCGGGGTTTCCGCCGGCTTTCGCATAACACGCGCTCTTACAATATGCCGGTATGCAGCAAGGTTCCATGTTGTCCGGTGGCTGCTCGTTAACACGCGTAATTCTGACATATCATCTTCACTCTAATCCGCGTTACAAAAAACAGTAAATAGCGCAAGCGCCTAAACTGCATTTTTTAACATCAGAAAGCTGCTCAGGTAGATATAATTCTCTCCACAATGGGCGGGGATTTCAAATGAGCATAACGACTACGTAACCTGTCGAGAAGAAGTTCGCTTGGACTCTTGGTACAGTAGAGATAAATTTTGTATAGTCCGCCAAACCCCATGTTGATATAGCGAGTCACCACTTCCTCATCGTTTTGCCCGTCCGGCAAGCCAAGATGAAGTGTCAGTTTTTTTCCCTCGACAGCAAATAAAGGTGTATGCCAAAGGAGTTGGGCTGCGCCCACCTTGGGTAGTCGGACAAACATATAAGCGTGGTTACCCAGCGTATCAACATCACCGCCACGTCTTCTTTTCCATTCGAGAAGCCCGTCGTCAGGACGGGCCAGGCAAGTACCGATGTCATAATAGTCAAAGCCATTGTTTATTGCCCACTCAAGCTCCATAAATGTAGTGATCGAGTTGACTTCATTCAGCCTTTTGGCATCTGAAAAAACCGCCTCAGGATAGCCAGCACGTATCATGCTCCAGTAGCGCTTTCCGGCCCGAGTAATTACGCACGCAAGTTGGCATGCAACAATTTCGTCCTCCAACAGTATTAGATCGAGCCGGCCGAAAGTCTTTGCTATCCTTAACACTTCATGTGGGGCAATTTGCGAGGCGGCAGTGCCATGCCTTGCGATGGCATAGGGTTGAAGCATTTCCCTGTCGGCTCTTTCAATTTCCTCGTCCGTCAGCGCCTGCTTCATTCGGTAGCGCGATTGGTTCTTGCGTATGTTTCGACGTAACTTACTATCGTATCCCGCCGTGATATCGTCGATGGAACGACCCAGCGGCACGATAGCACTCAGAAAGTGAGGCACATACAACGCGCCCAAGGTTGGTATTTCACTGACCAGAACCGTACGGTTTGATTTATCCGATTCCGATTTGCTGTCGGCCACAGGAGACTCCACCCCCATGAGAACCTTGGCCATTTCCCGCTGTGCTCTTCTTCCCACATAGAGGATGTCGTAAGGACTGTCTTTGCGCAGCTTGAATCTGACAATTTCCCAGCGCCAGAAACAGGCTCGCCCAAGTATGTCTCGCAGCCAGGCTGTAGTTTTTCTTAGCTCAAATCGTATTGAGGGAGATATGAGTTTTCGGATCTGCACCGCTAAATACGCTTTCATTTTCGGCACTCTTTTTAACTTGCCTTCAGACTGGCTAATAGGCTCGCTTGCCGGTGAAGGCAAACAGCGTTCGCAGAAGAATGACGAAATCGAGCCAGAGCGACCAGTTGTTGATGTACTCAATGTCAGACTCAACACGCTGAATCATCTGCTCTATATCTTTCGTTTCACCGCGAAAGCCACGCACCTGAGCCAGGCCTGTGATGCCTGGCTTGATATTGTGACGCGCAAAGTAGTCTGCGATGCCAGGCGAGTACTGCGCATCATGCTGAATAGCATGCGGGCGAGGCCCCACCAGGGACATTTCCCCCATCAAAACGTTGAACAACTGTGGCAACTCATCCAGGCTAGTTCGCCGAATAAAGGCTCCAACCCTGGTCATGCGCGGATCATTCTTTTCTGCCTGCTTGACGATGCCGTCTTCCGGCTGATGGACGACCATGCTTCTGAACTTCCAGATACGAAAAACTCCACTCCACCCCATGCGCTCCTGTCGAAAGAACACCGGCCCAGGGCTATCGACCTTGATGGCAATCGCTATAGCCACCAGCAATGGAGCCGCCAGAAGCAAGATGAGAAAAGCCAAGACTTTGTCCTCAACATTCTTCAGAAACAGACGCATCCCCATCAGTGGAGTTTCAGACAAAGTCAGCACGGGAATACCGGCAATTTCACGAACGCTGTGATTGATCAAACGCAGTGAAAAAATGTCAGGCACCCAATTAATAGCAATGTGCTTATCAAGCAGCTTTAAGTAAACATCCTTAATGACCTCCGAGCCATCCAGAGGTGTAACGAAATATACGGTACGAATGGAATGTCGCACGATTAACTTATCAAGGTCGGAGATATTACCCAGTATCGACAAACGTTGCGTGCTTTCTGAGCCCTCCTTCCCTCGAACATCGCGCGGTCCAATCAACACACAACCGACCACTCGTTCACCCAGCCAGGGATTATTGCTTATTTTCTGGTGAAGGAAGCTGGCCAGCTCCCCCGAGCCAATAATAAGAGCGGTTTCCAAATGATTCGGGTGGGTCAAGAGTTTCTTCTGCACTTCGAGTGTCGCCAGGTGCAAAAGCAACTGAGCGAAATATCCAACAATAAATAACTGCGCAACCAATAAGCGCGAGTACTGTTCACTTTGTTTGGTCAGAAAGGCCATGACAACGAGAAAACCAAAAGCGGCAAGCCACGCCTTCAAAAGCTTAAATGCTTTGACGGTAAATCCAACATTGCTTCGGTAAATAGCATAATGGTCGTACACGACAGCCAGCGCCCCAAGCAGCAACAGGAGCATGATGACATACGCTTGCGTTATAACGCCGATATGATAATCGATCAAATACCATGCGACACCGATCACCGCAACAAAATCGAGACCGGCCTGAATAGCGTTACTGGTACTGCTTCGTCGCTGGAGTATGGAGCGGCTACTGCTGGGTTCGAATATCATCATTAGACCTCATTAAATTGAGAATCCAAAACGCTTATCTATTAAGTAATAAAAAAGGCAATGAAGATATAATTATTAATTAACTTGTCAGCGTTGAATGATCCATCAGCGGTGCGGTGCATCGCAGCTTCGATGATTCGCACCACATTGACAGCTCTCCTGGTGCCAGAGCCTTGAGCACGTCGCCCTGAACCATCAGCGCCAGACCCTTCTCGTAATACCTACTGGCCTTCTCAGCCGGCGAGGAGCAGGCCGCCAAGCCAACAGAACAGACTGCAAGGAGCGCGCCCCAAGCGTCTTTGCCAACTTTGCTCAAATACATCTTCATCGAATTCACCCCCTTGGAGGTCAATGCAGAATATGAGCCGCCAGCCGTGACACAGCCAATCTCATAAAAACGTGTAAGCGCTTATCTGCAGCAATAGGCGCTTCGCAGGCTCTCCACAACCGTCTTGCCACGACGGCAATCCGCGATCACATAATCTCCAGCCCTGGACTCACTTCGGCCTGGACGTCCAATCGACTCTCACTGGCACGACACCCATCCAGGAGATCCTCCCTGAAAGAAGCTTTCTGCTATGTCGGGGTATAGCCCAGCGTGGACAAACCATGTCAGCAAACTGACATGATCCTCTGTTGAAAAATGGTCAGGTGTTAGGCGATCTGCCATCAAGTGCCGTCAGACTGCGACTCTGCCTGTGGTTGAGGCATTACAGACGCTGTAAAGAAAGCGATAAACGGTCGTAAGGCTTGAGTTACAAGGGTTACAAGATGTAGGTGTGTCATTTTTGAGTCATCTGTTTTTTGACGCTTTTGCACGTTAGATGGCATTTCTTGCGCTTTAAGTGCGTGCTGCTAGTGCCCAAAAATGGCCAGTCACTAACTCGCCATACCGATCAGGAGCGAGAGAGGACTCATGACCAGATACCTGAAGGAACTCGGGCCTCGACATTTTCAACTACGGCTATGTCGCTTCCGTCGCCAACTGCAGCGCCGACACCAACGTGACCTTGCGCTATGGCGGTGCGCGCACGGACTACACGCGTATCAATTCGAGCCTGCCGTCGATCTGGCAATACGCAACAAAGAAGGCCGGGTTGCATACGGCCTACATCGACGCCCAACGCACGGGCAGCAACCTGCAAAACCTGATGACCGACCTTGAGCGCAAGGACATCGACGAATTCGCCCAGTTCGACCAGACCGGCGTGGGCTGTAGTGAAAAATGTGAACAGAAACACTATCATTAACTATCTTTTTGTGGTGTTTCAAGATGAGTCTTGCTGTCAGTGTGTGTTTTTCCAGAACCGTACGGTTAATGCTGTGCTCTATTTTTTTTGTACCCTCTTTCGCTCTAGCTGAAGAAGCTGATGCAAAAAAAATGGAAGGAGTTAACAAATAATGACCTTTCTGCTATGCATCAACTGATAGTCAGTGCTCATCCAGGCGCTTTAGACAGTAACAATAAGGCTTTTGCGAGCTGGGTTGAACAGGGGTATTTAGAAGCTCGGCAACTGTCGGCGCAGGTCAAGTCGAAGAAAGATTCTTTAGCCGTTCTCAATTTTTACATTGCTGGTTTTCAGGATGGTCACGTAGGGCTGAGTCAATCAAAACAGGAGAAGTCTTCTTGGGCAGGTTTTGTTTTGGGGATGAAGGGGCAGAGCTTTATTGTAAAGAATGTCTCTAAAGACTGGCCTGTGCCTTTACCTCCCGTCGGGTCTGAGGTGGTGGCGTGTGATAATAAGTCAGTCCGCGAGATACTGGAAAGTGACCTGTCGCCCTATATTGATCGTAGACTTAAATTGCACTCGACATGGTTGCATTTGGCTACGCAGTTGACGGTGGATGATGTCAATTATCCCGTGCTGGGCAGAGTCTTGCCAAACAACTGCCTGGTTACTCTCCCAAATGGAGATCAACAGCACTTTACTTTGTTATGGCGGCAAGAGCGCGGGGAGCTGGATCCTTTACTGTCGCAGCCTCAACCGCCACAGACTCTAAAAGGCCTGGGAGACGGGCGCTACTGGATACACGTATCAAATTTCACACCTTCAGCAGCTGAAAATGCCTCCCTCGATAAAATGCTAAGCGGCATCAAAAGTATCAATGATGCCAAGCTGGTTGTGCTTGATGCACGTGGTAATCGCGGTGGTAACAGTTTAGTGGGTGTTGAAATACTTTCTGCTCTGTTAGGTTCAAAAGTTGTGAATGGTATGGGTGAGCAATCTCGCGCGTATGCGATGTGGCGTGTTTCTCCTTTTGCATTGTCAACGCTCAGTCATGTTCTAAAGTCCATGGAGGGTGATTATGGAAAAAACAGTGAAGCCTATAAGTTTGTTTCTGGTTTAACTGAGTCGATGGGGCTCGCGCTTCGTGAGAAAAAAGATTGGTTGCGGCAGCCGAGTTCTTCGTCAATAGATCAAGGGAAGTTGAAAGGGTTTAATGCTCAAGGCTTCAAAGGTAAGCTTGCGCTGGTGACGGACTCATTTTGCGCTAGCGCCTGTCTAGACTTTGCGGACATTGTTCTTGCTATTCCGGGGACTGTCCATCTGGGATTACCAACGAGTGCCGACACGCTGTATATTGATATAGGCTCTCAATCACTGCCGAGTGGTGCCCAGTTCTGGTTACCGTTAAAGGTATGGAGAGACCGAGCGCGAGGAAATAACCAAAGTTATGACCCGAGCTTTATCTTTGATGGGGATATCAATGATACTGCGGCCGTGCAGAAATGGGTTCTTGATACGATCTGACAGTTATTAAACGATACTGCACTGCGGGCTTAAGCTGGCGAGGCTGCTGAGCAATTCACCGATCTTCTTATCATTATGGCTAGACTAGTTTTGAGCTCAGATTGCACGCCAGACGCCTCGACAATCGTTAACCAACAAAAACCATGCAGGGCGTGCATGCCTGTCCGCTATCCTTGGCCTGACTTCCTGTCGAACGAGCGTTCCCATGCTTCAGGTCCAAGGCGTGTTCAAAAGCTACGCCACACCCCAGGGCCCATTGGCGGTGTTGCAAGGTGTCGACTTGCAACTGACGCAAGGCAGCAGTCTGGCGCTGATGGGCGAATCCGGCAGTGGCAAGAGCACCTTGCTGCACTTGATTGCCGGACTCGACAAAGTCGATCGCGGTAGCATCCGTATGGGCGATCAGCGCCTCGAACAGATGAACGAAGGGCAACTGGCAAATTGGCGGCGCACTGAAATCGGCTTGGTGTTCCAGCAGTACAACCTGATTGGCAGCCTGCGGGTCGAGGACAATCTGGCATTCCAGGCACGCCTCGCCGGACGTCATGACCTGCGTTGGCAAGCGCACTTGGTGGCGCGGTTGGGGCTGGGGGATTTACTCCAACGTTATCCGGAGCAGTTATCCGGTGGCCAGCAGCAACGGGTTGCTCTCGGTCGGGCGCTGGCGTCGCGTCCGCGTCTGCTGTTGGCCGATGAGCCGACCGGCAGTCTCGATGAACACACCAGCGATGAGGTGCTCGACTTGCTGCTGGAGCTGCTCGATGACAGCCCCAGCAGTTTGTTGATGGTCACTCACAGCCCACGGGTCGCCGCACGGCTGGCAGAAAAAGTGCTGCTGCACGGTGGACGCCTGGTCGACACAGGCCAACGCTGATATGGACGTTTTGCGTGAAACCTTGCGAGCGCTGCTCAGCCATTGGCGTCAGCACCCGGTGCAGTTTTTCAGTGTGCTGACCGGGCTCTGGCTGGCCACCGGCCTGTTGACCGGGGTGCAGGCGCTGAACAGTCAGGCGCGAGAAAGTTACGCCCGCGCCAGTCAACTGATTGGCGGTGAACCCCAAGCCAGCCTCAGTGCGCCGAATGGCGCGACCTTTTCTCAGGCGTTGTTCGTCAACCTGCGCCGGGCCGGTTGGCCGGTATCACCGGTGTTGCAGGCGCGACTGCAACTCAAGGGGCATGAAGACCTGCGCTTGCAGTTGATGGGTATCGAGCCGTTGTCGTTGCCCAGCGGTTCGGCGCTGGCCGGACAACACCTCGACATGGCGCAGATGGTCGATTTTGTCGGCCCGCCGGGCCGTGCCTGGATTGCCCCGTCAACCTTACAGGCGCTCGGTTTACGTGACGGCGACCAACCGCAAAACCTCAACGGGCAGACCTTGCCGCCGTTGCACAGTCAGGTCGACATGGCCCCCGGCGTATTGCTGGTGGACATCGGAGTTGCCCAGCAGGTGCTGGGTTTGCCGGCACAGCTGTCGCGACTGTTGTTGCCCAGGGAGTTCGCCGCCACCGAGCCTCAGCTACCCAGCGAATTGACGGAGCAGTTGCAACTCAAGCGCAGCGGCGAGGAAAACAATCTGGCGCGGCTCACCGAAAGCTTCCACCTGAACCTCGACGCGCTGGGGTTTCTGTCGTTCGTGGTCGGCTTGTTCATTGTCCACGCGGCTATTGGTCTGGCGCTGGAGCAACGTCGCGGGTTGTTCAGAACCCTGCGCGCCTGTGGGGTCAGCGTGCGGACGCTGATCTTCTGCCTGAGCCTTGAATTGGGTGGGCTGGCACTGCTCGGCGGGATGGCCGGAGTGGTCAGCGGTTACCTGTTGGCCAGCCTGCTGTTGCCGGACGTTGCCGCCAGCTTGCGTGGTTTGTATGGCGCGGAAGTGGCGGGACGGTTGAGCCTCAGCCCGCTGTGGTGGTTCAGCGGGCTCGC
Organism: Pseudomonas helvetica; assembly: GCF_039908645.1. NCBI lineage: Bacteria > Pseudomonadati > Pseudomonadota > Gammaproteobacteria > Pseudomonadales > Pseudomonadaceae > Pseudomonas > Pseudomonas helvetica. Next base: position 2,494,266 of record NZ_CP150917.1, read on the forward strand.
TGTCAGCCTGCTCGGCGCACTGCTGGCCGGGGCGAACAGTTTGCTGCGGGCGGCGCAATTGCCGCTGCTGGCGTTGGCCAATCCGCAAGCCTGGCATCAGGCTCACGCGCGCTGGTTGCGGCGTCAGGGTTGGGTGGCGGCAGTCGCTGCGGTGATCGGCCTGATTGCGTTGCTGTGGGGTGACAGTCTGGCCAGCGGTTTTGTGTTGATGGCTGCGTTGTTGATCGGTGCTGCATTGAGTTTGCCGGTGCTGCTTGACGTTGTATTGAATCGGCTCGAGCGGCGCAGCCGATCGGTGCTGGGGCAATGGTTTCTCGCCGATTGCCGTCAGCAGTTGCCTGCCCTGAGCCTGGCCTTGATGGCGCTGCTATTGGCGCTGGCGGCCAACATCGGTGCCGGCAGCATGACCGCCGGTTTTCGTCAGACCTTCAGCGATTGGCTGGAGCAACGGCTGACTGCCGAGCTTTACGTCAACCCGCAGAACCCGGCGCAGGCCACCGAACTGCAGCAGTGGCTGCCGGAACAAAAACTCAGCGCGGTGTTGCCGAGCTGGCAGGTCGCGGTGTCGTTGCAGGGCTGGCCGGCAGACCTTTTCGGGGTGATCGATCATCCGACCTATCGCGAGCATTGGCCGTTGCTTGAAGCACTGGGCGAGCGTCCCTGGGATCAGTTGGTAGCGCATGACACGGTGATGCTCAGCGAACAACTGGCCCGTCGACTCAAGCTGCGGCTCGGTGACCACCTGAGCATTCCCACGCCACAAGGCGCGTGGTCACCGCAATTGATCGGGATCTATGCCGACTACGGCAACCCCAAGGGGCACTTGCTGGTCAACGCTGAACACCTGCTGCATTACTGGCCGCAACTGACGCCGAGTCGCTTCAACCTGCGTATCGATCCGGCGCAAATCCCCGCGCTACTGACGGCGCTGCAATCGCGCTTTGCCCTGGATGACAGCCGTATCGTCGATCAGGCCCGACTCAAGGGCTGGTCGACGCAGGTGTTCGAACGGACCTTCGCGGCGACGGCGGCGCTCAACAGCCTGACCCTCGGCGTGGCCGGTGTGGCGCTGTTCATCAGTTTGCTGACCCAGAGTCAGAGCCGTCTCGGGCAGCTGGCGCCGTTGTGGGCGCTGGGCGTGACGCGCCGACAATTGATGCTGCTCAACCTCGGGCAGACCTGGTTGCTGGCCCTGCTGACATTGGTGGTGGCGTTACCCTTGGGGCTGGCGCTGGCCTGGTGCCTGGACACGGTGATCAACGTTCAGGCGTTTGGCTGGCGCCTGCCGTTGCGGGTGTTCCCGTTGCAACTCGTGGAATTGATGGGGCTGGCGATGTTGGCGACGTTACTGGCCTCGGCCTGGCCATTGTTCAAGCTCTATCGCACGCAACCGGCGGACCTGCTGAGGAGCTTTGCCCATGAGGATTAACTGGGTCGTTGGCGTGTTGTTGCTGGCATTGACGGGTTGCGATGACTCATCGACGCACAACGAAAGTTTCGCCGGGCTGGGCAGTGAAGCGGCGGCGTTCCAGCAAGTGACGCCGGGCCGGGTTTTCAGCTTCCCGGCCGATCATGGTGCCCATGACGGTTACCGCGTCGAGTGGTGGTACATCACCGCCAACCTCAAGGACTCGCAGGGCCGGGAGTTCGGCGTGCAGTGGACGCTGTTTCGCAATGCCCTGAAGGCCGGGCCCGAGCAACCCGGCTGGGCCAGCCAGATCGTCTGGCTCGGTCATGCGGCAGTGACCTCGGCGACCGTTCACTACGCCGCCGAGCGTTACGCCCGCGGTGGCGTCGGCCAGGCCGGGGTTCAGAACGTACCGTTTGCGGCGTGGATCGATGACTGGCGCCTGAACACTCAAACCGACGCCGCGAACCCTTTGGCCGAGATGCACATGCAGGCCAGCGGCAAGGGCTTCAACTATCGGCTGCGACTCACCTCAAATCGGCCGTTGGTGCTGCAAGGCGAGCAGGGCTTCAGTCAAAAATCCGAGCAGGGCCAGGCGTCGTACTACTACAGCCAGCCGTTCTTCCAGGCCAGCGGCAGCCTGGAAATCGACGGCACGACGTATCAGGTCAGTGGCCGGGCGTGGCTCGACCGTGAGTGGAGCAGCCAGCCGCTGACGGCGAACCAGACCGGTTGGGACTGGTTTTCCCTGCACCTGGACGGTGGCGCGCAGTTGATGCTGTATCGGATGCGGCAAAAGGAAGGAGTGGCATACCTGACTGGCACCTGGATCAACCCGGACGGCAGCGCGGTGCAACTGTCGCGAGACGAGATCAGCCTCACGCCGTTGGCGTCTTCCGAGGTGGCCGGGCGGCGTTTGCCGACGCGCTGGTCGATCAAGGTCCCGGGCAAAGGCCTGGACATCACCAGCAGCGCGCTGAACCCCGGGGCCTGGATGGATTTGCGCATTCCCTACTGGGAAGGGCCGGTGCAATTGAGCGGCAGCCATGCCGGCAACGGGTATCTGGAAATGACCGGGTACTGATCCAGAGCGCCGCCCGGTATCCATGCGCTCCTGCTCAGGGAAACAAGGGTGGTCGGATTGGTTCGATTTTTTTCGTTACAAACAAATTAGCGGGAACATTGTGTCCAGATTTATTCAGAATTTGTGAGCGGACAGAACGTTTGCGTTGCATTAAAATTCCCCCGTTCGCTCAGTGTCGGGGCTCTTTACCGGTGCATGGATTGCCAGGCCATAACACTGGGCGAACACCTTCCTCCAGGCGCGATAAACAACATTTCTTGCTGCGCCTCATCACACCGACAACCTTCAAATCACACCTCTCGTTAAAAAGCACCCTGTTCAAGCAACTGGCTGAAGGCTTCCAGTTCGGTTTTTTCCAGATCGGATATCACGATAAAACGCATGTGATTGTGTTGCCACGCGACCACGTTGTAACCGCGGATGAACTGGTTTTTCCGGGGCTGATCGGTTTCTGTCGTCGGCACCATGAACACGTTGATGATGTGCTTCGCCCGCCCGTAAGACAGCGCAGCGGTCGTCTGGTGTTGCAGGTAATCCAGGCGCCCGCCGAGTAAAGGAAAACCCTGTGCCGAGAAGTCGAACACCGGTGGCGAAAAATCCAGCTTGCCGGTAAACCAGGGCTTGACCGTGTGCCGGTCGGACGACACGACATCGTTCAAGTGCTGGGCCATCAGCGAGCGCACATGGCTGGACACCGCTTCGTCCAGCCAGGGTTGCTCAGGCGAAGGCGTGGCCACATACAGCACCAGGGCCATGGCCAGTGCGATCGCGGAAAAAGCCGGTGCCAGCCACTTTCGCGTGGCATCTCTCAACGCTTGCCAGGGAGAGGTCGGTGACGGGAGATTGACGAAGACCTGTTGAATCAGCGCATCGGGCGCCGCGTAATACGGCGCATAGGCCTTGACGCTGGTGATCAGCCGTTGCATTTCGTCATGCACACGTTGGCAGTCGGCACACTGCGACAGATGCCCGGCAACGTTCGCGGTGGTCGTGGCGTCCAGTTCATGGTCCAGGTAGCCATGAATCAATTCGTGGCAGACCGTGCAGTTGATCTCATTCATGGCCTTGCAACTTCAGTAGTTCCAGCTTGAGCATGGCGCGAGCCCTGGCCAGTCTCGACATGACGGTTCCCAGAGGTATGTCGACCACCTTCGCGATGTCCTTGTAAGGCATGTCCTCCAATTCCTTGAGGACGATCATTTCGCGAAAGGCCGGGGGCAGGGCGCGCAGTGCCTGTTGAACCCGTGCAGCGTCTTCGGCCTGCATGGCGAGCAGCTCCGGTGTCTGGCTGTGGCTCAGGGCAACGTTGTCTTGCGAGATTTCATCGCCGATGGCGACCCAACGATGGCTGGCCGAGCCCTTTAGCCAGTTGTAACTCTCGTTGCGGACGATCGTCAGGAACCAGGCCTTGGCATTGCCATCGGCAAAGCGATGCAGAAATCTGAACGCCTTGAGTGCACTTTCCTGCACCACATCATGTGCCGCGCTGTCACTGCCGGTGAGCCAGCGCGCGAGGTTGTAAGCGGCATCCATATGCGGTGCAAGCAGCTCCTCAAATCGCTTCATAGTGCCCCAGCCTTTGCCCCCTATAACCCGGATTCGCTGTGTTTTATTCCCGGAATGAAAAATATTTTTTCCCGGGAATAAAACCCCGACCGGCGCGGTTTTACATCCTGTCAGTTCATCAATGTAGACCGCTACGAGGGCGTTCCCATGAACATTCGTCCGGCATCACATGAAAAACGTACAGATGGCCCCCTGGACCCCGACCGCAGGCACCTGCTCAAGTGTTCGGCGTGGGCGGGTGCCGGTGTCATCTGGGCATTGAGCGGCGGCATTCCCCGAGCGTTCGCCCTGGGCGAAGATGGCCAGGTGAAGGACCCGAAAGCGCTGGACAGCACCTTCCACTTCGTACAAATCAGCGACTCGCACATCGGCTTCAACAAGGAAGCCAATCCCGAACCGCTGAAGACCTTGCAGGTCGCCATCGACAAAGTTATCGCGCTGCCGAAACGACCTTCGCTGATCCTCCACACAGGCGACATCACCCACCTCTCCAAACCGGAGGAATTCGATACTGCCGCGTCTGTGCTCAAAGGCCTGCCTTCAACCGTGCACTACATACCGGGTGAGCACGACACCCTCGATGAGGGCGGCGGCAAGCTCTATCTCGAGCGCTATGGCAAAGGTACCAAAGGCAATGGCTGGTACAGCTTCAACGACCATGGCGTGCACTTCATCGCGCTGGTCAACGTCTTCAACTTCCAGGCCGGCCATGAGGCGACGCTCGGTGCCGAGCAACTGGCCTGGCTGCAGGATGATTTAAAGGCGGTGAGCACCAGCACACCGGTTGTGGTGTTTACCCACATTCCATTGTGGACGATCTACCAGCCATGGGGCTGGGGCACCGAAGACGGCGATCAGGCCATCGCCATGCTGCGCAAATACGGTTCGGTGACGGTCCTCAATGGCCATATCCATCAGGTCATCCAGAAAGTCGAGGGCAACATCACCTTCCACACCGCACGCGGCACGGCTTACCCGCAACCCGCACCCGGAGTCGGGCCAGCACCGGGACCGATGACCGTGGCAGCCGATCAACTGCGCAACTACCTGGGGATTACCGAGGTCAAGGCGACGCAGGGCGATCATCCGTTGGCATTGATCGATTCAACACTCGTTTAGGGGAGGCGCTGAGATGAAGCATTTACTGCGGGTTCTGGCCTTGGGTTGGCTGATGGTGTCGATTCCTGCATGGGCGGAAGGGACCAAAATCGATATCAAGGAGTTCATGTTTGCTCCCAAGGACGTGACGGTAGCGGTGGGCACCAAAGTGACCTGGGTCAACGACGATCAAACGATCCATACGATTATGGAAACCCACAAGGTGTTCCATTCGCCGGCGCTCGACACCAACGACCAGTTTTCCTATCAGTTCAATACGCCGGGGACCTATGAATACTACTGCACGCTGCACCCGCAGATGATTGGGAAGATCATTGTCAGTGCGGCGAAGTGAGGGGAGGGGTGTTGTAGCTCAGAAAAATGGGTGACCCCAGGGTTTGATAACGGTCAATCAAGTGAACGCAAAGTCCGAAACAGCAAAGATCTAATGTGGGAGATCGCAGCACAATCACCAACACGCAGAACCTGTGGCGAGGGGGCTTGCCCCCGCTGGGTCGCGAAGCGGCCCTAAAATCGGTGATCGCATTGCATCAGGAAAAATGCATCCGCCGATTTTATGACTGCTTCGTCCGAACGCGGACCGGCCGGCGGGGGCAAGCCCCCTCGCCACAAATGCCCGCCTGATCAAAGATTTACATTAACTGACGGGCATTAGCGCGAGCCATGGCTGAACCATCCATTGGATAAACGAACCTGAACACTCAATGGCGAACGCCAGATGCCGAATCAGGCGTGTCGAGGTGTTCCAGCGCCCGGTTGACCATCAACTCGCCCAGCACAGCCAACTGCTGAATCGCCAACGCCACGCTGCGACGCGAGCCTTCGAGTTCAAAGGCCAGATCGGTGGCCATGGCATTGAGCGAGGCGAGGGTTTCGGAGGTGTGGATCAGCAGGGTTTCGGTGTCGACGTCGGGGCTTATGGTGAAGAGACGGCTGATGGAGGCGGGGGGATTGGGGGTGATCTTTTTCATTGGCTTGTTCCTAAATTTAAATTGAGGAACTGCCAGCATCACTTCCACATGATGGGTGGCAGCTGTACGCGGGTGTGGAAGACCAGGGAAATCTAGGAACCCGGCGCACCCGAAAGTGCCCCGCGCACAGCCGCCATAATTTAACAGCAGGCAAGGGAAAAGCGCCTGCTTAAATTTTGCGGCGCTTGTGCGCTTAGATTTCGAGAAGGGCTTCCACACCCTTGTCGCTGATTTTGCAACGACAGGGGAAGGCTATCCGCGTGGTCCGTTCGACACAAGTTCACCAAAACCGCTACAGCGTGCAGGAAATGTCCGAAGCCCGTGTTTCTGCTGATGATCCGGCTATCTCAGTGATTAATTTGTGCCCTGACGGCCTTGCGAGCGGTCTCAACGTGATTCGACAAGGTCTGTCGACTGTCGTCTTTGTTTACTGATGGATTTACTGATGGATTTACGGATGAAGCCACTGATGCCCCCTAAGCGCTCTATAAAAAACATACTGGCCGTAACCGCAATATCCATGTATCTCACTGGCTGTGTCGGGGTAGTGGTATCAATGCCAGAGAAAGAAAAAGAGCGCATCCCCTTGACCTACCAGAAAACAGACAGCGACCTGACCACGCGAGAGTGGTGTGGTATCACGCTATGGGCTGTCATTCTCCCCATTCCATTAAAGTTGCCTGTGTGCAAGCTTCACGCTGGACAATCCTGGGAGTCTCCATTTTATGCATGTGGCCCTCTTATGGTATTAGGGCCTATCGTTCATGGTTATCAGGGAAATGCACTGTGCGGAGTATTTCCTCAGTAAATGTTTGAAGGGGCGCCTCAACTGGCTAATCACAGCGCCCTTTGGATGGCTGGCAATATAAGTGGCACCACAAGCGGTTTTCATGCCGTCTAGTGTGACAACGACTCTTCTTACTGTGCAGGTGTTGCTGCCCTCGGCAACTCTTGGGGCCGGCGTGCGGGGTTCGGTGGGGCCTGTAGTGGTCAACTAATTCCGGACACCTCGATAGGTGGTTTAGACGCCATTGCCGTTCGTAAACGGTCGGTGGCAGATATCCCAGTTTCGAGTGCAGCCGCTCGTTGTTGTAAAACCCAACGATGTATTCAGTGATGTCACGTATCGCTTCGGCGTGATTGGCGTAATCGCGCCGCCATACCCGCTCCATTTTCAAACTCAGGAAGAAGCGCTCCATCACTGAGTTGTCCCAGCAGTTACCTTTACGGCTCATGCTTTGCTGCATGTTATTTCTTGTCAGCAGCGCCCTGTAGCTCGCGCTGGCGTACTGGCTACCGCGATCCGAATGAGCGATCAGACCAGGTGGCGGTTGACGCTGAGCAACTGCCAGTTGCATTGCACTACACACCAGCTCAGCCGGCATGTTCGGGGCCATGGACCAACCCACGATCTTGCGTGAGAACAAGTCCAGTACCACGGCCAGATACAGCCAGCCGCTACGGGTCCGGATATAGGTAATGTCCGCTACCCAGGCCTTGTTCACCGCTTCGGGTTCGAATTGGCGATTCAACACATTTTCAGCAATCGGCAGATCATGGTTGCTATCGGTCGTGTGCACAAACTTGCGCTTCCAGGCCGAACGCAGACCGTGGGCACGCATCAAACGACGAATTTTATAAACGCCTATTTCCATGCCCTTGGCGCGTAACGCTTTACGCAACGGGCGACTGCCATAACAGCCGCCACTCGCGGCAAACGATGCCTTGAGTTGCAGAGCCATGGGACAAACTGATGCTGGCGCTTCAGCACGCTTGTTGGCTTCGTAGAAGCCGGATCGACTGATACCCAGCAGCCGACAGACATGCGCCACCGAATAAGCCTTCTGTTGCAGCTGCCGAACCAAGCGATACGTTACTTCAGCTCGCGGGCAAAGAAGGCGGTGGTGCGCTCAACCGGTCGGCGCAACAAGACGTTGCAACCTATCAGCCGGTGTTTCGAAATCCAAGGTTTTGCGTGGTCGTTGATTCATCTGTAATGCAACGGCATTGAGATCGGATTGAGAATACCCACTCAAATCGGTGCCGTTGCGAAAGTACTGGCGCAATAAACCGTTGGTGTTTTCATTCGTACCACGCTGCCAAGGACTGCGCGGATCGCAAAAAAACACGTTGATGTTTGTGTCCAGCGTAAATCGTTTGTGCTGGGCAAGCTCTGTGCCTCGATCCCAAGTTAAGGAGCGCCAGAGCTGTTCTGGAAGTTGTTGGACCTCGCGTATCAGGCCATCCACAACACTCTTGGTATCTTTCCCCTCTACCCGGACAAGAACCAAAAATCGAGTGGTGCGCTCTACCAGCGTGGCAATGTGGCTGTTTTTAGAGCCGGTTATCAGGTCTCCTTCCCAGTGCCCTGGTATGGCCCTGTCAGCCACCTCAGCAGGGCGTTCGGATATCGAAACGGCATCAATGATATGACCTCTGGGTTGCCCCTTGCTCGTAGCAGTTTTTGCGCGGCGCATCATGCGTCTGGAGCGAAGTACGGCAACCAATTCCTTCTTCAAGACACCTCGTGCTTGAATAAACAGGCTTCGATAGAGCGTTTCATGGGAAATCTGCATGGCGGGAGCGTCGGGATATTCGCGTTTGAGCCAACCCGAGATCTGCTCGGGTGACCAGTAGAGCTTCAGCTTACTCGATACCACTTCGCACAGTTCAGGGGACTGATTCAATCGATACGGTTTGGGGCGAAGTCCGCGTGTCCAGGCTTGCGCATCTGCGTCCGTTGCGCGGTAAAGACCTCGTCCTTGGTTTCTCGATACTTCACGACTGACCGTTGAGGGCGAGCGGTTTAATTGGGCTGCGATGTGGCGAATGGAATGACCGATCGCCATTCCCCTGGAGATTTCTTCGCGCTCGCCCAGCGTTAAAGCAAGCCGAGAGCGGTGCCTGATTCGCGGGGAAATTCCCCCATTGCGAGCCAGTAATGTATGGACAGTGCCTGCTGGTTTTTGAATGGCCAGCGCTATTTTGCTGAGGGTTTCGCCCCTGCGCCACAACCGCCAAAGCTCTGATTTTTGTTCAGCAGAAAACCCATGTGTACCACTGCGTGCCATTTCTTACCATGCCCCAATCAACGAGCGGAAAGTGTACGTTGCGTTGACCGGTTGAGCGCGCCGTAGCTTTTTTTAATACATCGTTATCCATCTTGAGCTGGCGGTTTTCCTGCTCTAACTGTCGGATACGTTGTTGCTCAGCAGTCAAGGGTTTGCCGATTCCGGTCTCTCCCAACTGTTCAGCCTCGTACTGCTGTACCCAGCGCCGGACGGCAGTCTCACCAATATTCAGGTCGCGGCAGACCTGCGGAACGGCCAGTCCCTGGTCCTTGATCATCTTTACGACTTGCAGCTTGAAGCTGTCGTCGAATGTTCTGCGTTTGCCAGTCATGAAAAACTCCTCGATAGATGCATTCTCCACCTATCGAGGTGTCCGGGGAAATTAGACCACTACAGCCAGCCGCTCAGCTCAGCGACGGCACATTAAGCGCGGCGCAGCACTCCTCAATCGACCTCCGCTGCGTATCGGCATACAACGCCAGCTCATCAATAGTCGACCGCCCCAGCGCTTGTTCAAACGCCTGCCGATTCGAATGCTCGCCATAGTGGGTTTGCGCGGCGTCACCCAGGTTCGACTGGAAGATCCCCGCTGCACTGACCGGCAGAAAATCTTCATACACCAGCGGCACTGCACGGATGTACTCGGCGTCGAGCAAGCCACGCAATGACGCGGACCCGAGTTCATCGCTATCAGCCGCCAGGCCTTTTTCGGTGACGAAGTAGCGGAAGTAGGCCAGACCCTGTTCGCGCATTTCGTTGTAGCTGTCCGGGAAGGCTTTGAAGTGCTCTTCCATCAGGCTGTTATAGCGTGCCGCGTTGGCTTCGTTGGGGAAGTCGTTGAGTGCGTCGCGGGCGGCGTTGAGCAAGCGGTCGTAGAGTGCGCGGCCTTCAGGCGTGAGTGCAGCGCCGCGTTGTTCGATTTCACCGAAGCGGGCGCTGTGGCTGCCGTGGGCCTGCTGCTGATCGGTGAACGCAATCGGTTCGTCCAGCGCTTTGAAACTGGTCTGGCGCAGCAGGATCGGACACTGGCGGCGCGGTGGGCCTTCGATTACCGCTTTGGGGGTGATGCCGTGTTCGGGCATTTTTGCCTGCACGATGTCGATGTCCAGGGTGCGCGGCGTCAGGTGATTGATGTGCGGGCCTTTGAAGGCGACGACGTCGGCAATCAACCGATGCTGGGCGCTGAGTTGCTGGTATTGCGCGGCGGTGACAGTGGCGCGGTGGTGCCAGCGGAAAGTTTCCAGGGCCTGTTCGACGAAGTCCTCGGCTTGCTGCTCGTTGAGTCCGCCGTGTTGTTCGGCCTGCTCGATCAGCTTCAACGCCTGCGCGGTGAAGATCGAACGCTTGGCCAGCACCGATTCGGCAAACGCGCGCAGCTCGGGATTTTCGATCAGTTCCAGGCGCAGCAGCGAGGTAAACACCCGGAACGGGCTGACTTGCAACGACGCTTCATGCACGGCGCGGAACGCCGTGGAGTGCACCGGCACTCCGGCCGGCGTCAGGTCGTAATAGCCGACCGGCTGCATGCCCATCACCGCGAACAAGCGGCAGAGGGTCGCCAGCTCTTGCGCGGTGCCGACGCGGATCGCCCCGTGGCGTTCCAGGTCCAGGCGCTCGATTTCGCCTGTGCTGCGTAACTGTCGGGCAATCGCCGGATCGCTGTCGAGCACCTGGGCGTTGGTCTGCGCCACCAGTTCCATCAAGGCGCCGTACAGCGGCACTTCTTCGCGGTACATGTCTGACATCGCTCGCGAGAAGCGTTGGCGGATCAGGTCTGGGCTGACGACGTTGTGGTTGCTCATAAACACGAATCCCGGCGCAGTGACAGTGGAGTAGGCCGATTCTGTTCGGCACAGGCGACGCTGACAAACGAAGTTTCTTCTGAACTTCATTCTGCAAATGACTGCTGCGATCAACGCAATATCTGATCCACCAGCTCGATCCAGTGCCGGACTGGTGTCCGTCCGGCGCTGGCGAGGTGGCTCTGGCAACCGATGTTGGCGGTGACGATCAGCTCCGGCCGGCCGCTTTCCAGAGCGTTGAGCCTGTTGTCGCGCAGTTGCCGGGCGAGCACCGGTTGGGTCAATGAGTACGTCCCGGCCGAGCCACAGCACAAGTGACTGTCAGGCACGCTGGTGAGGTTGAAGCCGAGGCGGGTCAGTAGTTCTTCGACTGCTCCGCCTAGTTTTAGCGCGTGCTGCAAAGTACACGGGCAGTGGAAGGCAATTCGTCGTTCGGTGGCTGCGCACACTCGCTCCAAGGGTTCGTTGCGCAGGATCTCCACCAGGTCTTTGCTCATCTCGCTGACCCGTTTGGCTTTAGCCGCGTAGGCCGGATCGGTCTTGAGCAAATGCCCGTAATCCTTGATGAACGCACCGCAGCCGCTGGCGGTTTGCACGATGGCTTCGGCGCCGTTTTCCAGCGCGGGCCACCAGGCGTCGATGTTCTGGCGGGCGCGATTGAGCCCCTGTTCCTGAGCGTCGAGGTGATAGTCCAGCGCCCCGCAGCATCCAGCCTGGTGAACGCTGCTGACGCTTATCCCCAGTCGATCCAGCACCCGCGCCGCGGCGGCATTGGTGTTCGGTGACAAACCCGGTTGCACACAGCCTTCGAGCATCAGCACTTTTCGCGCATGCACCGTGGTTGGCCAATTTCCCGCTGGCGGCACGTCGCGTGGCAGTTTGGCTTCGAGGTCGCGCGGCATCAGCGGTCGGAAAGTTGCACCGATTTGCAACAAGGCCTTGAACAGTCCGGGGTTCGGCGCCATCGCCCGTAAACCCTGACGCAATACGCGCTGGGCAGCCGAGCGCGGCACCGCCTGATCGACCACGGCGCGACCGATGTCCAGCAAGTTGTGATAATCGACTCCAGACGGGCAGGTGGTTTCGCAAGCGCGGCACGACAGGCAACGGTCCAGGTGCAATTGGGTCTGGGCGGTGGCGGGGTGACCTTCGAGCACTTGCTTGATCAGGTAGATCCGCCCTCGTGGGCCGTCCAGTTCATCGCCGAGCAACTGATAGGTCGGACACGTGGCGTTGCAGAACCCGCAGTGCACGCAGGTGCGCAGAATGCTTTCGGCCTCTGCCGCGCGGGGCAGGCGTTTGGCCTGATCGCTGAGGGTGGTCTGCATGCTTCAGAACTCCGCGTACATCCGGCCAGGGTTGAACAATCCCTGAGGGTCGAGTTGGGCCTTGAGCTGTTGGTGATAGCGCAACAGCGCTGGCGCCAACGGCTGGAACGGCGTGTCGCTGACGCCGTGGCTGTAGCACGTCGCATGGCCGCCCAGGTCCGCGGCCAGCGACTGAATGTTCGGCGCCTCGGATTTCAACCAGCGTTGCGCGCCGGCCCAGTCGATCAGCTGTTCGCCGGGCAGTGTCAGCGGGCCGATGTTGTTCGGCAATGACAGACGCCACAACGGCAGCCCTTCATCGAAAAATGCCAGCTGTTGTTCATTCAACGCCTCCCAGAATTGAGCGTCCAGCACCTCGCCACCGAGACGCTGATGGGCGGCGCTGACCGAACCTTCGCCGCCCTCCAGCCGCAGGTGCAATTGCCGGCCGTCATGGCACGCCGCGCTGATGGGCAGCGGTTGCTGGCCCCACTCGGCGAGTTTGCTCAAGGCGTGGGCGCTGTCGAGTTCCAGGCTGATGCTCAGGCACTGGCGCGGTTTGGGCAGGACCTTGAGCGAGACTTCGGTGATCACGCCGAGGCAACCGAAGCTGCCGGTCAACAACCGCGACAGATCATAACCGGCGACGTTTTTCATCACCTCGCCGCCAAACCGCAGCTGTTTACCGTTGCCGGTGATCAGCCGGGTGCCGAGCACAAAGTCACGCGCCGAACCGGCCCACGGGCGACGCGGGCCTGATAGCCCCGCGGCGATCATGCCGCCGACCGTGGCGTCTTCACCGAAGGAGGGCGGTTCACAAGGGAGCATTTGCCCGGCCGCATCCAGCGCCGCCAGCAATTCCCTCAGCGGTGTACCGCTGCGAGCGGTGATCACCAGTTCGGTCGGGTCATAGCTGACGATGCCGCGATGGACGCGGGTGTCGAGCACCTCGCCAGCCACCTCACGACCGAGGAAGGCCTTGCTGCTGGCGCCTTGAATGCGCAGCGGCGTGGCGTTCTCCCGGGCCTGGTTGATCTGCTCCAGTAATTCCGCGCTGGCGTCCCGGTCCTGTTCGGTGCGCATCAGAAACGCTCCAGGTCGGGGAAGGGCAGTTGCCCGTTGTGGACATGCATCGCACCAAACTCGGCGCAGCGGTGCAGGGTGGGAATGTTCTTGCCGGGATTGAGCAGGCCTTTGGCGTCGAAGGCGATTTTGATTGCGTGAAACACCGTCAGCTCGTCGCTGTTGAACTGCGCGCACATCTGATTGATTTTCTCGCGGCCGACACCGTGCTCGCCGGTGATGCTGCCGCCAACCTTGACGCAGAGTTCGAGGATTTTCCCGCCGAGGGCTTCGGTGCGTTCCAGCTCGCCGGGCTGGTTGGCGTCGAACAGGATCAGCGGGTGCATGTTGCCGTCACCGGCGTGAAACACGTTGGCGACTCGCAAGCCGTATTCACTGGCCAGCTCGGCAATCCCCTTGAGCACCCGAGGTAACTCACGTCGCGGGATGGTGCCGTCCATACAGTAGTAATCCGGCGACAAGCGCCCGATCGCCGGGAACGCCGCTTTGCGTCCGGCCCAGAATTTAACCCGTTCCGCCTCGTCGCGCGCCTGGCGCACTTCACTGGCGCCGGCCCGTTCCAGCACGGCGCGAACCCGCAGGCAATCATCGCGTACATCGGCTTCGACGCCGTCGAGTTCACACAGCAGAATCGCTTCGGCGTCCACCGGGTAACCGGCGTGAACGAAGTCTTCGGCGGCGCGCAAGGCCAGGTTGTCCATCATTTCCAGACCTGCGGGGATGATCCCGGCGGCGATGATCTCGGCCACGGCGCCTCCGGCTTTTTCCACGGAGTCGAAACTCGCCAGTAGCACCTTGGCCGCCTGTGGTTTGGGCAGCAGTTTGACCGTGACTTCAGTGATGATGCCCAGCAATCCCTCGGAACCGTTGAACAGCGCCAACAGGTCGAACCCTGCGGAGTCCAGCGCGTCCGAGCCCAAGGTCAGGTGTTCGCCTTCGATCGTCAGCACTTCCAGCTTCAGCACATTGTGGACCGTCAGGCCGTATTTCAGGCAGTGCACACCACCGGCGTTTTCCGCGACATTGCCGCCAATCGAGCAGGCGATTTGCGAGGACGGGTCCGGCGCGTAATACAGGCCAAGCGGTGCGACGGCCTGGGAAATCGCCAGGTTGCGCACTCCCGGCTGAACCCGTGCGGTGCGGGCGGCGGGGTCGATGTGGAGGATCTGGTTGAAGCGCGCCATCACCAGCAGCACGCCTTTTTCCAACGGCAGCGCGCCTCCGGACAACCCGGTGCCGGCACCACGCGCCACCACGGGCACCCGATGGGCATGGCAGAGTTTGAGCACGGCCTGAACCTGCTCGAAATAGCGCGGCAGCAGCACCAGCATCGGCGTGGTTCGATAGGCCGAGAGCCCGTCGCACTCATAGGGTTTGAGTTCTTCTTCGCGGTAGAGAATGTCCAGCTCCGGCAGCTGCTCGCGCAAGGCGTTGAGCAAGGCATCCTTGTCGACCGGAGGCAGGGCACCGTCGATGCGTTCGTCGTAGAGAATGTTCATCAGATGACAAGCCTCGTAGCAGCTGCCGAAGGCTGCGTTCGGCTCGGTCCGCGCTCGGGCGTAGCAGTCGTGAACAGGAGTGACTTGGTATGCCTGACACAATCGAGCCCACCATTTTGCGACTGCTACGTCTGAACGCAGCCCGAGCCGAACGCAGCCTTCGGCAGCTGCTACGAGGTGTGTTCAAGCCCGGGTTCTTTGTCATTTATAGTCAAAATTTCGACAATGGGCCTGCCGGCAGGGCTATTTCTGGCCGCCAAGCGGTGATGGCTATTTGATTGCGCCCTGATAGACTTCCAGACATCCCTGTCTGAGTTACTCGTAGTTTCAGGTCAGTAGTGAAGAGGAGCTTTGTCCCCTTATGCACCATAACGGAGGAAAGGGACTTTCACTGGCACGGAGGCTTTACACATCGCGAATCCTGGGAATGGTCCTGGGCCTGCTCTGCGTGGGCGCGGCGATCATTCCACTCAAACCGCCGCATTGGCTGCTGGCGCTGATGCTGTTCAACGGCCTTATCTGGCCGCACCTGGCCTATCAATGGGCGCGCCGCTCGCCCATGCCTTATCACGCCGAACACCGGAATATTCTGATCGACGCGTTCATGGGCGGATTCTGGGTCGCTGCCATCCAGTTCAATCCCTTGCCCAGCACTGCCACGTTGTCAATGATGGCGATGAACAACGTCGCCATTGGAGGCCTGCGTTTTCTGCTTGTCGGCACGGTGGCTCAGTTGCTGGGCATGGGTGTCGGGCTGCTGATCTTCTTTCCGGTGATCATCGCGCAAACCAGCCCTGTTCAGTTGTATGCCTGTTTGCCGTTGCTGACGTTTTACCCCTTGGTGTTGGGCTGGATCTGCTTTCGTCAGGCCCACACACTGGGTAAACACAAACGCGAACTGTTGGCCCTGAGTCGCACCGACAGCCTCACCGGGCTGTTGAACCACGGCGCCTGGAAAGATGCGCTGGAGGTCGAGTTCCAGCGTTGTCAGCGCCAGCAGCGGGGCGGTGCGATTGCCTTGATCGACATCGACCACTTCAAAACCATCAACGACACCTACGGCCATGTGGCTGGCGATATCGTGTTGCGTCAGTTGAGCAAAATCCTCAAGCAAAACCTGCGCGCCAGCGATGTGGCCGGGCGTTATGGCGGCGACGAGTTCTGCGTGATCCTGCCCGACGTGCCACTGGCCCACGCCGCCCAGGCGATGGACGCCTTGCGCGATCGGTTTTCGGGGGTGGGTTACGAGCAGAATCCGGCGTTGAAAGTCAGCCTGAGCATCGGCCTGGCTGCGTTCGACCCGATGCACACTGAAGCCCTGCAATGGCTTAACGATGCCGATGAGGCGCTGTATGCGGCCAAGACCACCGGGCGTAACCGGGTGATTTGTCATGCCGATGGGCTGGTGCAGCGGGTGGCGATGGGGTTGGTTTGAGGTTTAGCGGTGTTGCAGATGTCGTCTTCGCGGGCAAGCCTTGCTCCTACGGTTCGGGGGCGGCGGATATTGATGATTGATGCAGATTGTGTAGGAGCAAGGCTTGCCCGCGATGGCGGTCTCACGGATGCCATTATTGGCGAGCCAGGCGCCTACACGTCAGGTGGAGGTCTTCAGGTAATCGGTGTGCTGACGAACGCCGGCAGCTGTTCGGCGTAGGCGGTGAACGCGCGGATTTTCGGGAACTGCGCGTCACTGACCTGATCCGGCACCACCAGATTGGTGAAGCTCCAGGCCACGGCGAGGGTGATGCCCGCCTGGTCGAGGGAACCGTCGGTCTTCAGTGGCTGCTTGACCAGTTCCTGTTCCAGCGCCGAATACGCCGCCAGCAACTGCCCGCCGACGCGTTCCAGCCACGGTTCATGCTGTTTCTCGGCAGGTCGCAAAGTGCGCTCGTAATAGATCTGCACCGACTTCTCGCAAGCCGCCAGGGCCAGGCCGATCAGCCGCAATGCACGCACGCGCTGGTCCAGTTGCGCGGGCATCAGGCTCTTGTCCGGTCCG
Organism: Pseudomonas helvetica; assembly: GCF_039908645.1. Classification (NCBI taxonomy): domain Bacteria; kingdom Pseudomonadati; phylum Pseudomonadota; class Gammaproteobacteria; order Pseudomonadales; family Pseudomonadaceae; genus Pseudomonas; species Pseudomonas helvetica. The sequence goes on from NZ_CP150917.1 coordinate 2,511,175, forward strand.
CTCAAGGCTTCCAGGTAATCGATGATCAAGGTCGAATCCATCAGCACTTCGCCGTTGTCCAGCACCAGCGTCGGGGCCTTGACCACCGGGTTGATCTGCTGGAACTGCGCAAAGTGCCGGAACACCGACACCGAGGCGTGCTCGAACGGGATGTCCAGCGATTTCAGGCTAATGGCGACGCGTCTTACATAAGGTGAATCGAGCATTCCGATCAGCTTCATGTACAGCTCCTTTGATAATGCGTAGACAGTGCGCCGCCAATTTAGCGGTAAACCCATGACCTTCGCCAGTGCACTCGGGCTCAGCCGCTATGCTTGAGAGTCTAGGTACCCGGATGTTTCTGGAGGTCTGTCATGCCCGCCGAAAAAACTGCGCTCGTCCTTGCCGGTGGCGGCAGCCTCGGTGCGGTTCAGGTCGGCATGTTGCAGGCGCTGGTCGAAGCGGGCGTGTCGTTCGATATGGTGATCGGTGCCTCGGTCGGTGCCATCAACGGTGCGTACTTCGCTGCGCGCCCGAACGCGCAAGGGGTGGCCGAGCTGGCGGACTTCTGGCGTGGTTTGCGCAAGGCCGATGTGTTTCCGTTTTCGTTGCTCGATAGCCTGTCGGCGATTTTTCGGCGCAGGGGTTTTCTGTTGCAGTCTGCGGCGCTGGAACATCTGGTGCGGCGGGCGTTGCCCTTCAAGCAGATCGAAGACACCGAGTTGCCGCTGCACATCGTCACCACCAATTTGCTGACCGGCGCCGAAGAGCTGCTGTCCAGCGGCAGTGTCGAGCAGGCGTTGCTGGCCAGTGCGGCGATTCCATTGGTGTTTCCGTGTGTGCAGATCGGCGGCAAGCTGTTGATCGACGGCGGCGTGGCCAGCAATACGCCGATTGCCAGTGCGGTGTACCTGGGCGCGACGCGGGTTGTCGTGGTGCCGACCGGATTCGGTTGTGACTGCCCCAGTCCGCCCTCAGGGCTGGTGGCGTTGGCGCTGCACACCTTGAACCTGATGAGCATGCGCCAGCTGGTGCGCGACATTGAACTGTATTCACCGCGAGCGGCGATCCACGTGGTCGCGCCGCTGTGTCCGCTGGGGATCTCGGTGTTCGATTTCACCCAGACCGATCAACTGCTGCAGCGCGCTTATCAGTCGACCCAGGCCTGGATCGAAAGCGGCGGGCTGAATCGCGCCGGGGTGCCGGGCTCATTGCAGGCCCACACCCATCATGGCGCTGAGGGTCAGTCCTCGAACCCGACCTGCTCGTGAATCTCATCCATCTTCAACTCCAGGCGATAGGCCACGGCGATGAACAGCGCCTGGCACAGGCACAAGGTTGCACTCAAGGAGCGGAACGCAAACGAGGAGCCTTCATTGACCAGCAACACTGTGTTCGCCCGTTTGGCCAGCGGCGAGAGGTTGCTGTCGGTGATGATCAGGGTTTTCGCCTGATGGTGCTGGGCGATGCGCAGGCAATGCTGGGTTTCCTTGCCGTAGGGCGTGAAGCTGATGGCGATCACCAGGTCATTGGCCCGCACGCTGCGCATTTGCTCGCGGTAGCTGCCGCCCAGTCCCGAGACCAGGTGAATACGCTTGTTGGTGTGTTGCAGGTTGTACACCAGGTAATCGGCCACCGCGAACGAGCGGCGCACCCCGACCACGTAGATGTTGTCGGCATTCACCACCAGGTCCACGGCTTTCTCGAAGGACTGGTCATCCAGCTCCAGGCCCAGGCGTTCGATGCCTGACAGCGTGGCGTTGATGCACTCGCGCGCCAGGTCGCCGCCGCTGGCCTTCTGCGATTTGTTGGCGATCATGCTGCGAATGCGCTGCTGGTAGTTCTGCACCGGCGTGGTCTTGTGGGTGTACGCCTCGCGGAACAACGCCTGCATTTCGCTGAAACCGCTGAAACCAAAGCGCTGGGAGAAACGCACGATGGCCGAAGGGTGTACTTCGCATTCGCGCGCGATGTCGCTGATGCGGTCGACCATGATCCGGTCGCTCTGCTGGCTCATGTAGCTGGCGATGCGTTTGAGCTGCCGCGGCAGGCTTTCGTATTCGTTGGTGATCAGCTGCAGCAAGCGTTCGGCATTGATCGGGGGGCTGGCGAGGTCGCTTTGCGGCGTGGTCTCGGCGGTAGCCGGCTGATCGGTGCGGGACATAGATAATCCTTCTGGCTTGTTCTTATTGGGCCGCTCGGTGAAGCGTTGCCCATGACAATAGGTTGGCTGTGCGCAGTCTACAGGGTAGGCGTGAATAAAATCTTGAGCCGTGGGTCAGCCGGACACGTGCTGAAACGATGCACAGTGTCTGGAGCGGTTCTGTAAAAGTTTATTGGAAAAAATATTCCGCGTAAAAATTTATTGGAATAAATATTGATTTGTGGGCGCCACACGTTTTAGTCTGCATCCACCAAGAGTGTTCGGCGCCACCGTCGCCCCGAACGCAGGCTGATAAAAATAACAGGAGCCAGCATGGGCCAGACTCGTTTTGCCAGTGGGCGTCAATTGGATCTGATTTGCCTCGAGCGCCTTGGCGTCGATCTCTATGCACAGCAAGTCGGTGCACGGCTGGAGGATGTCTCGAGCTTCGCCAAATACCTCGGAGGTTCGTCCGCCAACATCGCCTTCGGCACGGCCCGGTTGGGGCTGAAGTCGGCCATGCTCAGCCGGGTGGGGGACGACCACATGGGGCGTTTCCTGGTTGAATCCCTGGCCCGTGAAGGCTGCGACGTCAGCGGCATCAAGGTCGATCCGGAGCGCCTCACCGCCATGGTTTTGCTGGGCCTCAAGGACCGCGAAACCTTTCCGTTGGTGTTCTACCGCGAAAACTGTGCCGACATGGCCCTGCGCGCCGAAGACATCAGCGAAGCCTTTATCGCCTCCAGCAAAGCCTTGCTGATCACCGGCACGCATTTCTCTACCGACGGCGTCTACAAGGCGAGCATCCAGGCGCTGGAGTACGCCGAAAAGCACAACGTCAAACGCGTTCTCGACATTGATTACCGGCCGGTTCTTTGGGGCTTGGCGGGCAAGGCGGATGGCGAAACCCGTTTCGTCGCCGACCAGCAGGTCAGCCAGCACGTACAGAAAATCCTCCCGCGATTCGACCTGATCGTCGGCACCGAAGAGGAGTTCCTGATTGCCGGTGGCAGCGAGGACTTGTTGAGTGCACTGCGCAACGTCCGTCGTCTGACAGCGGCGACCCTGGTGGTCAAGCTCGGGCCGCAAGGCTGCACGGTGATTCACGGGGTGATTCCGGTTCGTCTCGAAGACGGCGCGATCTATCCCGGTGTGCGGGTCGAAGTGCTCAATGTGCTCGGCGCTGGCGATGCGTTCATGTCGGGCTTCCTCAGTGGCTGGCTGGAAGATGCCAGCGATGAGCGCTGCTGCCAGTTGGCCAACGCCTGCGGCGGCCTGGTGGTTTCTCGCCACGCCTGCGCCCCGGCGATGCCGACCCGCGCCGAACTGGATTACCTGTTCAACAGTCCGGTGCCGATCACCCGGCCGGACCAGGATGCCGTGTTGCAACGTCTGCATCAGGTCAGCGTGCCGCGCAAAACCTGGAAGCAGTTGTTCATCTTTGCCTTCGACCATCGCGGGCAATTGGTGGAGCTGGCGCAAAAGGGCGGTCGCGAACTGAGCAGCATCGGCGAGCTCAAGCAGTTGTTCATCAAAGCCGTGGAGCGGGTCGAAGCGGATTTGCGTCGGCAGGGCATCGAGGCGGATGTCGGTCTGCTGGCTGACCAGCGTTTCGGCCAGGACTCGCTGAATGCCGCCACCGGTCGCGGCTGGTGGGTGGCGCGTCCGGTGGAGGTGCAAGGTTCACGGCCACTGGCCTTCGAACATGGTCGTTCGATTGGCAGCAACCTGATCGCCTGGCCGCAGGAACAAATCATCAAGTGCCTGGTGCAATTTCACCCCGACGATGAACCGCTGCTGCGTCTGGAACAGGAAGCGCAGATCAAGGGGTTGTATCAGGCGGCGCAGGTCAGCGGCCATGAGTTACTGCTGGAAATCATCCCGCCCAAGGATCACCCGTCAGCGCATCCGGACGTGCTCTATCGCGCGATCAAACGCCTGTACAACCTGGGCATTTTCCCGGCCTGGTGGAAGATCGAGGCGCAAAGCAGCGAGGAGTGGAAACAGCTCGACGAGCTGATCCAGGAGCGCGACCCCTATTGCCGAGGCGTGGTTTTGCTGGGGCTGAATGCACCGGCCGCAACGCTGGCCGAAGGTTTTGCGCAAGCCAGCCAGAGCAAAACCTGTCGCGGGTTTGCCGTCGGCCGGACGATTTTCCAGGAGCCGAGTCGAGCGTGGCTGGCCGGCGAGATCGATGACGAAGCGCTGATCCAGAGAGTACAGGGCACGTTTGTCGAACTGATCAATGCCTGGCGCACAGCCCGCAGCTGACGAAGATTTTGTGGCGACGGGCTTGTTGTGGCGAGGGAGCTTGCTCCCGCTCGGCTGCGAAGCAGTCGTAAAACCTGTAGACGTGGTTTACCTGTTGCACTGTGCTGCCAGGTTTGGGCCTGCTTCGCAGTCCAGCGGGAGCAAGCTCCCTCGCCACAAGTGTTCGGTCGACACTTTCAGCGTTTATTTAGAAAACAATAAAAGGTGCAGCCATGCCCGCTATCCGAATTGGCATCAACCCGATTTCCTGGAGCAACGACGATCTGCCGGCCCTCGGTGGGGAAACGCCGCTGAGCACTGCCCTGAGCGAAGGCAAGGAAATTGGCTACGAAGGTTTTGAACTCAACGGCAAGTTTCCCAAGGACGCCAAAGGGGTCGGTGATGTGCTGCGGCCTTACGACCTGGCGCTGGTCTCGGGCTGGTATTCCAGCCGCCTGGCGCGGCGTTCGGTGGCTGAAGAAATCGAGGCCATTGGCAGCCATGTCGAATTGCTGGCGAAAAATGGCGCCAAGGTGCTGGTCTACGGCGAAGTCGCCGATTCGATTCAGGGCCAACGGATTCCGCTGGTCGAACGCCCGCGTTTTCACACCGAGCAGGCCTGGCAGGAATACGCCGACAAGCTCACCGAGCTGGCACGTTTCACCCTGTCCCAGGGCGTGCGTCTGGCGTATCACCACCACATGGGCGCGTATGTCGAATCGCCGGCAGACATCGATAAGCTGATGTCCCTGACCGGCAGCGAAGTCGGCCTGCTGTTCGATTCGGGCCATTGCTACATGGGCGGTGGCGAACCGCTCGAGGTGCTGCGCAAGCACATCGGGCGCATCTGCCACGTGCATTTCAAGGACGTACGCAAACCGGTGGTGCAACTGGCGCGCAACAATCTCTGGAGCTTCCCGGACTGCATCATCAACGGCACGTTCACCGTGCCGGGCGACGGTGATATCGACTTTGCCGCGCTGCTCGACGTATTGCTGGCCGCCGATTATCACGGCTGGCTGGTGGTCGAGGCCGAGCAGGATCCGGCTGTCGCGCCGAGCTACGTTTATGCCAAGAAAGGTTACGAGACCTTGCGCGCCTTGCTCGATCAGAGGACCGGACAATGAGCCTGCTGGTCAAGAGCAGCGCCAAGGGCCGGACCCTGGTCGAGTTACCCACCGGAGCGCTGGAATACGTTGGTTTCAGCGCCTACCGCCTGAGCCTCGGCGAAACCTTGCCGGTCAGCGCGGGCGATAAAGAACTGTGCCTGGTGCTGCTCAGCGGTCGGGTTGATGTCAGCGGTGAAGCGCCAGGGCAGGGCGCGTTCAACTGGGACAACATCGGCGACCGCCAATCGGTGTTCGAAGATAAATCACCGTTCGCCGTTTACCTGCCACCTGGCAGTCAGGCGCAGATAGTCGCACTCAGCGATGTACAGATTGCCGTGTGCGCTGCTCCCGGTTCGGCGTCGGCAGGCATCGGTCCACGGCTGATAACCCCCGACAGCATGAAGCGCAGCGTGCGCGGCAAGGGCGCCAATACCCGTTACGTCTGCGACATCCTGCCCGACACCGAGCCTGCGCATTCACTGCTGGTGGTGGAAGTGCGTACGCCGTCCGGGCATTCGTCGAGCTACCCGCCGCACAAGCACGACACCGACAACCTGCCACACCAGAGCTTTCTCGAAGAGACCTATTACCACCAGGTCAACCCGCCGCAGGGCTTCGTTTTTCAGCGGGTCTATACCGATGACCGTTCTATCGATCAGGCAATGGCCGTGGAAAACAGCGATCTGGTGGTAGTGCCCAAGGGCTATCACCCGGTCAGCGTGCCTTACGGCTACGAGTCGTATTACCTGAATGTCATGGCCGGCCCGAAACGGATCTGGCAGTTCCACAACGATCCGCAGCACAGCTGGCTGCTGGACCTCTGAATTCTGAAGACGCACTGGAGAACAAAAACAATGAGTGATGCCAAGGTTATCGGCCACTACCTCAACGGCCAGGTGCAGGACACTGGCAGTGAGCGCTTCAGCAATGTCTTCAATCCGGCCACTGGCGCGATTCAGGCGCGGGTCGGGCTGGCCAGCCAGCAGACCGTCGATGAAGCCGTGGCTTCGGCGCTGCGGGCGTTTCCGGCCTGGTCCGAGCAATCGTCGCTGCGCCGCTCGCGGGTGATGTTCAAGTTCAAGGAACTGCTCGACCGTCATCACAATGAGCTGGCAGAAATCATCAGCCGCGAACACGGCAAAGTTTTTTCCGACGCCAAGGGTGAAGTCACTCGTGGTATCGAGATCGTCGAGTACGCCTGCGGTGCGCCGAACCTGCTAAAAACCGAATTCAGCGACAACATCGGTGGTGGCATCGACAACTGGAATCTGCGTCAACCGTTGGGCGTTTGTGCCGGGGTCACGCCATTCAACTTCCCCGTGATGGTGCCGCTGTGGATGATTCCGCTGGCGCTGGTCACCGGCAATTGTTTCATCCTCAAACCTTCGGAGCGTGATCCGTCGGCCAGTTTGCTGATGGCGCGCCTGCTCACTGAAGCCGGTTTGCCGGACGGTGTGTTCAACGTGGTGCAGGGCGACAAGAGCGCCGTCGATGCGTTGCTGCAGCACCCGGATATCGAAGCCATTTCGTTTGTCGGTTCGACGCCGATTGCCGAGTACATCCACCAGCAAGCCACGGCCCGTGGCAAACGCGTGCAAGCGCTGGGCGGGGCGAAGAACCACATGATCGTGATGCCCGACGCCGATCTGGATCAGGCCGCCGATGCGTTGATTGGCGCTGCATTCGGCTCGGCCGGCGAACGCTGCATGGCGATCTCGATTGCCGTGGCGGTAGGCGACGTTGGCGACAAACTGATTGCCAAACTGCTGCCGCGCATCGATCAGTTGAAGGTCGGCAACGGTATGCAGGGCGACAGCGACATGGGGCCGCTGGTTACCGCCGAGCACAAGGCCAAGGTCGAAGGCTTCATCGATCAAGGCGTGGCCCAGGGCGCCCAGCTGATTGTCGATGGTCGCGGCTTCAAGGTGCCGGGTGCGGAGAATGGTTTCTTTGTCGGTGCAACGCTGTTCGACAAGGTCACGACCGAGATGAGCATCTACCAGCAGGAAATCTTCGGTCCGGTACTGGGCATCGTTCGGGTGCCAGATTTCGCCAGCGCCGTGGCGCTGATCAACGCCCATGAGTTTGGCAACGGCGTGTCGTGCTTCACCAGCGATGGCGGGATTGCCCGAGCGTTTGCCCGCACTATCAAGGTCGGCATGGTCGGCATCAACGTACCGATTCCGGTGCCCATGGCCTGGCACTCGTTTGGTGGCTGGAAGCGTTCGTTGTTCGGCGATCACCATGCCTACGGTGAAGAAGGCATTCGTTTCTACAGCCGCTACAAAAGCGTCATGCAGCGCTGGCCGGACAGCATCGCCAAAGGCCCTGAGTTCAGCATGCCCACTGCCAAATAAACACCTTGAGTGCGGAGAACAAGAATAATGAGCCAGCCCCTGCGTTTCGCCCTGAACCGTATGGTTGCCCCACGTTTGTCGCTGCCTGAATTCATTGAACTGGCGGTGACCCTGAAAGCCGATGCCATCGAGATCCGCAACGACCTCAAGGGCATCGAAATCGAAGACGGTACGCCGCCCGAACGCGTGCGCCAGTTGTGCCAGGCTAACGGAATCAGCGTGCTGTCGATCAACGCGCTGTACCCGTTCGATGTGTGGAACGACGAGCGCCGCGCACACGCCCTGAAACTTGCCGCCTATGCCCGCGATTGCGGCGCGCAAGGCTTGGTGATGTGCCCGCTGAATGATCGCGCCGACCCGCGCAATGAAGCTGAACGCAGCGCTGGCTTGCGTACTGCGTTGAGCGAACTGGCGCCAATCCTGCGCGAATACGGGATTCTCGGTTTCATCGAACCACTGGGTTTCGAAGAGTGTTCACTGCGGCGCAAACGCACCGCAGTGGATGCGATCAAGTCCATTGGCGGGCTGGATGTGTTCCGTCTGGTGCATGACACCTTTCACCATCATCTGGCCAGTGAACACGAGTTCTTTCCCGAGCTGACCGGGCTGGTGCACATCTCGGGCGTCGAGGACGCGCAAGCGCCGCTGACGTCTATCCGCGATGGGCATCGGGTGCTGGTGGGCGAGGGCGACATCCTCGGCAACGCAGCGCAGATCGATACCTTACTCAGCACCGGCTACAGCGGCTACCTGTCGTTCGAGCCGTTTGCCGACAGCGTGCACGGGCTGACGGATATCCGCCAGGCAATCGGCGCAAGCATGGATCACCTGCAGAAATCCCTGAGCTGACTAGCCCCCTGTAAGAGCAAGGCTTGCCCGCGATGAACGATGACGCGGTGTATCAGAAACACCGAGGCGCCTTTATCGCGGGCAAGCCTTGCTCCTGCAGAGACAGTGTCGCATCCACATAAAAGGAGTGGACATGAGCACAACACGACTGACCATGGCCCAGGCCCTGGTGAAATTCCTCGATAACCAATACGTCGAGGTCGATGGGGTTCAAAGCAAATTCGTCGCCGGGATCTTCACCATTTTCGGCCACGGCAATGTGCTCGGCCTCGGCCAGGCGCTGGAGCAGGACAGCGGTGATCTGATCGTCCATCAGGGCCGCAATGAACAGGGCATGGCCCACGCCGCCATCGGTTTTGCCAAACAGAATCTGCGGCGCAAGATCTACGCTTGCAGCTCATCGGTCGGCCCCGGTGCGGCAAACATGTTGACTGCTGCGGCGACGGCCACCGCCAACCGGATTCCCCTGCTGCTATTGCCGGGTGACGTCTACGCCAGTCGCCAACCGGACCCGGTGCTGCAACAGATCGAGCAGTTCCACGACCTGAGCATCAGCACCAACGATGCCTTCAAAGCGGTGAGCAAATACTGGGACCGCATCAACCGTCCCGAACAACTGATGAGCGCGGCGATCCACGCCATGCGCGTGCTCACCGATCCGGCGGAAACCGGCGCGGTGACGCTGGCCTTGCCGCAAGACGTGCAGGCCGAAGCCTATGATTACCCCGATTACTTCCTGCAAAAACGCGTGCACCGCATCGACCGTCGCCCGGCCACCGAAGCCATGCTCGGCGACGCTGTAGCGCTGCTCAAAGGCAAGCGCAAACCGCTGATCATCTGCGGCGGCGGGGTCAAATATTCGGGCGCGAATGCCGCGTTGCAGGCGTTTGCCGAGCGTTTCGACATCCCGTTCGCCGAGACTCAGGCCGGTAAAAGCGCGGTGGTTTCCAGTCATCCGCTGAACGTCGGCGGAATTGGCGAGACCGGTTGCCTGGCGGCGAACCTGCTGGCCAAGGAAGCCGATCTGATCATTGGCATCGGCACTCGCTACTCGGACTTCACCACGTCGTCGAAATGGCTGTTCCAGCATCCCGAGGTGAAGTTTCTCAACCTGAACATCAGCCCTTGCGATGCGCTGAAACTCGATGGTGTGCAGTTGCTGGCCGACGCCAGGTCCGGCTTGCAGGCATTGTCCGAAGCCTTGACCGATTACCGCTCCAGTTGGGGTGATCAACCACATCAGGCCAAGGCGCAACTGGATGAAGAGGTGGATCGGGTCTATCAGGTCGAATACCAGACCCAGGACTTCATCCCGGAAATCAACGACCACATGGACCCGGCGGTGCTGCGCGAATTTATCGAGCTGACCGGTTCCTGCCTGACCCAAAGCCGCGTGCTCGGCGTGTTGAACCAAACCCTGGCCGACGACGCGGTAATCGTCGCCGCTGCCGGCAGCCTGCCCGGCGACTTGCAGCGCAGCTGGCGCAGCAAGGGCGTGAACACCTATCACGTCGAGTACGGTTATTCGTGCATGGGCTACGAGGTCAATGCCGCGCTCGGGGTGAAACTCGCCGAACCGACGCGCGAAGTCTATGCGCTGGTGGGCGACGGCTCGTACATGATGCTGCATTCGGAGCTGGCCACCTCGATCCAGGAGCGGCGCAAGATCAACGTGATCCTGCTCGACAACATGACCTTCGGCTGCATCAACAACTTGCAGATGGAACACGGCATGGACAGCTTCGGCACCGAGTTCCGTTTCCGCAACCCTTCCACCTGCAAGCTCGATGGCGGCTTCGTCCCGGTGGACTTTGCCATGAGCGCGGCGGCTTATGGCTGCAAGACCTACAAGGTCAACACCGTCGAACAACTGCAAGCGGCCTTGGCCGATGCGCGGTTGCAGACGGTGTCGACGCTGATCGACATCAAGGTCCTGCCCAAGACCATGATCCACAAATACCTGTCCTGGTGGCGGGTGGGCGTGGCGCAGGTCTCCACCAGCGCACGTACCGATGCGGTAGCCAAAACCCTTAATGAACGACTGGCCAAGGCCCGTCAGTACTGATTGCTCTGCCATCTCAACAGGAAGGAGTCTTCGCATGTCTTTAAAGCTAGGCGTCATCGGCACCGGCGCCATCGGTCAGGATCACATCCGTCGTTGCAGCCAGACCCTGCTCAACAGCCAGGTGGTGGCGGTTACCGACATTAATCTGCAGCAGGCCGCCAAAGTGGTTGCCGACCTGAAGCTGACCGCCGAGGTGTACCCGGACGGCCACGCGCTGATCAAGGCGCCGGACGTCGAAGCGATTCTGGTCACCTCCTGGGGACCGAGCCACGAAGAGTTCGTGCTGGCGGCGATTGCGGCGGGTAAACCGGTGTTCTGCGAGAAGCCGCTGGCGGTCACCGCCGAGGGCTGCCGCAAGATCGTCGAGGCCGAAGTGGCCCACGGCAAACGTCTGGTGCAGGTCGGTTTCATGCGCCCGTACGACGAGGGCTATCGAGCACTCAAAGCGGTGATCGACAGTGGCCAGATCGGCGAGCCGCTGATGCTGCATTGCGCTCACCGCAACCCGACCGTGGGCGAAAACTACAAGACCGACATGGCGATCACCGACACGTTGATCCATGAACTGGATGTGCTGCGCTGGTTGCTCGATGACGATTACGTGTCGGTACAAGTGGTGTTTCCGCGCAAGACCAGCAAGGCCCACGCCCATCTGAAAGACCCGCAAATCGTCCTGCTGGAAACCGCCAAGGGCACGCGCATCGACGTCGAAGTCTTCGTTAACTGCCAGTACGGTTATGACATTCAGTGCGAAGTGGTTGGCGAGACCGGCATCGCCAAGCTGCCAGAGCCGTCGCAGGTGCAGATGCGCAGCGGGGCCAAGTTGTCCAACGCGATTTTGATGGACTGGAAAGACCGCTTCATCGCTGCTTACGACGTTGAGTTGCAGGCGTTCATCGACGGCGTGCGCGCCGGGCAGGTCGGTGGGCCGTCGGCCTGGGACGGTTTTGCCGCAGCGGTGGCGGCGGATGCCTGCATCGAAGCACAGCAGAGCGGGGCGATCGTCAACGTCGCACTGCCAGACCGCCCCCGTTTCTACGGCTAACCACCGCAACCTGATCGTTGCCGCCATGGACGCTCCGCGTCCGCTCCAGAATGTGACGCGGGGCGTCACGGGATGCATTCCCACGCAGAGCGTGGGAACGAGAGGAGAACAAAAAAAATGCGCATCGCACTAGACCCCTACATGTACCGCACTCTGTCCCTGGGCAAGATGGTCGACAAGGTCGCCGAGCTTGGTTACGAGCACATCGAGCTTTCACCCCGGGAAGATTTCCTGCCGTTCTACAAGGCCCCGCGTGTCGACAAGGCGCGGATCAAGGAGTTTCGCAAAGCCCTGAGCGACACCGGGGTGAAGCTCTCGTCCTTGCTCCCGATGTACCACTGGGCCGCCGCCGATGAAGGCTTGCGGGTGGCGGCGGTGCGTAACTGGAAGCGCGCAATCCAGATTGCTGTCGAGATGGACTGTGAGCTGGTCAACACCGAGTTCACCGGTCAGTCGGACAACCCGCTGGTCTGCGAGAACCAGTTCATGCGTTCCATGGACGAGCTGATGCCCGAGTTTGAACGCGAAGGCATCAAGCTCGATATCCAGGCGCACCCGTATGATTTCTGCGAACGCAATAACGAGTCGGTCGACATCATTCGCGGCCTCGATCGCGACTGGATCAACTACCTCTACGCAGCGCCGCACACCTTCTTCTACGACGACGGCAAAGGCGACATCGCCTCGATGCTCAAGTACGCGGGCTCCAAACTCAGCCACTTGATCATCGCCGACACTTACAACCACAAGGCCTCCTCGGGGCTGCGCTACATCGTCAACCCGCCGGGCGTTACGGCCACGGTGCACCAGCATCTGGACATCGGTCAGGGCGAAGTCGACTGGGACGCGTTCTTCAGCACCCTGCGCGAGATCAAGTTCGACGGCATTGCCACCGTCTCGGTGTTCGCCTGGGAAGATCGCCCGGACGAATCCAACCGGATGATGCTCGAGCGCGTGACCCGCGAGTTGTGTCGATAAGCATTTTCGGGAACGCCTCCAGACATTGTGGCGAGGGAGCTTGCTCCCGCTCGGTCGCGTAGCGAACGTAAAACCTGCCAATGGGCTCTACCTGGAGGAACCGGTTGCAGGTTTCAGGACTGCTGCGCAGTCCAGCGGGAGCAAGCTCCCTCGCCACAGGATTGATGTCTGATCTTATTCCCCGTTTTGTTCAGCGCCAAAAGGAAAGCTTCATGCGAATCGGACTTGTCGGTTACGGCCACGGTGGCCGGTTTTTTCATGCGCCGTTGATCAGTAGCTTGCCAGCGGCGACTTTTGTCGGCGTGGTGACGCGTTCCCCCGAGCGTCGTCAGCTATTGGCGGCTGAATACCCCGGCGTCCCGGCCTTCGACAACATTGGCCAGTTGGTGGAAGTCGGGGTCGATGTGCTGGTGATTTCCACCACGCTGGAAGGGCGGGCGGCGCTGGTGCTCGAAGCGATTGAGTACGGGGTAGCGGTGGTCTGCGACAAACCCTTCGCTGCCGATGCACAGCAGGCCGAAGCGCTCGTAACCGCTGCCGAGCAGCGCAAGGTCCCACTCAGCGTCTATCAGAACCGGCGCTGGGATTCGGACTTTCTCACGGTACGCAAACTCATCGAATCCGGTGCGCTGGGCCAGGTCACGCGCTTTGAGTCCAGCGTAGAACGCTATTCGCCGCAGTCAGTGGGCAAGGGCAGCGGCGGTGGGTTCCTGCGCGATCTGGGCAGTCATCTGGTGGATCAGGCGTTGCAACTGTTCGGACCGATAACACGGGTCTACGCCGAACTGGACTACCTCAATCAGGAGCAGTTATTCGACAACGGCTTTTTCCTTTCGCTGACCCATGCCAATGGCGTGACCTCGCACTTGAGCGGCAGTTGCCTGCAAAACAATCCTGGGCCACGTTTTCGGGTCAACGGCACGGCGGGTTGCTACAGCGTCGACGGTCTGGACGGACAAGAGGCCCTGGCGCTGGCCGGGCTGACGCCAACGTCCGAAGGTGATCGCTGGGGCGTTGAAGAGCATCGACGCTGGGGCTGGTTCGAGCACGGTGAAGAGCGCGAGCGGGTTCCGTCTGAGCGTGGTTGCTGGAATCAGTTCTATTTACAGCTGCAAACCGCGTTGCAAGGCGCTGGCCCATTGCCGGTCGAGGCCCGTGATGCACTGGCGACCACCCGCGTTCTAGACGCCGCACGGCTGAGTTTCGAACGCCATCAGGCGATTGAAATGAAGCCTGCATGCGGTCATGGAATAAAATTAGAATAAAATTCTAAAATGAGTTGATATGGAAATTAAATTCCAATAAAGTCATTTCCAGGTTGCCGACTATCAACGTCCCGATCGACCTCAAGCCAGCCTTGAGTGCGGGGAGGGCGAAACAAAAACAAGAAACAACGATAGGTGCCGTCGATGAAAACCTTCAGCTCTGCTCTGCACGTTTTACGTAACGCGTTCCTGCCTCGTGTTCAAACCTTTTCCCTTTCCGGTTGCCTTTGCGTTCAACGCAAGGGCGCCTTGGTGTGCTGCATTCCCGGCGCACCGATCGTTCGCTTGCCCACTCACTGAATTCGTCCCGCGCCTTATCCATAAAACCTACAAGAATGTGGAGAAAGACTTTTCATGAAGACCAAGATCCGTTTCGCCTCACTTACCCTGTCCCTGATGCTTGCCAGCGGTGCTGCACTCGCTGACCTGAGGATTGGCGTCAGCATGTCCCAGTTCGATGACACCTGGTTGACCTACTTGCGCGAATCCATGGACAAGCAAGCCAAGTCCATGCCCGATGGCGTCAAACTGCAGTTCGAAGACGCCCGCAGCGACGTGGTCAAGCAACTGAGCCAGGTCGAAAGTTTCATCAGCCAGAAAGTCGACGCCATCGTGGTGAATCCGGTGGATACCGCCGCGACCAGAAAAATCACCGAAGCGGCGGTCAAGGCCGGAATTCCTCTGGTCTACGTCAACCGTCGTCCGGATGACCTGAAACTGCCCAAAGGTGTGATTACCGTGGCCTCCAATGATCTGGAAGCCGGCCAGATGCAGATGCAGTACCTCGCCGAAAAAATGAAAGGCAAGGGTGACATCGTGATCCTGCTCGGCGACCTCGCCAACAACTCCACCACCAACCGCACCAAAGGCGTCAAAGAGGTGCTGGCCAAATACCCGGGCATCAAGATCGACCAAGAGCAGACCGGTACCTGGTCACGCGATAAAGGCATGACACTGGTCAACGACTGGCTGACCCAGGGCCGCAAATTCGACGCCATCGTCTCCAATAACGATGAGATGGCCATCGGCGCGGCCATGGCCTTGAAACAGGCCGGCGTGGAAAAGGGTAGTGTGTTGATCGCCGGTGTCGACGGTACTCCCGACGGCCTGCGCGCCGTGAAGAAAGGTGATCTGGCGGTCTCGGTGTTCCAGGACGCCAATGGCCAGGCTGTCGACTCCATCGACGCCGCCGTGAAGATGGCCAAGAACGAGCCGGTCGAGCAAGCCGTGTGGGTGCCGTATCGCCTGATCACCCCGGAAAACGTTGACCAGTTCAAATAGTCAGTCCGTTCAAAAACAACAATAAGCACGCAAGGTGGCATTGCCAACCTTGCTGATGGAGTACCTGATCATGTTCGCTTCAGCGACTGCTTCGAGCATCCCGTTGGTGGGTGTCCAGCCAAACGCCATACCTGTCGATGAGCCGTACCTGCTGGAGATCATCAACGTCAGCAAGGGTTTCCCCGGTGTGGTGGCGTTGTCCGATGTCCAGCTGCGGGTGCGTCCGGGTTCGGTGCTGGCCTTGATGGGTGAGAACGGCGCCGGCAAATCCACCCTGATGAAAATCATCGCCGGCATCTATCAGCCGGATGCCGGTGAGCTGCGTCTACGCGGTAAACCGGTGACCTTCGATACACCGCTGGCAGCCTTGCAGGCCGGGATCGCGATGATCCACCAGGAACTCAACCTGATGCCGCACATGAGCATCGCCGAGAACATCTGGATCGGTCGCGAGCAGCTCAACGGTTTCCACATGATCGACCACCGGGAAATGCACCGCTGCACGGCGCAATTGCTGGAGCGACTGCGGATCAACCTCGACCCGGAAGAACAGGTCGGCAACTTGAGCATCGCCGAGCGGCAGATGGTCGAGATCGCCAAAGCAGTGTCCTACGACTCGGACATCCTGATCATGGACGAACCGACCTCGGCGATTACCGACAAGGAGGTCGCCCACCTGTTCTCGATCATTGCCGACCTCAAGGCCCAGGGTAAGGGCATCATCTATATCACCCACAAGATGAACGAGGTGTTCAGCATCGCTGACGAAGTCGCGGTGTTCCGTGACGGCGCTTACATTGGCCTGCAACGGGCCGACAGCATGGACGGCGACAGCCTGATCTCGATGATGGTCGGGCGTGAACTGAGCCAGTTGTTCCCGGTGCGCGAGAAACCGATTGGCGATCTGTTGATGTCGGTGCGTAACCTGCGTCTGGACGGTGTCTTCAAGGGCGTGTCCTTCGACCTGCATGCTGGCGAGATCCTCGGCATCGCCGGGCTGATGGGCTCGGGCCGGACCAACGTCGCCGAAGCGATTTTCGGCATCACCCCCAGCGACGGCGGTGAAATTTGTCTCGATGGCCAGCCGGTACGTATCAGCGATCCGCACATGGCCATCGAGAAGGGCTTTGCGTTGCTGACCGAGGATCGCAAGCTCAGTGGCCTGTTCCCGTGCCTGTCGGTCCTGGAAAACATGGAAATGGCGGTGCTGCCGCATTACGCGGGCAACGGCTTTATCCAGCAAAAAGCCTTGCGCGCCCTGTGCGAAGACATGTGCAAGAAGCTGCGGGTGAAAACCCCGTCGCTGGAGCAGTGCATCGACACCTTGTCCGGCGGCAACCAGCAAAAAGCCTTGCTTGCCCGTTGGCTGATGACCAACCCGCGCATCCTGATTCTCGACGAACCGACCCGCGGCATCGATGTCGGCGCCAAAGCCGAGATTTACCGACTGATCTCCTATCTCGCCAGCGAAGGCATGGCGGTGATCATGATTTCGTCGGAGCTGCCGGAGGTGCTCGGCATGAGCGACCGGGTGATGGTCATGCACGAGGGCGACCTGATGGGCACGCTCGACCGCAGCGAGGCGACCCAGGAGCGGGTCATGCAACTGGCCTCGGGCATGTCTGTACGCCATTAAGTCAAGGGTGAACGCCGTATCTGTGGCGAGGGAGCTTGCTCCCGCTGGGCTGCGGAGCGGCCCCAATGTCTCGGATCTACCGTAGATCTGGCGAGCGCTACGCACTCGAACGGGAGCAAGCTCCCTCGCCACAGGTCTGTATTCGATGCCGGATTTCATTTGAAGGGTGAGTGGTTATGAACGCGATACTGGAAAACAAGCCTGCAATGGCACCGGCCAAGAGTCGTCGGCGCTTACCGACCGAGCTGAGTATCTTTCTGGTGCTGATCGGCATTGGTTTGGTCTTTGAAATGTTCGGCTGGATCGTGCGCGACCAGAGCTTTTTGATGAACTCCCAGCGGTTGGTCCTGATGATCCTGCAAGTGTCGATTATCGGCTTGCTGGCGATTGGCGTGACCCAGGTGATCATCACCACCGGTATCGACCTGTCATCGGGTTCGGTGCTGGCCTTATCGGCGATGATCGCCGCCAGCCTGGCGCAGACCTCGGATTTCGCCCGGGCGGTGTTCCCGTCGCTGACCGACCTGCCGGTGTGGATTCCGGTGATTGCCGGGCTCGGGGTCGGGCTGTTGGCGGGGGCAATCAACGGCAGCATCATTGCCGTCACCGGGATTCCACCGTTCATTGCCACCTTGGGCATGATGGTCTCGGCCCGCGGCCTGGCGCGTTACTACACCGAAGGCCAGCCGGTGAGCATGCTCTCGGATTCCTACACGGCCATCGGCCACGGCGCGATGCCGGTGATTATTTTTCTGGTGGTGGCGGTGATCTTCCACATCGCCTTGCGCTACACCAAGTACGGTAAATACACCTACGCCATCGGCGGCAACATGCAGGCGGCGCGCACCTCCGGGATCAACGTCAAACGCCATCTGGTGATCGTCTACAGCATCGCCGGGTTGCTGGCGGGGCTGGCGGGCGTGGTGGCGTCGGCCCGTGCCGCAACCGGGCAGGCCGGGATGGGCATGTCGTATGAACTGGACGCGATTGCCGCAGCGGTGATCGGCGGTACCAGCCTGGCGGGTGGCGTGGGGCGCATTACCGGCACGGTGATCGGCGCGCTGATCCTCGGGGTGATGGCCAGCGGCTTCACCTTCGTCGGTGTCGACGCCTACATCCAGGACATCATCAAAGGCCTGATCATCGTGATCGCGGTGGTCATCGACCAATACCGCAACAAGCGCAAACTCAAGCGCTGAAAGTCCCCCTGAATCTCCCCCCGTAGGAGCAAAGCTTGCTCGCGATGAACGATAACGCGGTGTAACAGGTAAACCGCATCACGCCCATCGCGAGCAAGAGCTGGGCGCCCCCAGCGCCTACACAGCAGTCCCCCGATTCAATCTTCTTAAAAAACTCCTAATAACAATAAAGGTGAGCTTTGCCATGGGCGTAAGAAAATCAACCTTGTACCTTTCACCGTGCCTGCTGCTGGCAGCCATGGGCAGCGCAGGACACTGCCTGGCGGCGGATGCGTTTTCGGCCGATTCGAAATGGCTGACTGGCGATTGGGGCGGTCTGCGCACCGACTGGCTGGAAAAGGGCTACGACATTCAGCTGGAGCACGGCGGTGAATTTGCCAGTAACCTCAAGGGTGGCTACAACGACGACAAGACCGCACGCTGGACCGAGCAGTTCGTGTTTGGGCTCAAGGTCGATCTGCAAAAGGCCATGGGCCTCGAGCACGCGACCTTCAAAATGGCGATCACCGAACGCGACGGTCGGAGCCTGACCAACGACCGGATTGCCGACCCGCGTGTGGGTGGTTACAACTCCTCCCAGGAAGTCTACGGTCGTGGCCAGACCTGGCGCCTGACCCAGTTGTGGTTGAGCAAGGGCTTTCTCGACGACGGCGCGCTGGACATCAAGGTCGGTCGCTTTGGTCCTGGCGAAGACTTCAACAGCTTCCCTTGCGACTTCCAGAGCTTGACCTTCTGCGGTTCCCAGGTCGGCAACTGGGCTGGCAGCATCTGGTACAACTGGCCGGTCAGTCAGTTGGCCGGGCGGGTCAAGTACAGCCTCAATCCTGAAGTATTCGTGCAGGTCGGTGCCTACAACCAGAACCCCTCGAACCTGGAAGTCGGCAACGGCTTCAAGCTTGATGGCAGCGGCACCAAGGGCACGATATTCCCGGTAGAGCTGGTCTGGTCGCCGAAAGTCCAGGGGCTGCCGGGCGAATACCGGGTCGGCTACTACTACAGCACCGCGAATGCCGACGATGTGCTCAAGGACGTCAACGGCCAGCCGCAACCACTGACTGGCAACGCGTTCAAGTCTCACAGCAGCAAGTCCGGTTACTGGCTGGTGGCCCAGCAGCAGATCACCAGCCATAACGGCGATGCCAGCCGAGGTTTGTCGCTATTCGCCAACCTGACGCTGCATGACAAGGACACCAACCAGGTCGACAACTTCATGCAGGCGGGGATGGTGTACACCGGACCATTCGATTCACGGCCCAAGGATGCGATCGGCTTTGGTGTCGCGCGGGTTCACACCAACAGCGACTACCGCGAGCGCGCGCAATTGCAGAATCAGGTCAACGGTGCGACCGATTACAACGACCCGGCGAGTATCCCGCTGCAGCACAGCGAATACAGTTCCGAGCTGTATTACGGTTTCCATGTCACCAATTGGTTGACCGTGCGACCGAACCTGCAATACGTGCGTTACCCCGGTGGTGTACGTGAAGTCGATTCGGCGGTGATCGGCGGGATAAAGGTCGAAACCGTGTTCTAAAGGCACTTTTCGCGGTGAATTACGCCACGCAGGCAAGCGTGGCGTAGCCGTTTGTCTTCTATATACAGCCGCTCGATTGAATTTCTTGCTATAAACGCACTCCGATAAGCGCCTCAAAGCTTGCCAGAGAGCAATTTAAGGGCTGTATCGGACAAATTCCCTGTCTTTTCAGTTGCTGAGGTTGCAAGTCGGCCTTAGACTGCCGCCCCTCGTAAATTGAGTGCCGGGTGGCGCTTGGAATGTACGGCGCCTTTCCGAGGCCTGCGGGTCGACCGGAAAGCTCCCTGATTCGCCTTAATGCACGTATTTTTTATAGAGAAATCAATGACAAAGGAAAAGTTGCTGGCCATGCCGGCGGATGACTACATGAATGCCGAGCAACAGGCTTTTTTCACCGAGCTGCTGCAAGCCATGAAAGTGGAAACCCACGAGCGCATCGAACAGAACCGCATCGCCATTGAGAGCCTGGATACCCCGGCTGACCCGGCTGACGCGGCTTCGGTCGAAGAAGAGCGCACCTGGCTGGTCAACGCCATTGATCGCGATCAGCGCATGCTGCCTCAGCTGGAACGAGCGCTGGAACGTATCGGCGACGACACTTTTGGCTGGTGCGACGACAGCGGCGAGCCAATCGGCCTGAAACGCCTGCTGATCAGCCCGACCACCAAGTACTGCATCGAAGCTCAAGAGCGTCACGAGCAAATCGACAAGCACCAGCGTCAGGCCTGATTCAGTAGCGCCCATTCGCGGGCAAGCCCGTTCCCACAGGTCACACTTCACCTGAGGGAGCGGGTTTGCCCGCGAAGCTTTTTGCCGCCCGGAAAATATCCCCGCACTTCTATTGATCTGCTGCAAGCACCGCGACTAATGGACCATAGATAATGGCCTTCTAGTGGCGCTTAATGCTGACACAACAAATAGAAAACGCAGTGGGGTAACGAACATGGCAGGCGACGGATCTTTGGCTGGCGCAGCGGCGCAATCACGGGTTTCACCCAAGACGGATGCGCGCTGGTTGATGCCTGCGCTGCAAAGCGCCGCCTTGATGCTGTTGCTGTGCGCCTTGGCACTCGGCGGCTGGCCGCTTTACCTCTGTTTACCGGTGGCGGTGCTGATTATCTGGCTGCCCCGCCTGCGTTCGCGGGCAATCGTCGACGTTCCCGTCGCCGACGCGTCCAGTGCGATCACTGAACTGACCCGCGATCTGTCCTATTCCACCAGTCATAACGCGTTGTCTGCCGCTGGCGTGGCCTATTCGGTCAAGCAACTGGCCGGCAAACTGCAGTCGCAACTCGACGCTGCCGCGCAAATCGTCAGCAGTGCCGAAGTCATGATCGGGACTGAGAAGGCGACCTCACAACTCAGCCAGCAAGCCTTGAGCGCCGCCAGCGAAGCCCACCAAAGCAGTGTCCTGGGGAGCACCGTGCTGGCCGAATCCATCACGCGGATGCACCAGCTCAGTGTGCGCGCCAACGACAGTCGCGAGCTGATCGAAGCCCTGAGTGTGCGCAGTGAAGACATCCAGCGAGTAACGCTGGTGATTCAGACGATCGCCAGCCAGACCAATCTACTGGCGCTGAACGCGGCGATTGAAGCGGCGCGGGCCGGAGAGCATGGCCGTGGCTTTGCCGTGGTTGCCGATGAGGTTCGCGGGCTGGCCGGGCGCACTGCAACCGCTACGGGAGAGGTCGGGTTGATGGTGGCCGACATCCAGCAGCGCACAGCGCAGGTGGTCGAGCAGATCCGTCAGTTGTCCAGCGACCTGAACAGCGGTGTCGAGCAAGTCGAGCACACCGGGCGACAATTGCAAAACATTGCCCGACTGGCCGCCGGGGTTGAAGCCCAGGTCGGTGAGATCGCCAGTGGTTCCAGTAACAATCACCAACAACTGGACAGTCTGTTTCATGCCGTCGAACAGATGCGCAGCGATCTGGCAGTCAGTGATCAGCAAACCCGGCACCTGGCGCAAGCGGCGGTGCAAATGGAGGGGCAGGCCGAGATCATCAGCGAACGCCTCGCCGAGGTCGGACTGGACGACTACCACCAACGGATCTATGACCTGGCACGCGAAGGTGCCAGTCAGATCGCTGAGCGTTTCGCGCAGGACATCGACCAGGGGCGCATCAGTCTGGAGGACCTGTTCGACCGCAACTATCAGGCAATTCCCAACACGGCGCCGACCAAGTTCCAGACCCGTTTTGATCGCTACGCCGATCAGGTGCTGCCGGGGATACAGGAACCCTTGCTCAAGCGTCATGAAGGTCTGGTGTTTGCGATCGCCTGCACCCAGCAAGGCTACGTACCGACACACAATGCGATCTTCAGTCAGCCGCTGACCGGCGACGTAGATGTCGACGCGTTGCAGAACCGCACCAAACGCAAATTCAGTGACCGTACCGGTATTCGCTGTGGCAGCCATCAACAGCCTGTATTACTTCAGACCTATACTCGTGATACGGGCGAATTGATGCATGACTTGTCGGTTCCGATCATGCTCAAAGGGCGGCATTGGGGTGGACTGCGGTTGGGTTACAAACCTGAAAGCCCACGGTAAGGCTGGTCCCGGGGACATGTGATTGTTACCGGTTATGCAAGGAAATTGTGCAGGCAGGCGGCTATTTCCAGGGAGCGGGACTCATTAACATTTCTACATTGTTAGGAAGCTAATGAAAAATTCCGAGGTGCTCTCATGCAAAGCAAAGTCGATGTGGCGGTGATGATTGGCAGTGGCGTGCCTGCCGGATTGCGGGCAGCGGGGCAAAGCGTGTGCTGGGTCGTCTTGCTCAATGGCGAGCAACGTGGCACTGCA
This sequence comes from Pseudomonas helvetica, assembly GCF_039908645.1. Taxonomy (NCBI): domain Bacteria; kingdom Pseudomonadati; phylum Pseudomonadota; class Gammaproteobacteria; order Pseudomonadales; family Pseudomonadaceae; genus Pseudomonas; species Pseudomonas helvetica. The sequence goes on from NZ_CP150917.1 coordinate 2,533,674, forward strand.
TTCTCAAGCCGTAATGAGGCCGAGGAATGTAAAGCTGCTTGGTTGGCGCAACTGAACGCCGAAAAGCCCGACAGCCTGCATTAAATCGTTTTCGCTAATGAGTCTGCTCAAGTCGCGACCTGTCGATCAGGCTTTCAGTGCGCCTCCATCAACAGCAAGCTTCAACGCTTTGGCAGATTCCATGGCCGCGGCTGCAGCGACGTCCGTGGTTTTGAACCAACGGTCTTTCTCGACCTGGTGGTAAGTCACGGTGGTCAGCGGCGGCTTGGCGCGCATTACAATGACAGCCTGGAATTCGCCGTCGACTTCTCTGGCTTCGCCCCAAATAAAAAATTCGCCGATATCAAATTCCGTCACGTACGCCTTCCCTTGGAAATTATTCTGTTGTTTTCAACGCAGCCCGCCGAAGGGGCTGAGTTTCAATGGTCGGGCAGTATGGCAGTTGTTGCTTGCTGGCGGCGCAGTTAAGTCATCGGTGTGACGAAACGACAGTGCAGGCAAACACTATCCGGGGTGTCAGAAGCGGGTTTCGAGGTTTCTGGCGAGGGCGCAGGCTTCGTTGTGGTCACCACGGAAGCCTCTTACACGACCCGTTGCGGTTTCTTTGATATGGAAAAAGCGCTTACCTGCCAGAACCACCTGATAACGCAGGTGAGGGCTATAGGTCGGGGTGTTTGTGTGCTGGGCGGGGAGGGTCAGCGTGCTCATATGAATTCCTTTTCTATGGTTTGCCGACGGATACACGTCGCTTTAGGTAGTCTAGGGGCGCATGGCTGCTCTAGAATCGCCTCCACGGGTTGGAGGTTCATGCTTATCTAAAGCAATTTTTTTCTGGCGATATGTCAGAAAAGTGCTTTTTTTAAGGAGTTTTCTCCCTAAAGTAGATAGTCCAGTATTCTCTGGCCGTTAGAAGGGCGATTTCCTTCAGCATCTGACGACCGCCAGGGAAGACGGGAGGATGGGCACTCCAGTAGTCTTTTCCTACCCTGCGATGAAGGAGCTTTCTGCTCGCTTCACGATTTCAGCTTGGGTCATTGTTGCGACATTTTCGGTATGACCGTTTTTCTGCTGCCTGTTTTTTCTGCAGGTAGCGTCATTTTCAGATGTGGGGATGTTTCCTTGGCAGTAAGTAATCTCGATATGCATGCTTTGTTTGTGCTGGGTGATCTGCGCGCAAAGCTGGTCAAACAGTTTCAATCACGTTTCGTTTACATCACCGAGCAGACCCCTGAAGGTATTTACGTCGCCGAGATCGACACCGAGTCGGCGCTGGTGGTGGACGACAAGCCTCGCCTGGAACTCAAGGTCGGCGATCATTTCCGCGCAGCGGTATTGCCGAGTCGCGAAGGTGGGAAATTCGAAATCAAGTTTCGCGAGATCAAACTGACGGTCTACGGCCTCGGTGATTACGCATTTGTGACCACGGCAGACGGCCACGCCATTCTGTTCAAGGAAGGCCATAGCGTAGTGACGGTGTTTGCCGCTCACCAACAGCTACAGGAAGGCCTGACCAAAACCTTGAAAGCGGTAACCGGCAAAGCTGCCAAGTGGCGCAAGGGCGAGCTTATAACGTTCAAGGCCAGCGAATAAATGAGCCTGTCCCGGGCCGACTTCCATGAGCAAAACCTCGACAGTGCTCGTGCACAAGCCCAGCGCCTGTTCGCTCAGAGGGCTGTTCTGCAGGGCGCCTGGCTAAGCTGGGTGGCATCGCAGATCTACACCTTGCGTCCGGCGGAGTACGCCAGCATGGTGCGAAGGGAGTTGCAGCACTTGCAGGACTCTTCTGAAAGTTGATCGTTGGACCTCGAACGCACAAACCTCTACTACAGTCAGTTGACTGAGTATTCGCAGGTGCGCGGCCTTTGTGCGCAAAGCCGTCCTGCCATGGCTGTGAACAGCACGAGGTGCAACGCATGAAAGGGTTTCGACTGCTACTGGGAAGTCTGCTAGCCACTGTTGGTCTGTTGGTGTCGCCCGTGACCGTAATGGCCGCCCCGGCGCCGATCCACTTCGCTGACCTGAACTGGGAAAGCGGCAGTCTGATCACCGACATTTTGCGGATCATTGTCGAGAAGGGTTACGGCCTGCCGACCGATACCTTGCCGGGCACCACCATCACCCTGGAAACCGCGCTGGCCAACAATGACATTCAGGTCATTGGCGAAGAGTGGGCCGGTCGCAGTCCGGTCTGGGTCAAGGCCGAGGCTGAAGGCAAGGTGGCGAGTATCGGCGATACGGTCAAAGGCGCAACCGAAGGCTGGTGGGTGCCGGAATACGTGATCAAGGGCGATCCGGCCAAAAGCATCAAGCCATTGGCGCCGGACTTGCGCAGCGTGTCGGACTTGCCGCGCTACAAGGATGTCTTCAGCGATCCGGAAAGCCCCGGCAAGGGACGTTTTCTCAATAGCCCGATCGGCTGGACCTCGGAAGTGGTCAACAAGCAGAAGCTCAAGGCCTATGGCCTGACGGACAGCTATGTGAATTTTCGCAGCGGTTCCGGCGCGGCGCTGGACGCAGAGATCACCTCGTCCATTCGCCGTGGCAAGCCGGTGCTGTTTTATTACTGGTCGCCAACCCCGTTGCTCGGACGCTTCAAGCTGATTCAACTGGAAGAGCCGCCGTTCGATGCCGAGGCCTGGAAAACCCTGACCGATGCCGATAACCCCAATCCAAAACCAACACGCTCGCTGCCCTCGAAACTGTCGATTGGGGTGTCTGCACCTTTCCAGAAACAGTATCCGCAGGTGACTGAGTTTTTCAGTAAGGTTGATCTGCCTATCGGGCCTCTGAACAAGGCCCTGGCCGAAATAAGCGAGAAGCACACCGCGCCGCGCCAGGCAGCCGAAGCCTTCATGAAGGCGCACCCGGAGGTCTGGCGGGCCTGGCTTCCCAAGGATGTCGCAGACAAGGTCTCTGCAAGTCTGTAGGGTACCCGGTCGATCAATGAACGGTCAGAGCTCAGGCGAATTTTATGCGGCGTGACTGCAACATTGTCGTGGAACAACGCACTGACAAAAAGTCTGGTCTAGGCTGTTTCTTCTGCCATCGATTCCCGGAACCCTGCTCATGACGTTTGTGCTTGCTCAATGGATCGTCGCCGCGTTTGTGCTGATCAGCCTGATTCATTTGTACTGGGCGCTCGGCGGTCGTTGGGCCATTGACGCCGTTGTGCCGCAGGTACAAGGCGGCGCAGAGGAGGGGCTGCGGCCGGCTTTCAGACCTTCTGCACTGGGAACCCTGGCGGTGGCTGTCGGGTTGTTGCTGATTGCCCTGATGGTGTGCCTGAGAGTTGGCCTGTTTGTGCCGGCAGTCGGGCACTGGTCGATGCAATGGCTGATCAGTGCAGTTGCCTTGCTGATGTTTGCCCGCGCGATTGGTGATTCGAATCTTGTCGGCTTTTTCAAGGAACAGGCCGGGTCGAAGTTCGCGCGCCTCGACACCTGGGCCTATTCACCGCTGTGTGTGGTGTTGGGGGCGGGGTTGTTGGCCGTTGCGTGGGGGTGAGTTCTAATCTTCAGGGTCGCAGGCTGCGATCTTTTCGGCTCAACGCTCGCTTTCTGTCCGTCGACTGCTGACCTCAGCCGGCACATCATCCCCGGCCATGCGCTTGCGGAACAACGCCGCACGCGCCAGCAGCAGGGTGGTGACTGGCATGGTGATCGACAGCAGTATCGGGATCAGCCAGGCGTGCAACACCGGACTCGACTGGAGTGCCGAGAAAAAGATGATCGACGCCAGCGCCACGCACCAGGCGCCCAAGGTCGAGGCCAAAGCCGGTGGGTGCATGCGTTGGAAGTAGTCCTTCAAGCGCAGCAGGCCGATGGCACCGATCAACGCGAACAGGCTGCTGGTCACCAGCAGGATCGCCACCGGGATCTCGACCCACAAAGACAACTGACCCAGCTCATTCATTCGATCACCTCGCCACGCAACAGGAATTTCGCCAGGGCAAACGAGCCGACGAAGCCGAACAGCGCGATCAGCAGCGCCGCTTCGAAGTAGGTGTCACTGGCATAGCGGACCCCCAGCACCAGCATCATCAGCATGGCGAGGATATACAGGTAATCCAGCGCCAGAACCCGGTCCTGTGCCGATGGACCTTTGAACAGGCGAATCAGTGTCAGTCCCATCGCCAGCGAGAAAATGAACAGGCTGAACAGAACCGCATTCGAGAGCAGGGCACTCATTCGAAAATCTCCATCAAGGGGCGCTCATAAGTCGCCTTGAAGTGCTGGATGAAGTGCGCTTCGTCATCCAGATCGAACACATGCAACAGCAAAATGCTGCGATCCAGCGCCAGTTCCGACCAGACCGTACCGGGAATCACCGTGGTGATCATCGACAGCGCCGCGAGGCCGTTGGCGTCACGCAGGTCCAGCGGCACCTTGATGAACTTCGAGTGTGGCGGCCGTCGCCCGGCGTTCAACACGCCCCAGGCGACGGCGAGGTTGGACGCCAGCACGTCACACCCGACCAGGAAGATCAGGCGCAGGATTACCCCGGGACGACGAATACGGATCGGCAGCGGTCGCAGCTTGCGCATCATCAGTGGTGCGCAAAAACCCAGTATCGCACCCAGTAGCAGGTTGCCCGGGCTGATGGACTGGTTCAGCACCAGCCACAACAGCCAAAGAGCCAACGACAACCAGGGGGCAGGGAACAGACGTTTCATGGTTGCACCTCCTGCATCGCAGCCTTGGCTTCGGGGCTGGGTACGGCGCGGGTGCCGAGTACCGCCATCACGTATTGCTGCGGATTGTTCAAGGTGTCGGCGGCCGCCTGGGTGTAACGCATCAGCGGTTCGGCCTTGAAGGTCAACACGATGCTCAAGGCCAACAAGGCAAAGATCGGTACGCATTCCAGGCGTCGCAGCACCGGTGACGGGCGTTCTGCGGGCGTCCAGAAACGCTGGATACCCAAGCGCGAGAAGGCGATCAACGAGGCCAGCCCGGACAGGATCAACAGCGCCAGCAGGCTCCATGCCGCGTTCGATATCGGCTGTTCCCCCGAGGTGCCGAGGCCCAGCGGGTTGAGCAGGGCGCTAAGCAAGCCGAGCTTGCCGATGAACCCGGAGAGCGGCGGCATGCCGATGATCAGCAGGGCGCAGGCAATGAAGCTCAAGCCCAGGAAGGCCATGGTCCAGGGAATCACCTGACCGACCACGGCTTTCTGGTCGTCGTCGAGGTTGATGCCCTTGCTCGGCGGTGAAGATTGCGATGGTCGCGGTAGCGCTTCGATTTCATCGTCCAGCGGCATCTCGATGGCGGTGCGCGAGCGTTCGATCAGTTCCGCCAGCAGGAACAGCGCGCTCAGCGCGAGGGTCGAGCTGACCAGATAGAACAGCGCCGCGCCAATCAGGCTCGGCTGGGCAAAACCGATGGCCGACAACAGGATGCCCGCCGACACCATGATGCTCAGGCTGGCCATGCGCTCCAGGCGCTGCGTGGCGAGGATTGCCAACGCCGCGCAGATAATTGTCGCCATGCCGCCGTAGGTCAGCCAGTCGCCGCCAAAGTATGCCGACGCACCGGCCTGGCCGGAGAACAGCAGGGTCCACAGACGCAGCAGGGTGTAGACGCCGACCTTGGTCATGATCGCGAACATCGCCGCCACCGGGGCACTGGCCGAGGAGTAGGCCGGGGCCAGCCAGAAGTTCAGCGGCCACATCCCGGCCTTGGCCAGGAATGCCACAGCCAGAATCGCCGCGCCGGCATGCAGCAAGCCGCGATCGGCTTCCGGCACCAGCGGGATCTTCAGTGCCAGGTCGGCCATGTTCAGGGTGCCGGTGACGCCATAGATCAGCGCGGCGCCAATCAGAAACAGCGACGAGGCCAGCAGGTTGATCGAAATGTAATGCAGGCCCGACGACACCCGGGCGCGCCCAGAGCCGTGCAGCATCAAGCCGTAAGACGCCGCCAGCAGCACTTCGAAAAACACGAAGAGGTTGAACAGGTCGGCGGTCAGGAAGGCTCCGTAGAGGCCCATCAGTTGAATCTGGAACAGCGCGTGGAAGCTTGCGCCGGCACTGTCCCAGCGGGCCATGGCGAATAGCAGGGCGCTGACGCCGATGATCCCGGTCAGCACCAGCATCAGCGCCGACAGGCGATCGACCACCAGCACGATGCCAAAGGGTGCCTGCCAGTTGCCCGGCAGGTAGACACCGATGGAACCAGGCACGCCTTGCGCCTGGGTCCACTGCAGCAACAGTACGGAAATCCCCAGGCCCAGCAGGCTCGAGAACAGGTTGATCCGGGCTTTGAGCGGGCGGTGTTTTTCGCCGAGCATCAACATCAGCGCCGCCGTCAGTAACGGCAGCAGAATCGGTGCGGCGATCAGATGGGGCATCCAGCTCATTCTTTAGGCTCCCGGCCATCGACATGGTCGGTGCCGGTCAGGCCCCGGGACGCCAGCAACACCACCAGGAACAACGCGGTCATGGCGAAACTGATGACGATGGCGGTGAGTACCAGCGCCTGGGGCAGCGGATCGGTGTAATGCAGCAGGTCTTGCGGCACGCCGTCCTTGATGATCGGCTCCTTGCCGATGAACAGGCTGCCCATGCTGAAGATGAACAGATTGACCCCGTAAGACAGCAGGCACAGGCCCATGACGACCTGAAAGGTCCGTGGGCGCAGCACCAGCCAGACCCCGGAGGCAGCCAGTACGCCAATGGCAATTGCGATGACTTCTTCCATCAGGCAGCTCCTGGCTTGGCAATGGGTTTAGGCTGGCTGCCCGGCTTGTGGCCACGCACCGATTGGTGCGCCAGGGCAGTCAGGATCAGCAGTGTCGAACCTACCACCACGGCATACACGCCGATGTCGAAGCCCAGCGCACTGGCAATATGAATCTCGCCCAGCAGCGGCAACCCGAAATGCCAGGTGTGGGTGGTCAGGAACGGATAACCGGCGACCATTGCACCCAGGCCGGTGAGTGTGGCGAAGAGCAGTCCGGTGCCCATCCAGCGTACCGGTCGCAGGCTCATCTGCGCCTCGACCCACTGAGTGCCGGCGACCATGTATTGCAGGATGAACGCCACCGACATCACCAGGCCCGCGACAAAACCGCCGCCCGGTTGATTGTGCCCGCGCATGAACAGGTAGAACGACACCACCACTGCAACTGGCAATAACAACCGGACCAGCACCGCCGGGACCATCATGAAGCCCAGCGCGGTATCGCTGGCGTGACGCGGGTTGACCAGATCAGTGACCACGTCCGGTGCCAGCAGGCGCTGTTGTGCCGGTAGTTGCATGCTTTCTTTCGGTGGACGGAAGCGTCGCAGCAGGGCAAACACGGTCAGCGCCACGGCCACCAGCACGGTGATCTCACCGAGGGTGTCGAAGCCGCGGAAGTCCACCAGCATCACGTTCACCACGTTGCTGCCGCCACCTTCGGGCAATGCGCGACTGAGGTAGAACGAGGAAATATCGTTCGGTGTCTGGCGGGTCAACATGGCGTAGGCGAGCAGCGCCATGCCGATGCCGACCGCGCCCGACAGCAGCAAGTCGCGCAAACGGCGAGCCCGCGCCTTGGGCACGCTGCCGGGCAGTGGCGAGACCTCTTCGATCCGCCGTGGCAACCAGCGCAGGCCAAGCAGGATCAGCACGGTGGTCACCACCTCGACCACCAATTGGGTCAGGGCCAGGTCCGGCGCCGAGAACCAGACGAAGGTGACGCAGGTCATCATGCCGCAGACACTGACCATCGTCAGGGCCGCGAGTCGGTGGTACTTGGCTTGCCAGGCGGCGCCCAACGCGCAGGCAATCGCCAGCAACCAGAGCGTGACGAAGACGATCGAGCCGGGGATCTTTGGCCGCTCGCCCCAACTCAAGCCGCTGTGCAGCAGCGGAATCAACCCCGCCAACACGGCCACCAGCACCAGCAGGAACAATTGGGTTTGCAGGCGCTTGGTACTGACCCGCCGCTCAAGCCGTCGAGCCAGGCGCATCATCACCACCAGGCCGCGTTCGAACAGGCGCTTGCCATTGAGGCGGCCAATGAGAGGCGGGTAGTTGAACCGCCCGCGTTTGAGCTGATTACGCAGCAGCAGGTACACAACGATACCGGCGGACATGGCGATCAAGCTCATGATCATCGGCGCGTTCCAGCCGTGCCAGATCGCCAGGCTGTATTCGGGCAAGGTTCCACCCACCACCGGCAGGGCCGCAGCGGCGAGTAACGGGCCGACCACCTGGGCCGGGAAAATCCCGACCACCAGGCAGGCGAACACCAGCAACTCCACTGGTGCACGCATCCAGCGCGGCGGTTCGTGCGGGGTGTGCGGCAGGTCGGTGGCGGTTGGGCCGAAAAACACGTCTACGGTAAAGCGCAGCGAATAGGCGACGCTGAACGTACCGGCGATGGTCGCAACGATCGGCAGGGTAGTCTCGATCCAGGCCGAGGCATTGATGAACACGGTTTCGGCGAAGAACATTTCTTTCGAGAGGAAGCCGTTGAGCAACGGCACGCCGGCCATCGAGGCACTGGCGACCATCGCCAGGGTCGCGGTGAACGGGATCAGTTTGACCAGGCCACTGAGCTTGCGAATGTCGCGGGTGCCGCTTTCGTGGTCGATGATCCCGGCGGCCATGAACAGCGAGGCCTTGAAGGTCGCGTGGTTGAGAATATGAAACACCGCCGCGACGGCGGCCAGCGGGCTGTTCAGCCCCAGCAACAGGGTGATCAGGCCCAAATGGCTGATGGTCGAGTAGGCCAGCAGGCCCTTGAGGTCGTTCTGGAACATCGCGCAGTAAGCGCCGAGCAACAATGTACAAGCGCCAGCCCCGCTGACGATATAGAACCATTCTTCGCTGCCGGACAGCGACGGCCACAGCCGTGCCAGGAGGAAAACTCCGGCCTTGACCATGGTCGCCGAGTGCAGGTAAGCCGAGACCGGTGTCGGAGCGGCCATGGCGTGGGGAAGCCAGAAGTGGAAGGGGAACTGGGCACTTTTGCTCAAGGCGCCGATCAGGATCAACGGCAGCAGGATGGGGTACAACGCATGGGCGCGAATCAGATCGCCGGCGGCCAGGACCTTGTCCAGGTCATAGCTGCCCACGACATGGCCGAGCAGCATTACCCCCGCCAGCAGGCATAAACCACCGGCACCGGTCACCATCAGCGCCATGTAGGCGCCACGGCGAGCATCGGCGCGGTGGTGCCAATAGCCGATCAACAGGAACGAGAAGAGGCTGGTCAGCTCCCAGAAAAACACCATTTGAATCAGATTGCCGGAGATCACCAGCCCGAGCATGGCGCCCATGAACGCCAGGAAGAATGCAAAGAAGCGTGGCACCGGGTCGTCCGGCGACATGTAATACCGCGCATACAGCGACACCAGCGTGCCGATGCCCAGCACCAGCATCGAGAACAGCCAGGCGAAACCGTCCATGCGCAGGACGAAATTCAAGCCCAGGCTCGGTAGCCAGAAGAACTCTTCGCGAATCACGCCACCGTGGGCGATTTGCGGATACAGCAACGCCACCTGGACGGTGCCGATCAAGGCAACCAGGCCAGCGAGTATCGATTCAGTGTTACGCGCGTTGTGCGGCAGCAAGGCCGCCAGACAGCTGCCAATAAAAGGCAGAAGCAGTAGAACTATCAGGGACATAGGCTTCTAATCTGCGGAAGTTTGTGAAGGATCATACGTGCCGAGCCCCTGATCACCAACTGCCAAGCTGTGGCAGGATCCTACAAGGTAGGCTGAAAACGCCTGATTCACATTGTTTCGAAGCGCAGTATTCGACCGCTCTAACGCCATCGCGGGCAAGCCTTACTTCTACAGGTGGTGAGATCCTGTAGGAGCAAGGCTTGCCCGCAATAGCAATATTGCAATGACCACCGAAACAACGATTGTCAGCTCTCGGACTCGTGCTCCAACTCATCCGCGGTTTCAGCCGCAGCTTTACCCTTGGTCTTCAACTCACTAACAATCACCGCTGCGACAATTAACCCCGCACCGAACAGCGCCAGCCCCGGCAGCCGTTCACCCGCCAGGCGCCCGGCGATACCGGCCCAGACCGGTTCGCCAGCGTAGATCAGCGTCGCACGGGTTGGTGAAACGCTTTTCTGCGCCCAGTTCATCGCCACCTGAATCGCCGCACTGGCGGCGCCCAGGCCCACCGCGCTGGCCAGCAGCAACCAGGAGAAACCGGGAAGCGTTTCCTGAGTTGGCACAATCATCAAAAATGCCAGCACCGAAGTGGTCGCCAGTTGCACCACGGTGACCCGGCGCACGTCGACCCGGCCAGCATAAGTGCTGATCAGAATGATTTCGGCGGCGATGGCGACGGCGCTGATCAGCGTGGCGATTTCCCCGGAGCTGAAATTCAGCGACGCCCCGGCAGGGCCGGAGAGCAGCATCAACCCGGTAAACGCCAACATGATGCCAATGCTCGGCATCAACCCCGGCCGACGCCCCAGCACCAGCCATTGCAGCAAAGGCACGAACGGCACGTAAAGCGCAGTGATGAACGCCGATTGGCTGCTGAGAATGGTCTGCAAGCCAACGGTTTGCAGGCCGTAGCCGAGCATGATCGCCACACCAATGAACGCGCCGGCTTTGAGTTCAAACAGGGTCAACTCACGCAGGCTGCGCCAGGAGAACAGCGCGACAATACTCGCCGCTGCAGCAAAGCGCAGGCCGACGAAAAACATTGGCCCGCTGACCGTCATCGCATGCTGCACCAGCAGGAACGTCCCGCCCCAGACCATGGTGATCAGCACCAGCACGCATTCAGCCTTGCTGAACCGTGAGAAAAAGGTAGAGGGTTTGGAAGTATTCACCGACGTCATGGCCTTGCGCACTACCTGAGGGGGACGCACAATGCGCCCGAAGTTGGGCAGTATACTGCGCAAACCTACTAAGTGAGCAATATAGTGCACAAAGATTCCGGCCAACGAGCCTCCGTCCTGCAACACGTCAGCCAGAACGTCCGACGCCTGCGCCATGCCGCAGAGCTGAGCCAGACCGCATTGGCGGAAAAATCCGGAGTCAGCCGCCGGATGCTGGTGGCCATCGAAGCCGGTGAGAAAAACGTCAGCCTGACCACCCTCGACCGGGTGGCCGAAGCCTTGGACGTAGCCTTCAGCGACCTGATTCAGGCCCCCGAAGTGCGCGACCCGAGCCGCATCAACGAACTGGCATGGGCCGGTTTGATCCCCGGCAGTAAAGCGGTGCTGTTGGCCAAGGCCAATGCCAGTCGTGAAGTCGAACTTTGGGAGTGGCGACTGGAACCGGGCGAGGAATACGTTTCAGAGCCGGATGCCGATGGCTGGAGTGAACAGCTGTATGTCTTCGAAGGCAGCCTGACGCTGGTGCTGGGGGATGAAGAGCGGATTCTCGCGACAGGCGAGTTTGTCAGCTTCGCCAGTAACCGGCCTCACGCCTATCGCAATGATGGGACGGTGGCGACGCGGTTTGTGCGTAATGTGGTGCTCTGAAACAGATCATCGGTCCCGATAACCATCCAGTGATACATTTCAGACATTCCCCTCGATCCGTGAGAACCGCATGACCGAAACTCTTGGCGGACAAGCAACAGACATTATTCGCAACGCCGACATCCTGATCGTCGGCGGTGGCTTGAGCGGCGCATTATTGGCCATGCAGTTGCTGCGTTTGCCCGGCAAGCGTCAGGTGCTGGTGATCGAGCCTCGCGCCGAGTTGGGCCGGGGCGAGGCCTATAGCGCGGTTGAATTGGGCCATACGCTGAATGGCAATGCCGCGCGGATGGGTGTCGACCCGGACAACCCCGATGACCTGACCCAATGGCTGAGCGCATTTATTGCCAATGGCGGTTGGCCGGAGTCGGACCAGCAGTCGGTGCCGGTCGCCGAGTTGTTCCCGCCTCGGGGCATTTTTGGTCTGTACGTGCAGCAGCGGTTGGCCGAAGCCCAGGCCGTCGGCGCGCGTTATGGTTCAAGCGTCGAGCATGTGCGCGGGGAAGTGGTCGACCTGCAAACCGATGAACACGCGACATTACTGACCTTGAGTGATGGTTCACGGTTAAGCGGCGCTTTTGCGGTGCTGGCGACCGGCTTGTTCCCGGCTGCGCGAACCCCACAAACCGAGTCCAGTGGCTTGAACGCTGCAGCCGTCGATCCTTGGGATGTGGCGGCCATGACACGGCTTGATCCGCAATCGACGGTATTGATCATCGGCTCGGGCCTGACCATGGTCGATGCCGTGGTGTCGCTGGAGCAGGCCGGGCATCGTGGACCGATCGAAGTGTTTTCCCGTCACGGCTTGCTGCCGCATGTGCGTCGGCAACCGCCGGCGTGGGTGGATTTTCTGGCCGAAGATCCCGACATTCGCAGCCCGCGTCAGTTGATGCATGAACTGCGACGGCATTGCCGTGCGGCGATGGCGGAGGGTATCGACTGGCAGGCGCCGCTGGATACCGTGCGGGCGCATATCGGGCGGCTCTGGAGCCAGGCAACGGATGTGCAACGCCGGCAGTTTGTGCGTCATGTGCGGCCATGGTGGGAAAGCCATCATCACCGGTCGCCGCCCTTGAGTGCAGAGCTGGTGGCGCGTTTGCATCAGTCAGGGCGCTTGCGAATTCAGGCCGCTTCGTTCAAAGGCCTGGCGCCCTCGGCGGACGGACGGGTGAGCATTTTCATTCGTCGGCGCGGGGAGTCTGAAGTGACGGTGGTCAGTGGCGACGCGCTGATCAACTCCAGTGGCATCGAATACGACTGGCGCCGGGTCGCCCGACCCTTGCCGCAGCAACTGCTGGCCCGCGGCTTGATAAAACCGGGGCCATTGGCGCTGGGGATCGCAGCGGATCCGAGCGGGGCGGTCATGGATGCCGAGGGGCAGGTTGCCCAGCGCTTGTTCGCCATGGGCCCGCCCCTGCGTGGAATGTGGTGGGAAAGCACGGCGGTGACTGACGTGGCGAGCCAGGCCAAGGCGTTGGCACTACAGCTGGCGCGCTGAGCGTTGCCATGACGCAGCGCTGGAGCGATCAGACCTCCCTGATATTGACCCAGCGCTGCTCCCGCGCCGCCAGTCGAATCGCCGCCGCCAGGCGCTCCACTTCCCAGGCCTCCTCGAAATCCGTGCCGTCCTGGCCTTGTCCGGCCAGGGCCATGATCAGCGCATGCACTTCCAGCGTCTTCAACTCGTTGTAGCCCAGTTGATGCCCCGGTGCAGGGCTGAATGCCGCGTAGCCGGGCAGATTCGGTCCGGCCAGTAAACGCTGGAAACCGTCCTGGCCGGCGCGGCACAGGCGTAACTCATTCAAACGCTCCTGATCGAATGCCAGAGTGCCCTGGGTGCCGCTGATCTCGAAACTCAGGTGATTCTTGTAGCCGTGCTTGAGCCAACTGCTGCTGAAAGTGCCACGAGCGCCGTTGGCAAAGCGCAGCAGGGCGTGGGCCTGATCGTCGACGGCAATGCTGCGTTGTTCCAGGCTGCCCGCTGTAGCTGGACGCTGACGGTGCACCGTTTGGGTATCGGCGCACACCGCCTCGACATCGCCCACCAGATAGCGTGCCATGGCCAGCAAATGACTGCCCAGGTCCGCCAGCGCGCCGCCGGCATGTTCGGCCTCGCAGCGCCAGGACCACGGCGAGTTCGGGTCAGCCATGAAGTCTTCGCTGAATTCGCCTTGAAAGCTGATGATCTCGCCCAGGTCGCCATTTCGAATCAGCTCGCGGGCTAAGCCAATGATCGGGTTGTGCTGGTAGTTGTAGCCCACGCGGGTGACCACGCCGGCTGCTTTGGCCGCCAGGTGCATGGCGTTGGCTTGCTCAAGGCTGACTGCCAGCGGTTTTTCACAGTACAACGGTTTTCCGGCGGCTATAGCGGCCATGGCCATTGGGTAGTGAAGATGGTTGGGGGTGGTGATAGCGATCAGGTTGACCTTGGGGTCGTCGATCAACTGTTGCCAGTCACTGTGGGCCCGTTCGAAGCCCCAGGCCGTGGCGCACGCTTGTGCGCGAGCAGGATCGGCGTCGGCAAGCGCGGCGAGGCGCAGCGTGAAGGGCAGTTCGAAAGCCGCGCTGACATTGCGAAAGGCCAGGGCGTGGGCACGGCCCATGAAGCCCGTGCCGATAAGTCCGATTCCGAGTTCGCGCATAACTGGGTCCTTTGGATTTTTGTTTTCAGGATGCCTAGTTATGGAATAAATATTCTCTAAATGCAATTGATGGAATTAAAATTCCTTAATCTCTGGGATGACCTTCTTCCCTGTGGGAGCCGGGCTTGCCCGCGATACAAGCGCCACGGTACGACAGATGCACCTCGCTGATGCAATCGCGGGCAAGCCCGGCTCCCACAGGAGACAGAAAATCAGGACAGGAAACCACCGTCCACATTCAGCGAAACCCCAGTCGTATAGCTCGACGCATCACTCGCCAGATATAACACCGCACCGGCCATTTCGCTTGGATCCGCCACACGCTTGAGCGGAATCTGCTGCAGCGCGGTCTTCAGGATCGCGTCGTTTTTCACCAGCGCCGAGGCGAACTTGGTGTCGGTCAGGCCTGGCAGCAGGGCGTTGCAGCGGATGCCGAACTGCGCGCATTCCTTGGCGAAGACCTTGGTCATGTTGATCACCGCAGCCTTGGTCACCGAGTAGATGCCCTGGAAGATACCCGGCGAAATACCGTTGATCGACGCGACGTTGATGATGCTGCCGCCACCGTTTTCGCGCATCAGCTTGCCGGCTTCCACCGACATGAAGAAGTAGCCGCGAATGTTCACGTCGACGGTTTTCTGGAAGGCACTGAGATCAGTGTCCAGCACATTGCAGAACTGCGGGTTGGTTGCGGCGTTGTTGACCAGGATGTCCAGGCGACCGAATTGTTCGCGAATACTGGCGAACACTTGAGTGATTTGTTCCATTTCACCGATGTGGCAAGCGATAGCGGTGGCTTTGCCGCCGTCGGCGATGATCGCGTCGGCCACGTGCTGGCAGCCGTCGAGTTTGCGACTCGATACGATCACGTGGGCGCCTTGCTGGGCCAGCAGTTTGGCGATTGCTTCACCGATGCCACGGCTGGCGCCGGAGACGAAAGCGATTTTACCGTCGAGGTCGAACAAATGGGTCTTGGACATGGTTTTTCCTTGAGATGGGCAGGCGCCGGGCGCGTGATCAGAGGCTGGATTTCTGGATGACTTGCAGGCTCATCTGCTCCAGCAGCTTGTTCATGTGAATGAACTGCGCGAAGCGTTTGTCCTGGGTCTGACCATGGAAGAAACGGTAGTAGATCTGCTGCACGATACCGGCCAGGCGGAACAGCCCGTAGGTGTAATAGAAGTCGAAATTGTCGATCTTGATCCCCGAGCGCTCAGCGTAGTAATCGACGAATTCGCGCCGGGTGAGCATGCCGGGGGCATGGCTCGGTTGACGGCGCATCAGTTGCACCGGTGCCGGGTCGCCGGCTTCGATCCAGTAGGCGAGGGTGTTGCCCAGATCCATCAGCGGATCGCCGAGGGTGGTCAGTTCCCAATCCAGTACGCCGATGATCTGCATCGGGTTGTTCGGGTCGAGGATCACGTTGTCGAAGCGGTAGTCGTTATGGACGATGCTTGACGTCGGGTGGTCGGCGGGCATCTTGTCGTTGAGCCAGTCCTTGACCGCTTGCCAGCTCGGCGCATCAGGCGTCAGGGCTTTTTCGTAGCGCTCGCTCCAGCCATGAATCTGCCGGGCGACATAACCTTGCGGCTTGCCCAGGTCGGCCAGGCCACAGGCCTGGTAATCAACGCGGTGCAGTTCGACGAATTTGTCGATGAAACTCTTGCACAGGGCTTCGGTTTTAGCGGCATCGAGGCCCAGTTCCGCTGGCAGTTCGGAGCGCAGGATGATCCCCTTGACCCGTTCCATTACATAGAACTCGGCACCGATCACCGATTCGTCGGTGCAGTGCACGTAGGCTTTCGGGCAATACGGGAAACCGTCCTTGAGCTGATTGAGAATGCGAAACTCACGGCCCATGTCGTGGGCGGACTTGGCCTTGTGGCCAAACGGCGGCCGACGCAGCACGAACTCCTGCTCGGGGTATTCGAGCAGATATGTCAGGTTTGAAGCGCCACCGGGGAACTGGCTGATCTGTGGCAACCCGCTCAGGCCCGGAATGTGCGCCTTGAGGTACGGATCGATCAGGCTGGCATCGAGTTCTTCGCCAGAGCGGATACGGGTGGACTGGTCAGTAAGCGCCATGCTTATCCCTTCTGCTTATTTTGGAGGCCAGACATCATTGACTAATCTAATGGCGTGCCGGGGTCGCCACAAGCGCGGCAAGGTCTTATAGGTTAGCGTGTTGCTGGATAATCAGCGTTCCTGATGTGCGAGAGCAGGCTCGGCGAACTATGGTTCAGAGGAGCATCGCTTTCAGGAAGGAGATTCGACATGGGCTGTCCGCAAGTGTGCGCCACCGCGACCCTGCAATGCAGTTTCGGTGCGGCACCGGGGGTGCTCAACGTGCTGCCGGTAAACCGCACGCTGACCGGCGGCATGCCGGCGGCGAACATCATGGATCACATTCCGCTGCTGAACATCATGCCGTTTGGCATGTGCATGAGCCCGGCCAATCCAATGGTCGCCGCGGCCACGGCGGCCGCCCTCGGCGTGCTGACGCCGATGCCATGCATTCCGGCCACCGCCGCCCCGTGGATCCCCGGAGCACCGACCCTTTTGCTGGGGGGAATGCCTGCCCTCGATGCCAACTGCAGCTTGATGTGCAACTGGGGCGGGGTGATCAAGATTGCAATGCCGGGGCAGATGCAGATGCTTATCCCCTGATCCGAAGAGCGCCGCTGCCCTTGTAGCAGCTGGCGTAGCCTGCGTTCGGCTGCGTAGCAGTCGTGAAGTCAGACGCCGCGGTCTTTCAGGTCGACCGCGTGTAATGGATTGACGACTGCTACGCAGCCGAACGCAGGCTACGCCAGCTGCTACAGGTCTGCGTCAGGCCTGTGTCGGATCGGCCCAGCGCCGGTACCACCAGCGCATCCGCGAGATCGGTTTGCCCTCGGTATCCAACGGTCGTCCATCGCTGGCAAAGCCTTGTTCAGGTTCAAGCAACTGACCGTTGAGGTAGCGGGCGTTGACGGCGGGTTTGCCGTTAGGGTGAAAACGCTGGTAAACCCCTTCACGCACACCGTCGCGATAACACTCCAATTCAGCCACTTTCCCATCGGGGAAATAGTTGGTTGCTTCGCCATGCAGCAGGCCTCGGCGATACGTGGCTTTGCGTTGCAGCCAGCCTTGCGGCGCATAAAACGTTGCGACACCTTGTAACTTGTCATGCTCAAAAGGCAGTTGTGCCGACAGCTTGCCATTGGGGTGATACAGCAGGCTCCTGCCTTGCAGTTCGCCCTGGCTGTAATTCAAGGCGGCCTGGGGTTTTCCGGCTTCCTTGATGTGCAGCGGACCTTCCAGCCGGCCGTCGAGCATTCGTCCGTCGAGCCGGCTGTCACCGCGTTCCAGTTCCAGTTTGTCCGATGGCATCTTCGCTCGCTCCTCAATTGACCTTCACCAGTCCGCCCTTGATGGTCAGCATGCCGCCGCCATCCACGGTCTGTTCGGCGCCGCCCTTGTTGGTCAGGCTGACCCCCGCATCATTGGTCAGCGAGGTGCCGGCTTTGTTGGTCAGCTCCGTGCCGGCCTGATTGCTCAGGGAGGTGCCGGCTTTCTGGCTGATCGAGGTGCTGGCCTGGGCCGCCAGATCGGCGCCACTCTTGATCGCGAAACTGCCACCGCTTTGCAGCGTGAGAGTGCCGCTCACCTTGATGGTCAGGTTGCCGTCCACCGTCAGGCTGTAATCGCCGGTGACCTTGTGCTCATAGTTGCCGCCGGTACTGTGCTTCTGATCGGCGCCGACCTTCACCGTTCGGCTGTCCTTGACGTCGAGGCTGTCGCTGCCGGTCTGGATCGTCACGCTGCGTTTGCCTTTTTCCAGGGTCACGGTCTCGTCGCCTTCCTTGACCGTGCGGGTGCGGGCGTTCTTTACCGTAAGGATTTCGTCGTGGCCGACGCTGGCGGTGGTGTCGTTGAGCACGTTGATCTTGAAGTCCTTCTGCGCCTGCAGAAACACCTCTTCGGCGTCCTTCTTGTCCTCGAAGCGCAACTCGTTGAACCCGTCGCCACCTTTGGATGAGTGGGTCTTGATTCCGGATTGGGTCTGGTTCGCTGGCAGCGCATAGGGCAGGGCGTTGTCGCCGTTATAGACACAACCGGTGACCAATGGCCGGTCCGGGTCGCCGTCGATAAAGGTCACGATTACTTCCTGACCGATCCGTGGCACAAACTGCATGCCGAAGCCTTTGCCACTCCACGGCAGCACCACGCGGACCCAACAGGAACTGCTTTCGTCATTCTTGCCGTCACGATCCCAGGGGAACTGCAACTTGATCCGGCCGTACTGATCGGTCCAGATTTCCTCGCCGGATTTGCCGACCACCAGCGCCGTTTGCGTATGCATCCGCGGCTTGGGCGTAATCCGCGCCGGGCGATAAGGCGTGGCCTTGGGAATGGCTTCGAAGCGGTTGCGGTAGCTGTCGTGACTGGCCTCATGCGTGACCGCCGTCACCACCCAATCGATATTCAGCGTCGGGTCATCGTGACCGGCCAGCGTGAACCAGTGCCCCGGCACCAGCCAACGGCAATCGCTCTCGCCGACGAATCGTTTCTCCTGACTGCGCAAACCGTCCACCCGCTGCTTGGTCAGCGCATCGCCCCGGGCCTTGGCGTTGTAACCGCCCGGATGTTCGTAGATAGAGCGCGGCCCGGCCACTGCTTCAGCCTGATCGTAGAGGGACGTGGTCGGTGTGGTGAACTCATAATCCGTCGCCCGATACACCCCGGCCACCGCCTGCACACAGACTTGTCCGGAACGGATGCCATGCAATTCGCGCTCGCCCATTCGCTGCCCGAGATACGTCACCTTCGGCCCGTTGGGGATTGGCACAAAAGCGTCGTTGCTGTCCCCAAGCACCAGCGTGTGCTTGCCGTCTTCATGGGTGAAAAACCAGAAAATCCCTTCCTCTTCCAGCAACCGCGAAACGAAGGCGAAATCGGTTTCACCGTACTGCACGCAGTACTCGCGCGGGGTGTAACTGCCGGTGAGTTTCAACTGGAAATCGGTGAAGCCGTGAGCCTTGAAAATCGTCGTGACGATGTCCGAGGTGGCGAGGTTCTGGAACACCCGGTTGTTGCTGGCCAGGGTCAGCCACCAGAGCCATGGCCTTAGAACAAGCTGATAGCGCTCGGCGGTGGCGTCGGCGGGGAGTTGGCGGATCTCGGCGACCAGTGCGTCGAAGGGGCGGGTCAGGGCGTCATTGTGCAGGGTGGTAGTGATGTGGCTGGCGACGGCGCTGGTCAGGGTGAGGGACGCGCCGTCGTTGAGGCCGTTGAGGGTTTGTGAACTCAGGGCGTTAAGCGATTCTTCGCCGGAGATTGACTCAGGGTAAAGCGCCGACAGTGAGGTGGCGGTGAGGGAGAGGGTGGTGTTGCTGTCGGCGGTGCGGGGCATTGAGCAGTCTCAAATAGTCTTCAATGATTCGGCTGGCCATAGAAAAAATAAGTACCTTCGCTGGAAAGTTGAATCAAGGTACCCATCCCCAACCATCATGTTGGTTATAGGTGACCAATGTTGCTGCATTGGTCGCTACAGCAGTGCTGGATAAAATCACACGTTTGCTTGAAGCGCCTCCCCCCATATTCTCATCTGCATGAGAAAAAATTCGCAGAGGCGTATTGTTCAGCCCGTATAGGGTTCGCATCAGTGTTGGTACGGAATACAAACACCCGTGCTGGCCGGTACAGGGCATCAATTTGCAGTCGATGTCGATGCTGGTGATATTACCAACGCCACCGGCGCCCGCAATCGCGTTGGTAATGGCTGCAATCGCGGCCACAGCGCCATTCTGTCCAAGCGTTCTCCAATACTGTTGGTCTGGATGATTGGCCGGTTGATTATTTGCACCAGCAGACAATGGCGGTCGCAAACAGACAATTGTTCCATTAGCCAGATAAGCATGAGCCACATAGGAAATTTGTGGAGCGTTCCACCAGGTTTGTACGGTGTTGTGAATGTTAACGTTTCCGGAAGTACACGCTGCTTTGGAACGTCTTAGAGCCATTGTTATAGTCCTCTTAAGGAGTAACTTTAAGATTGTCTGACACGGCAACTGGGGTCTGCATTCACATCGGATGTCACCCTATAGCGGACTGATAGGTAGCACTGGAATTCATCAAGGACAAAAACGGACAGGGACGGTCTTCCTCCCCGAGCAGAAAAGTTTTTCTCTCTATGAAAATTGGAGCTGAGTCGGTTTCCAGAGGTTTCATATTTTTTTCCATGAATTGCCGACCTTTTTTTGGACCGGTGACCATATTCCCAAATTGGCATTTGGGTTAAGGTTTTTGGTGATTGAAGTAGGGTCGTCAAGCGGTGCCTTGAATCCTAACTTTCCATAAAACGTCTGGCCACCGGCCTCTCTCGGTTTGCTCATGTCGGTCAAGGTCAATCGGCCATTTTTCCCCATGCGTTCGGAAAACTGTACGGCACGCTCTATCAGTTCCGTACCTGTTCCTTGCATGGTTGGATTCGCGCAAAGATCTTCAACTTTAACTTCAGTGTCCTGGGTTTTGAGCTTCATTAGTCCCGCCACACTGCCGCCTGATTTAGTCAGCGCAATAAACCAGTACATTCCAGGCTCTTTGATCGAATAGGACTCCGCAATATTGAGTGCGTCACTCGCCTGGATAGCACGCTGACCCGTCACTGTTTTTTGTTTGATTAAATCGGCTACTTGGAACAGGAAGGCTTTTGCAGCCTCGGCGTAATGTTCCTGATTGACTTGATAGATGTCGTAAGTCATAACCAAAGCTCCGTGTAGACGATACTTAATGGATTACTCCAACACCCACTCCGCCAACTTCCCCGTCACCTGCGTCATCAACACATTCTCGACATCCCGCGCACCCGCCGCGCTGCACTTGGCCAACACCGCCTGCACAATCCCGGCATCAAACTCAAACTGTTTCCCGGTTGCCGCTTTGTAGCGGCCACGCAATTTCTCCAGTTTCGCCAGCACAATCCCTTCCAGCGTCGCCTCATCCAACGGCCGGTACGCCACCACGGTCATGCGCGCCAGAAACGCCGGGCGGAAGGCTTTCAGCAGCACGTTGTGCAAGGCTTCGGTGAAGGCATCGCTGTCGAGTTGCGCGGTCGGTGTGTCGAGCAACAGTTCGGCGCCGACGTTGCTGGTCGCGAGCATCACGGTGTTCTTGAAGTCCACCACCAGGCCGGTGCCGTCCTCCATCAGGCCCTTGTCGAAGACGTTATAAAAAGCCTCCAGCACATCCGGGTGGGCTTTTTCGATTTCGTCCAGCAACACCACGGAATAGGGTTTGCGCCGCACGGCTTCGGTGAGCACGCCGCCGCTGCCGTAGCCGACGTAGCCGGGTGGGGCGCCTTTAAGTTGGCTGACGGTGTGGGCTTCTTGATATTCAGAAAGGTTGATGCTGATCAGATTGCGCTCACCGCCATACAGCGCATCGGCCAGGGCGTAGGCGGTTTCGGTTTTGCCGACGCCGGTGGGGCCGACCAGCAGGAACACGCCGACCGGTTTTTGCGGGTCGGTGAGGCCGGCGCGATACGCCTGCAAGCGTTGGGCGATGGTGTTCAGCGCGGTGCGTTGGCCCATCACCCGTTGGCTCATGCGCTGGCCGAGGGTGCGCACGGCGTGGGCTTCGTCGGCGAGCATCTTGCCCACCGGGATGCCGGTCCAGCCGGCAATCACCGCGGCGACGGTTTTCGCATCGACTTGCTCCGGTACCAGCGGGTCATCCTGGCGAATGGCGTCGAGGCCGGCTTCCAGGCGCAGCAGTTCGGCGGCCAGATGGTCGAGGCGTCCATCAGTGACGTCGTCCGGTTTGTCATTGTCGGCGCGTTCGCTCAAGGCCAGCAGCTCGCGTCGGGTTTCCAGCAGCTCGCGCACGGCGACGCGCTCTTCGCTCCAGCGAATCTCCAGCTCGCGAATGGCCTGCACGTTACTGGTGGACTCGGTCTCGAGCACGGTAATGCGCTCACGATGATCGAGGCCGGTGGCCTGTTCGCGGCGCAGGCGTTCGACTTCATCCTTGAGGCTTTGCTGGCGATGACGCAGGCTTTCCAGTGGTGGCGGTACGTCGTGTTGCCCGAGGGCGACCCGCGCGCAAGCGGTGTCGAGCACGCTGATCGCTTTGTCGGGCAGTTGCCGGCCAGAGATGTAGCGATGGGACAGCTTCACCGCCTCATGAATCGCCGCATCCAGGACCTGCACGCCGTGGTGCTGCTCGAGTTTGGCGGCGACCCCGCGGAGCATTTCCACGGCAGTGATTTCATCCGGTTCTTCGACCTGCACCAGTTGGAAGCGCCGGGCGAGGGCCGGGTCTTTCTCGAAGTATTTCTTGTACTCAAGCCAGGTGGTCGCGGCCAGGGTCCGCAGTTCACCACGGGCCAGCGCCGGTTTGAGCAGGTTGGCGGCGTCGCTTCCGCCCTCGACACCCCCGGCGCCGATCAGGGTGTGGGCTTCGTCGATGAACAGGATGATCGGTTTTTCCGCGCTGCGGACGGCATCGATCACCCCTTTGAGCCGTTGCTCGAATTCACCTTTGACCCCGGCGCCGGCCTGCAACAAACCAAGGTCGAGGACCCGCAGACTGACTTCTTGCAGCGACGGCGGTACGTCGCCGGCGGCGATGCGCAGGGCCAGGCCTTCGACCACTGCGGTTTTGCCAACGCCGGGCGCGCCGACCAGGATCGGATTGTTCTGGCGACGGCGCAGCAGGATGTCGATGCACTGGCGAATTTCGCCGTCACGCCCGACGATGGGATCGATGCGTCCGGCATGCGCGTCGGCGGTCAGGTCCTGGGTGAACTGATCAAGTATCGAGTCCTGTTTCTGCTGCGGTTTGCCGCCGGTTGCGGCGACCGAGCGGGCGCCGCCGACGTGCTCGCGGGAGCTTTCGGTCCACTCCAGCAGATTGCTGCGCAGGGCGTCCCGAGGAATGCGCAGCAGCGACGAAGCACTGTTGAGCAACAGGCTGCGGCGTTCATCACGGTCGAGCAGTGCCAACAGCAACAGGCCGGAACGGATGCTCTCAAGGCCAAGCACGCTGGCCTGCACCACGGCGTCCTCCAGCAAGCCGATGGTCTGTGCCGAGAGTGCCGGAGTGCGGGTACTGCCGGTCTTGAACAGCTCCAGGGCCTTGTTGATTTCCGCCGTCAGGGCATCGCGTTCCAGGCCGAAGCGCGGTAGCAGGTAGGCGAAGTCGCCGCCTTCGATTTCCAGCAGTTCAAGCAACAGGTGCTCGATTTCAACGTAATGATGACCACGTTGCAGGCAACGCTGGGCGGCCCGTTCCAGGGCGCGGCGGTTGTCCGGGTTGAGGCGTCCGATCAGGCTGGCCAGTTCCATGTTCAGGTGATCTCCAGCTGACGAAGACGAGTCTCGATGCGTTGCAGAGTGAGGCTGGACTGGCGCTGCAAGCCACCGTTCCAGCTCAACAGCGGCGGTGTCTGACGACCGAGTTTTATCGGGCTGGCGCCACGCACCAGCAGCACCAGTGTGCACTCCAGGTCCGGCCCGAAATACAGTGCGCTGAGGCTGGCCAAGGCCGCGTGCGTTTCACCGTCCGGCAAGAAGGCGGCAGCCTGGGCGGGTGTCAGTGGGCCAAGGGTCAGACGGATGCCGGCATGTTCGTCCCAGACCCGGGTGCCGGCCACGGCGCTGCGCCCCAGTTGCAGGTTGCGTCCACCGGGCTGCAAGCGGCTGCGACTGGCGGCTGGAATCTCGCGCCAGGCACCTTCATAGGCGTTGAGCTCGACCGGCAATTCGAACTGTTCGCGCACGATGGCAGCGAAGCCTGCGAGCGAACGACGCCCGTCGGCGAACAGCGCGCTGCACGCCAGCACGGCGGCATCGGGAATCGCCTGACGATCATGCAGGGCCTTGGGCAGCAGGCCGGTCAGCGCTCGCAACTGAGCGTGCACCGGTGTTGCGCCAGGCACTGAAAAGCCCACGGCAATCCGGTGTTTGCGCAGCACTTTGTAGAGCAGGCTGAGCAGTCGGTGCTGGAACAGATCGAGGAACTCGGCCGGCGCATAATCCTTGGCGCGGGCGCGTTGTTGCAGCCATTCCTGATAGGCGTAGGGCAGTGGTCCGTCTGGTCCGCCGAGACCGAAAACCGGAGTGGTCAGGGTCGGCTTGTGATCCGTTTCCTCGGTCAGGCTTTCAACCTGGCTGGCGGCGAACAACGGCGTCAGCGGACCGCGCAGACGCAGCGCTTCAGCCTGCGGTGCGGTGCCGCTACCCAGCGATTCGGCTTGTGGATGCTCACGCTCGAGCAGCAACAAGGCCTGCAACAACTCGAACGCCTGAGGATCGCGGCGCAGTCGTTGGCTCAGGCTCAGAGGGAGAGCGGCATGCCGGCTTGGGGTTGCCATGCCTTGATCTCCTTGTCCGATTCAACCAGCACCGTGCGCACGAAGCGATTGGCCGTGGCATAGAGTGAGAAAAACTGCGCCAGCACCGCTGAAAACAGCACCGCGCTGGTGCCGACAAAATGCTGCGGATCGAGTTGCAGGCGCACCTCCAGCCCATTGCGCCAGCCGCGCCAGGCATCTTCACCGACATGCGCAATGACGCGCTCACAGCTCAGGCTCAGCAGACCTTCGATCTGCCGCAGAGCACTGGCCTCGTCACGCAGGTTATGCAGTGCGAGGATTTCCTTGAGTGCGTCCAGCGCCTGCGGACCTTCGACCAATGACAAATGATTGAGGGTCAATTGCGAGACCAGTCGCCAGCGCGATTCACCGTCCAGCCGCGGCAGGCTTTGCGGGCTCGGCGGATTACGCAGGCGCGCCGAGGCGACTGGCCCCGGTCGCTCGAAGCCTAGCGGTGTTCCAGCCGACAGGCTCTGGGCCAAGTGCCGATTGGTGCAGAGCAGCTCGGCGGACAGGCTCAGTTCAGTCACGTCTTCAAACGGGTCGAGCTGGGTGTCCACCAGACTCAACATCAGGTCGGTGCCCAAGCGGTTTGGGGTCATGCCGCTGATTCGCCGGGCGTGCCAATAGCAGCGGTGGTTGCCGCCGTGCTGGCTGCCGTAATACGCCGGTACGCGCTGCACGCCCTGCGAGGTGCTGGCGCGAAGGGCGCGGATGCTATGGATTTCGACGCTGTTTTCCCGATGGCTATCAGCAACCAGGCGGTATTCGCTGCGAGTGCCGTCCGGGCGAAGCGGCTCGGAAGTCCGTGGGAACAGGTTGATCACCGGCGCGCAACCCAGCGCGATATCGCTGGCTTGTAAATGCAGGCGGCTGCCGAGTGCCTGGTCGAAAACGATGTACAGATACAGCGTCTGGCTGTCGCTGATTGCACCCGCCAGCGGCACGTCGAAAAAATTGAATTTGTCCGGAAAGGCAAAGTACTCGGCGAGCAAACGCATCCCAGGATGCACGCCGTCTTCATCGGGTAGCAGCACTTCATCGTTGGCGAAACCGACGATTTTCGGCAGCCCGGCCAGCACTTTTGGTGTGCTGCCGGGTGGCCCGGCGAGGAGCTGAATCGCATGGGCACCGAGCAAGTCGTAGAGCTTGGCGTTAATCACCGGCGACGCGGCCAGGTGCAAGCGCAACTGCTCGATGCCGAGTTCTGCCCATTGGCTTTGGCCCAGGCAGCGCAGGCTCAAGCGCAGCGCCGAACGTGCCTGGGCGACGCCGGTCAGGGCCTGGGCTTCGTCACTTCCCAGCAGCAAGGCTTCGTCGATTGCCAGCGGCCAGAGGTGAACGGCGGCGCTGGTACGAAAGTGAATGCTTTCACCGTGGCGGGTGGTGACGAACAGCGGCGTGTCGCGCGGCAGCGGGTAACCGCCGGCCAGGTTGCCCTTGCTTGGATCGGGCTCGAACTGGACGATGGCGCAGGACGGCAGCGGCCGCATGGTCAGCGGATAGAGTTGTTCCAGCAGCGCGTCGCTGAACTCGGCGTAATCGTCGTCGAGTCGCCGTTGCAGGCGCGCCGCGAGCAAGGCGAAACCTTCCAGCAAGCGCTCGACATGCGGGTCCGGGCATTCGCCGGGAGACAGTTCCAGGCGTCTGGCAACCTTGGGATAGCGTTCGGCGAAAATGCTCCCGGCATGGCGCAGCCAGGTCAGTTCCCGCTGGTAGTAATCGAGCAGTTGCGGGTCAATCGAGTCGCTCATTGCGCACCTCAAGGCCATCGCCGGCGTTCTCGATGACGAATGCGACAGGCCAATGCTGCTTGCCGCTGCGTAGCTCACCTTGCAGCTTGATACTCAGCTGTTGCGGATTTTCGGGGACCGGCGTGACCTCGACCGCGTTGAGTCGCAGACGTGGTTCGAAGGCGTCGATGGCTTCACGAATCTGCCGCATCAATTGACGGCGGTCATCGCTGCGCTGTTGCTGCAATGCAGTCCAGTCAGCGATGCCGTAGTCAATAACGCTTGGCGGCGTGGTCAGCGGGCGCTGGCCACGACGGGTGTTGAACAAGCGCAGCAACTCGATACGGACCGACTCCAACAGTGCCTGGCGATCGAACGCCTGCACGGTATCCGCCTCACTGGCGGAAAGGCGTTCGAACAGCGGCGGCAGAATGCCGGTGCCGGTCATTTTCGGGGTACTCCGTCAGCCCTTGATCAGCTTGTTCGCGGCCAGGTCCCAGGTCGAAGCGGCCGTGCCTTCCTTGGTGCCATCGTCTTTCTGCGCGGTCAGTTCCCACTTGATCTTGGTGAAGTTCAGCGAGAGGGTTTCCACCGGTTTGCCGCCCGTACCACCGCTGACGCTGACGTTGGACAGCACCACGTTGTTCAGGGTGTAAATGATGAAGGGCATCAACTGGCCACTGCCTTCGGCCGCGTTGCGTCCGATGGTGATCTTGGCTTCCGGGATCGGTTTGCCGGCGCAGCAGTACTCGTTGAGAGACGGGGTCGAGCTGTCGACGAACTTGGTCAGCGTGAACTCGCCGATGTGCGGCTTGCCGGAGGTACGCTCGGAGTTGCTGACGTCGTTGGTCACCTGCATCGCGACGTTGTGGCTGTAGGACATGACTTCGATCTTGTCCTTGTAACCTTCGAGCAGACTGTCGCCTTTGATGTCGCCGCCGAGGTCGAGAATGATTGCATCCATCGCATGAAACTCCTGAAGAAAATCGCGTTAGATAAGCAAAGGAAAACCCGCCGGCCAGGCCGGCGGGAGGCAGGTCAGGCAGCTACCGGTGGCGGCAGGGTGGCGACCAGGCGGATCGAGGCTGTCAGCTCTTCGAGCTGGAAGTGCGGCCGCAGAAACACCGTGGCCCGATAGACGCCCGGTTTTCCGGCGACTTCCGAGACATCCACTCGGGCCTCACGCAGCGGGTACTGCGCCTTGATTTCCTGTGGGGCGTTGTCGTTGATCAGCACGTAATCGGCGATCCAGTTGTTGAGGTAGGTCTGCACGTTGTCACGGGTCATGAAGCTGCCGACCTTGTCGCGCATGATGACCTTCAGGTAGTGGGCGAAGCGGGACGCCGCGAGCACGTAAGGCAGCATGGCCGAGATCCGCGCGTTGGCGTTCGCCTCGTTGGTGTTGTAGACCTTGGATTTGTTGGTGGTCTGGCCACCGAAGAACACCGCCACGTCGCTGTTTTTCTTGTGGCACAGGGCGATGAAGCCGAGGTCGTTGAGCTCTTTTTCACGACGGTCGGTGATTGCCACTTCGGTCGGGCATTTGAGCGACAGATCGCCAGAGGTGGTGCGGAACGTGTGGGCGGGCAGTCCTTCGACGGCGCCACCGCCTTCGGCGCCGCGAATTGCTGCACACCAACCGTATTTGGCGAAGGCTTCAGTGATGCGTTGCGACAGGGCCCAGGCCGCATTGCCCCAGAGGTATTTGCTGTGGTCGCTGCCGTTGACGTCCTCGACGTAGTTGATGCCTTCCACCGGCAAGGTGTCCGGGCCATAAGGCAGGCGCAGCAGGAAGTGCGGCAGCACCAGCGACACGTAGCGCGAGTCTTCGCTTTCGCGGAAGGAGCGCCACTTGATCAGCTCCTGGCTCTCAAAGACTTTCGACAGGTCACGCGGCACCGCGAGCTCGGTGAAGCTGTTCATGTCGAACAGCCGCGGGCTGGCAGCGGCAATGAACGGCGCATGGGCGGCGGCCGCGACGTTCGAGAGTTTCTCCAGCAGGCCGATGTCCTGCGGGTTCCGGCCGAAGGTGTAGTCACCCACCAGCAGGCTGAACGGGTGACCGCCAAAGGTCCCGTATTCTTCTTCGTAGATCTTTTTGAACAGCGCGCTCTGGTCGAACTCGACGGCTTTTTCCAGATCGTTCTGCAGCTCTTTCTGGGTCACGTTGAGCAAGCGCAGTTTCAGCCTGGAACTGGTTTCGGTGTTCTGCACCAGCAGGTGCAGGCCGCGCCAGGACGCTTCGAGTTTTTGCAGGTCCGGATGGTGCAGGACTTCGTTGAGCTGGGTGCTGATCAGCTTGTCGATCCGGCTGATGCGGTCATTGATCATCGCCACGGTGTCCTTGTCGACGACCATGTCTTTGTCAAGAACCTGGGTGGCGAATTCCGCAAGCATGTCGCGGGCGTAATCCTTCTGGCTTTCGTCGTGGGCCATTCGCCCTTCGGCGATGATTCGGTCGAGCAGAGACAAGGTCTCGTTCACACTCTCGCTGGCTTGGGCCTGGGCGCTGGATGAGGCGGGCATGGCAATTTCTCCCTAAGTGAATGGACGATCAGGCTTGATCTTGCGGCGCCGCGTCGGCATCACCGGCAGGTGCAGAAGGCTGCGCTTCAGGCTGCGCTTCAGGCCGGGCCGACTTGATCTCTTGCAGGCCTTCGGTGTTGGCGATGACATCACGCAGCAGCTTGTCCAGGTCATCGTTGCCATCGAGTTTGGTCAGCAGGTCGCGCAGACGCTGACGCGCTTCGAACAGGCGCCGCAACGGCGCTACTTGCTCGACCACCTTGACCGGATCGAAGTCATCGATATGACCGAACTTGAGCTCGATGTTGAGCTTGCTGTCATCGCCGGTGAGGGTGTTGTTGACCTGTAAGGTGGCGCGCGGGGCGATCGAGGCGAGCACTTCGTTGAAGTTGTCGCGATCGATCTCGGTGAAGCGCCGTTCATTCAGTTTTGGGAGGGGTTCCAGCGGTTTGCCAGAAAGGTCGGCAAGAATGCCGACCACCAGAGGCAATTCTTTCTTCTCGATGGCGTTACCTATTTCAACGTCATAGGTGATTTGCACACGGGGTGGACGGACCCTGTCGAGCTTGTGCTGAGTACTTTCTGCCATGGTGGCTGACTCCGATGCATGGGCGGGAGCAATGCACCGGAGGGTCCGTTCATCGCATTCCCTTACCGAACCGTAGGTTAGAAAGGGAGGGCAGTTGGAACTGTCATTCCTTTGACGAACCTTCCACATTCGTCGTACCGACCGAACTACCCAAGACGCTAGAACAGGTCTATAAAAATGCAAACAAAAACAATTTTGGACCGTCATGAGAAAAGGAAAATTCATTGTGCGCGCAGGTTTTTTTATCTCTCTCTCGTTCCTGTTACTCGCGGGCTGTTCGTTGTTCGGGCCGCGAGTCGATCTCGATCGCCTGACGCTGGACGTCGCCGCCCATGCCAATGACGACACGCCGATTGCCGTGGATTTTGTCGCGGTGAATGATCCGGACCTGCTCAAACAGCTGTCGGCACTGACCGCTCGGCAATGGTTCAGCGAGCGCGAGCAGTTTCAACGCGACTACCGACAGCTGATGACGGTCTGGGGGCTGGAGCTGGTTCCAGGGCAGTTTATCGATCAACAACCCTTCCCCCTGGGCGGCAAGCGGGCCGCTGGACTTTTGATCTTCGCGAGCTATAACACACCCGGAGCGCACCGACTTCGACTGGACGATCAGAGCAAGGCCTGGCTGAAGTTCGACAGTCGCGAGATGACACTGGTCAGCGACACTGCGCACTGATCTGCACTGAAAAGATCGCCAGGCCGCGGCAAGCGGCGCCATTCGACGTCGAAGGGAATCGTATGAGTTTGCTACCTGACGCGGTTTGCTGGCACGAGGGCATGCAGTTGCTGCCCCAGCATTTTCAGTTGCAAGGTCTGCGCGCCGAAGCGTTGGTCGCGCATTTTGCCAAGGCCTGCAACCCCTGGTTCTGGGGTGTCACCCATCTCGACATCGACCCTTCGGCACTGAGTGCCGGGCACGTTCGCTTGCTCGCCTTGCAGGCGACCTTGCCGGATGGTTTGCCGATCAACGTGCAGGCCGGTGTGGGACCGATGCTGGAACTCGATGTCAGCGAAGCGGTCGATGCAACGGACAATGCCACTGTGACCGTGTACCTGGCGGTTAGTCCGTTGTGGCGTGCCGGACAATTACTGCCACTCACCGGACGCTTGCAATCGGTAATCGGCGATGCCTTGCCAGACCTCACCAGCGGTCAATACCCCGAGTCGATTACGGTGTGGCGACCCAATCCGCGTTTGTGCACGCAGTTGAACAAGGCCGATTCGATCTGTGTACCGCTGGTGCGTATTCGCAAGGAAGGCGGCGGCTTTTTGCAGTTGCCCTACACCGCGCCAACGCCGTGTCTGCTACCGGAGTCGGTGTTGGGCCGTCGGGTCGGCGGCCTGTGCGCCCGGGCCCGAGAGAAATGCATGTTTCTGGCCGGTCGCTTGCGCCAGGCACAGCAAGCTGGCAATCAGGATGATGCTGCGGAAATTCGTCGCCAATTGACCGCACTCTGGGCGCGTCTGCCGGAAGTCGAGGGTTTGTTGAGCAGTCGGTTGGCGACGCCTCAGGCGTTGTATGGTCTGCTGCTGGGGCTGGCCGGTGCCTGGTCGGCGCTTGATCCGCTGGCAGGGGTGCCGGCCTTTGCCGCGCTGGATTTTCTCGAGTTGCAGCGCGGCTACGAGAGCGTACTCGACTGGCTGGACAAGACCCTCGAATTGATTCGCGCCGGCTATCGCAGCCTGCCGTTCGAACGCCATGAACACCTCTTCTCGATCCAGTTGCCCGACGATCAGCCAAGCCAGCGCCTGGTGATCGGCTTGCGCATGCCCAATGGTGCAAGCGAGCAGTCTGCGAGTGAATGGTTGAGTCGGGCGATCATCGCTTCCGCGCCGCACGTTGCCCTGCTCGGTCGACAACGCATGCGCGGTCTGGCGCATGAGGCCATGAATCGCAACGAACAGGTGGCCTACAGCGTGGGCGAAGATACCCGGTTGTTTGTGGTCACCGCAGAGGGCCAATGGTTCGACGGGCAACTGCCGCTGCAGATTGTCGCGCCGGCCTCGCAGCTGGCGAGCAGCCCGTGGCAAGTGGTGCTGTTTGTCGCTCAAGCCAGTGAAAACGCTTGATCAGGGAAGGGGAATCGAATGCCTGAAGGGAACGTCGGCAGCGCTGCACGAGGCCTCCACGAAGCGCCACTGAGCAGTGCTTTTCGCCAGGCCTGGCAAGAGTGGTCGCAGGCCTGGAACGAACAGCCCAAAGACAGTGACGATGAAGCGTTGGTCGAGGCCGTCGTCGAGTTTTCCACGCAGATTACCCAGCGTTTGTGGCGAACCGCGTTTGCTAAAGTCGGTGATGCCGCCACCGAACAGGTGACCGCCGTAGTGTATGCGTTTGTCGCGTTGATCGACGAGACCCTGTTGTTTACCGCCTGGCCAGGTCAGCTCGGCTGGCAGGACAAACCGCTGGAGTCACGGATGTATGCCAGCCGTCAGGCGGGCGAACGGTTGCCACTGGCGATCAAGACATTGCTCGACGACCAGGTGCCGGCCACTCGGGATCTGGCCAACGTGTATTTGCAATGCCTGGTACTGGGTTTTGAAGGGCGTCTGCGCGGCGAGCAGAACCAGCTCCAGCATGAGAAGTGGCGGTTGGCGTTGTTCGCGTTTGCCTGGCAACACGAGCCCGATTACGCCGATGTCAGTGCTCGGCTGGAGCAGCCTTCAGCGGTGACTCCCGTGCAGTTGCCCCTGCGTCTGTCGCTACCCGACGGCTTTCGGCTGGCGCTGGCGATCCTTGGCGTCGTGCTGTTGATGACCGGGTTGGGGCAGATGTTCTGGCGTGACATTCGTCAAGAGCTTGAGCCGGTCATGCACCTTTCCGAAACGGCAGCGGCCCAGGAGCAAAACTCATGAGCACCCTGGGGATTGTCGCAACCGTCGTCGCGGTGCTGTTGTTGCTGGCGGTGTTGCTGGTGGCGGTGTGGTGGTTGCGCACCCAGAGCGGTGCGGCGATTCGCAGTTTTTATCTGTCGGTCCGGCACATGGAGCAGGAGCAAGGCACGCAGGATCGCTATCAGATTCCGTGGCTGCTGATGCTTGGCAACGAAACCCAGGGCACTCAACTCTGTGCCCAATGGCGCTTGCAACCCACCGACAAACCGGCCTGGTTCGGGCGCTGGTGGTCGGACCCCGAGGGCGCGGTGCTGGTGGTGCCACAAACGTTGTTTTTGCCTGATGAAGGCTTGAACCTGCAACGTGGCGGCTGGTGGCGTCTGTTGGGATTGATCGTGCGCCTGCGCAGCAAGCGGCCTCTGGACGCGGTGATCTGGACCGTGCCAGCCAGTCAACTGGGCGATCCGGAGCTGGCCGCCAGCCTCGGTCTGGCGGCACGGCGGCGCTTCATCGATCTGTTACAGCGTTTCGGTCTGAGCCTGCCGGTGTATGTGGTGATTACCGGGATGGAGGAAGTGCCGGGCTTTCAGACGTTGATTGCTGCACTTCCGGTCGAGGCACGTGAACAGGCGTTGGGCTGGTCGTCGCCGTATTCGCCTGAGGCGGTCTGGCAATCGCACTGGAGTGATCAGGCGCTGGATCAGGTGAGCCGGGCATTGTCTGAATCGATCATCGAGATCGGCGCCTTGTCCGGGCATTTGAGCAACGAACTGTTTGCCTTGCCGGACCGTTTCGAAGCGCTGCGGCGCACACTGCAAACGTTGCTTGAGCCGGTTTTTCAGGGCAACGCACAAGGTGAGGCGCCGCGTTTTCGAGGGATTTACTTCACTGCCAACCAAGCGCCGGAGAGTACTCGGGAGAGCTTCTCGGCCTATGACACGGTGTTGCAGCAGAGCGCGTTTGCCCGGCAGTTGTGGCAGCGCCGGATTGTCGCCGAACGTGGCGTGGCTCAGGTCGTACCGCGGATTTTGCGGCTGCGCCAACGCTGGCAACGGGTGACCGGCGTGGTGGCGCTGGTGGTCGGGCTGGTGTGGGCGATCGGTATGGTTTGGGTCTGGCACGACTCGGTCAAGGATGCCCATGAGTTGTCACGCTTGCTGCAAGGTGCGCAGAAAAATTATGTCGCGGTCACGGACGAAAGCCATCGACTGGAACCGACGCGACGTAACGTCGAAAGTTTCTGGCGGGTACTGGAACGAGCCCCGCGCTGGACGTTCAGTTCGGTGGTCTTTCCCACCTCCTGGTTTTCCTCGCTGGATGCGCAGCTGGAGGACGAACTGCGGCTCACTGCTCAGCGGCACTTGCTGGTGCCGCTGCAAGAGTTGCTGGTGTCGGACCTGGCGCAGCTCAAGGCGATCCGCAATACCGAGCGTCGAGTGAACGTGGAAAGCGAAGACCCGGCGCAATGGCAGAACTACGTCAAGGCCAAGGAACTGGTCGAGCGCGCGGTGCGTCTCGAACAACAGAACCAGTGGTTCAATCAGGCGTTGAACAATCCCCGGAGCCCGCTCGATGACCTGGTGCTGTTGAGCAATAACGCCTTGTCGCTGAACCTCAACGTCGGCACGTTGCGTCGCTCGGCCTTCTATAACCGGGTACTGCTCAATTCCGACACCAGCGGGTTGAAAGCGCTGGACCTGAGCGCGGAGCGCTCGACCATCTCGACGAATTTTGAAGGACTGATGGAGCGCTGGCTGGACCAGTACTTCCTGGCTGACAACTTCGTGCGTCAGGCCGGCTATCTCAAGCTGCAGCTGGAGCGGCTGGAGTCCGGCAGTGGCAATTCACTCAGCGAGCTCGAGGACTTGAGGGCGCTGATTGACGACCTGCAAGCGTTGATTGGCTTGACCAACTCGGCGTGGGGACGAGGCAAGGGCCAGGACCTGGTGCCGGGCTACCGCGAGCTGATGGATAAAGTCCGCCAAAGCGCCTTGCTCGGGCCGCAACTGGAGCAACAACTGGACATGCAGGCGTCGAAGTTGCAGCAGAGCTTTCGTGATCAATGGATTGCCCAGGCAGGCTCGCGTGGCAATTTGCTGGTTCAGCAAGGCAGCGGACAACTGGCGTTGCAAGAGCATGTCAGCCAGCTGGACAACGCCGTGCAGGCGTTGTTCAAGCGCGATTTCGTGGCTATTGCACTGCGTCAGGATGATTCCAGCCTCAGTGCTTCACAGGGGCAGAACGCCGACAGCGATGGTCTCAACAGCGCATTGAATTACTTCGCCAGTTACAAAAGCTACGTCAGCGAAGAGCTGCCACGTATCCCGCCAGCCTACCGGGGCGCACTGCTTCAGGCGGCGGAAGGGGCGGCGGCCAAGGCGATGTGGCTCAGCCTGGAGGAACAGGGCGGCCAGGTGCAGCAAGGCACAGGGTTCAATGTGCAGGCCTCGCAGGCGGTGGCGTTGCAAAAAGCCTTTGTCGAGTTGCGCCGCAGTGACCTGGCTACCCGTTTGCAGAACGCACTCAACCGCCGCGCGTTGGCCGAGGTCGCCAATGGCCTGAACGAAATAATCGCCCAGCCGCTGTTCAGCGAAAGGACCAGTATTGCGCGCTGGGATGGTTCGAAAAACCTCGGCTTGCAGCTGTACGGTGCCAGTGATGTGCAGGACCTGAAGCTGAGCCTCAAGCAGCAGTTCAACACCATGTTGGGTATTACCGAACAACGTACTTCGGCGTTGGAGTGGCTGAAGGTCCAGCAGCAGAATCTGTCGGGACTGGATTACGAACGGGTTGTGCAGTTCAGTGCCTTGAATGATGAACTGCTCAAGTACAAGGAGCAGAATCCTGCCAGCTCTGCGGCACAGATCGAACAGTTGGTGAGCCGGGACTTTATCGACATGGATGCCGGGTCCTGCGCACAAATCCTGCAAACCGCCAACCTTTCCGGTGGCCGTGGGACGCTTGCCCTGAGGGCTCAGGAACTGCAGCAAACCGCGATGCAACGCTGCCAGTCGCTGCAGCAGCAACAGGCTTCGGCGGCGTGGAACGACCTGGCCAACTATTTCAATCAGTACCTGGCCGAGCGTTTTCCATTCTCCAATGGCACGCAGGTGACCGATGCCGACCCGGCGCGGGTCCAGCATTTGCTGGAATTGATCGACAAGCGCCTGCCGGTGGCGCAAGCCGGTTTGCAACTCAGCCGGACGCCGGAACGGTTGGCCGCCGAGGACTTTCTCAATCGCTTGAAACAGGCCAGCACTTGGCTCGGGCCGCTGTTTGTGCGAGATAAAAGCGGCATTCTCGGGGTGGAGATGGATGTGCGCTGGCGCACTGATCGCGAGGAAGAGCACGGCGCCGATCAGGTCATTGCCTGGGGCTTGAATGCCGGTAATCAACAGATCAGCTACCCCGGCGAGGCCCAGCAGAACCTGCGCTGGATGGTCGGCCAACCCGTCAGGTTGACGTTGCGCTGGGCCAGGAATGGTCCGCAGCGGCCGGTCAGCGACCCGTTGCAACCGAACCTGGTGATCAGGGACCTGGAAGCTGGCTGGGAGTACGGCGGCCCTTGGTCGTTGCTGCGGCTGATGCGTTCGCACCAGTCGAATCAGCGCCAGCCAAGCATGGACTACACCGATTTTCCACTGACCTTGCGCTTGCCGGTCGCCGCGAGCACCAGCATTGAGGAGCCGACACAGATGTTCATGCGCCTGTCATGGATGACTCAGGGATCAAAACTGCAGTTGTCCATTCAACCGTTGCCGACCCGTGCGCCGCGTTCACCCTTTGTCTCGACGGGTTCGACGGCGGCCATCGTGACGAACGAGGAGGGCTTGTGAGTTTGCCGTCACTATCATTGTCATCGCCGCTGCCGGAGTTGATCTCACAGTTGCTCGAACCGATCAGCGATGAAGCGCCCTGTGGCCAGGACCTGCGCTATGAGCCTGAGTTCGATCAGTTGCGCGAGCTGCGCCGCGAGGACGATACCAGTTTGCCGACAGGGGTCTGGCAGTCGTCGATCAAGCGTGCCCAATGGCCGGAACAGGCAAAGCTCGCCAGCCGTTTGCTGCTGGAGCGCAGCAAGGACTTGATGCTCAGTGCCTGGCTCGGCGAGGCCTGGTTGCATCTGGACGGCCTGGAAGGGTTGCCGGGCAGCCTGGCGCTGGTGGCGGGGTTATGCGAGCGCTACCCCGAGCAACTTCACCCTCAGGCCGAGGAGGGCGATCAGTCGTGGCGGGTGATTCCTCTCGAATGGCTGGCAAGACGCTACAGCGAAGTCCTGCTCACCCGGGTGCCGCTGTTCGACACGCGCACCAGCGAATTTGCGGATTTCTGCCTGGATGACTGGCGGCGCTTGCAAGTGCAGCAG
Source organism: Pseudomonas helvetica (assembly GCF_039908645.1). Taxonomy (NCBI): domain Bacteria; kingdom Pseudomonadati; phylum Pseudomonadota; class Gammaproteobacteria; order Pseudomonadales; family Pseudomonadaceae; genus Pseudomonas; species Pseudomonas helvetica. The sequence goes on from NZ_CP150917.1 coordinate 2,570,167, forward strand.
GTGATGGTCAATGACACCAAGGCCGCAAAAACCTCAGCTGAAACCGCGCGCAACGAGCAGAAAAAACTCACCGAACAGATTCGCGCGACACCGCTGTCCTTCTGGTTGCGCAGCCAAGGCAGCCTGTTGCTGAGCTTGCAGCATCTGCAACGGCTGGAGGACTGGAGTGATGCCTACCTGGGCAATCAGGCGCCAGGCTACAAATCATTGCGGGGCATCATCGAGGCGCTGTTGACGCTCGTTCAGGAGTTCATCGCCATGCATCCACGTCAACCCACCCAGGCCCCGGTCGAGCCACCGCAGGTCCAGGCGCCACAAAACACTCTGGAGCCAGAGCCTGCGCCAGCCCAACAGGCACTGCGCGAGCCGGTGAGTCGCGAAGAGGCTTATCGGCAACTGCTACTGATTGCCGAATACCTGGCGCGAACCGAGCCCCACAGTCCGGTGCCTTACTTGATCAGGCGCGGAGTGGAGTGGGGCAATAAACCGCTGAGTGAACTGTTGGGCGAGTTGATATCGGCTGACGCGGAGTCGCGCCGACTCTGGACGTTATTGGGTGTGCTCTAAACATCGCAGCGCCTCTCAGAGCGGCTTGGGCAACTTGATGGGCGTCAACACCGGATGACCGGAGAAAAACGCCATCAGGTTCTGCCCGACCAGTTCAACGGTTCCCTTGGTCGCTTCCGGCGACAGGCCGGCCACATGCGGCGTGAGGATCACGTTGCTCAATACCTTGAGCGCATCCGGCACCTGAGGCTCTTCATCGAATACATCGAGCGCGGCACCGGCGATCCGCCGTTGCTCGAGCGCGCTAACCAGATCGCTGGTAGCAACCACGCTGGCGCGGGCAATGTTGACGATAAAACCCTGGGGGCCCAAGGCATCCAGCACCTGCTTGTTGACCAGGTGCTGCGTGCCGATGCCGCCGGGCGTGCAAACGATCAGAAAGTCAGAGACCCGAGCCAGTTCGGTGGGCGTTGAGCAAAAGTCGTAGGGGATGTCGCTGAGCAACTGGCGGCTGTGGTAACTCACCGTCATGTCGAAGCCGTTGGCGGCACGTTTGGCGATGGCCATGCCGACGGCGCCGAGCCCCAGAACACCCAGGCGCTTGCCGGCCAGTGACGGGCGCATGATCTTCGGCCATTCACCGCGTCGCACCGCCGCGTCGCACCGAGGGATGTCACGCACCAGCGACAGCAACAAGGCCATCGCATGATCGGCCACCGACGAGGCGTTGACGCCAGCACCATTGGTGACGGTTATACCGCGGTCGCTGGCGGCTTGCAGATCGACCTGCTCGTATCCGGCACCGATTACGCAGATGATTTTCAGGTTCGCCAGCGCGGCGATTTCATCGGCATACAGCCCCAGCGGGCCGCGCGTCAGCACGGCATCGATCTGCCCGCGATGACTGGCGATGGCCTGGGCACGCTCGGCGGGAGTGGGGGCGAGAATCAGGTGGAAGCCTTGATGTTCGAGAATCGGCAGGTAGTCGTTAATGGTTTCAACCAGTACCAGTACGGTTGCAGGCATGCTGGGCTCCTGTAGGCATTGGAATAAGCGGTTCAGATTGCTGACTACAGAGTGGTTTGGCAATTACCAAAAGTTGCAGAACTCAGTGTAGGAGCTGACGAAAGCAATAAAGCAAGATCAAAAGATCGCAGCCTGCGGCAGCTCCTACGCGATCACAATCGTTGCGGCGAATGTGGTCAATGTAGGAGCGGCCATAGGCTGCGATCTTTTCAGCGCATCAGAACCTGGCGTCCGCTGTGTTCATTAATTTCACGAACGCCCCGCCAAGGGTTGCATTGTGGTGCTCAATGATCATTTTGGCCGATAACGCCGCAGTGTCCATGCAGGTGTGAGCATCGGCGACGAGCGTAACCTGTAAGCCCTGTTCGGCTGCGGCTCGGCAGGTACTGTCGATGCAGTACTGGGTTTTCATGCCGACGATGAACACATGGTTTATCGAGGCGTCGGTGAGTTGTTGTGCCAGTCGAGTTCCGAGGAAGCAATTGGGGCGGGTTTTATCGAACAGGGTGTCGACATTCGCATCCAGCTCCAGCTCGGGAAGTAATTGCCAGAATGGGCTTCCTGCCTCAATGGGCGAACCCTCAGGACCGGTGTGTCGTACCGCATAAATCGGCACTTCGCGCGCTCGGGCCCGGTGAATGAGCTGGCGGATGTTGGCAAGTACTCGCTCGCCGTCGTGGGGCTTGTCCGGGCCGTAGAACAGACCGACCTGCATATCGATGATCAAAAGTGCCGATGACATAGGTGTTTCTCCATGAAGTGCCGAACGGACGGGAGAAACAACAAGGCCCCGTCCATTGCTGGCGGGGCCTGGGGTTCACTGCGCTGTATTTATCTCAGCCAGCCACCGCACGACCCGCCGGAAGCGGTCGTGGTGGTGCGGGTGAGGTTCAGCGCAGCGAAGTTCATGAGGCCGATCATGCTGTGGGTTCGGCAAACATGTCAATGCAGTCGCAAGGCGATTATTGAGTGCACTCGGCTCGCCGATTAAGCGCCCCCATAAAAAGCAGCTTCTTCGGATTGCTCGCGTTCAGCCGGCGGATTGTGTGGGCTGTGGCGCGTAACGCCTTTTCCGAGCATCTGATCTGCATAACCATTCCTCAGCTAAGTCTTTGCTTCTGCTGATTAATCCCGGACAATCGCGCCCCTGTTTCGGCCAGGGCGCTGCCTGTCAGCTTTTTCTGACTCGTCCTGACCGAGTGGCAAGTGACCGGAATGCGGAGATCTGACCGGATGAATGATCAGGCCAATAGCGTTGATGAACGCTATGAAGCGGCGGCACCAGCGAGCCTCAGCAGCTGGAATCGCCATGACACCACCTGGATGCTGGGCCTGTTTGGCACGGCGATTGGTGCGGGTACCCTGTTTTTGCCGATCAACGCAGGCCTCGGCGGTTTCTGGCCGCTGTTGATCCTGGCGTTGTTGGCGTTCCCCATGACCTTTTACGCACACCGTGGCCTGACCCGCTTCGTGTTGTCCGGTCGCGCAGGGGCAGACATTACCGAAGTCGTCGAAGAGCATTTCGGGATCAAGGCCGGCGCCCTGATCACCTTGCTGTACTTCTTCGCGATCTTTCCGATCCTGCTGATCTACAGTGTTGCGCTGACCAACACCGTGGGCAGTTTCCTCGAACACCAGTTGCACATCATGCCGCCGCCACGGGCGATTCTGTCGTTCGTGCTGATCCTCGGTCTGCTGGCCGTGGTGCGCTGCGGCGAGCAGATGATCGTCAAGGCCATGAGCCTGATGGTGTACCCGTTCATCGTGGCGCTGCTGTTTCTGGCAGTGTTCCTGATTCCGCACTGGAACGGCGGCATTCTCGAAACCGCGAGCACCTTGCCCGAGCCTTCGGCATTGCTGCACACGCTGTGGCTGGCGATTCCGGTGATGGTGTTCTCGTTCAACCACTCGCCGATCATCTCGGCCTTTGCGGTGGACCAGAAGCGTCGTTATGGCGCGCACGCCGAAGAGCGCAGCTCGCAAATCCTTTCTCGCGCTCACACCTTGATGGTGGTGATGGTGCTGTTCTTCGTCTTCAGTTGCGTGCTGACCCTGTCGCCAGCACAACTGGCCGAGGCCAAGGCGCAGAACCTGTCGATCCTGTCGTACCTGGCTAACCACTTCAGCAACCCGACGATCGCGTTCGCCGCACCGTTGATTGCGTTCGTGGCGATTTCCAAATCGTTCCTGGGCCACTACATCGGCGCCAGCGAAGGCCTCAAGGGGCTGATCGTCAAGAGCGGTCGCCGTCCGGCACCGAAGACCCTGGACCGTATGACCGCAGCGTTCATGCTGGTGGTCTGCTGGATCGTCGCCACGCTGAACCCGAGCATCCTGGGGATGATTGAAACCCTCGGTGGCCCGGTCATCGCGGCGATTCTGTTCCTGATGCCGATGTACGCGATCCGCAAGGTGCCAGCCATGGCACGTTATCGCGGCCAGGCCTCCAACGTCTTCGTGACGCTGGTGGGCCTGGTGGCGATTTCGGCGCTGATTTATTCGCTGACCGCCTGATTCAGTGAGGCAACGGCCGTTGCGCTTTATATGCGCAGCGGCCGTTTTTTTTTGCTCGGTCGAAAAGCTTGGCGCAGACCCTCTGCGCGGGTTATCGGGGGCAAACTGATCCAGCTCACATGTCATGGCGGATTTGAGGCTACGCTTGTGCCTGCAAAGCAGTGTGATCGATGTTCTGTTTTGTGCCGTTGTCGATCTGGCCGGCTTGGAATTGATTGCCTGGAGACACCTGATTGCCGACTGATCCACCGACTGTAGCGCCCCAAACCACCACCGAGCGTCCTAACCGTTTGCAGGACCTGTTGGCCGGCTTATCGATTGCCGGTCTGCTGCTGCCCGAGGCTGTCGCGTATTCGAGTATTGCGGCCCTGGCGCCGCAGGCCGGGGTAATTGCGCTGTTCGCTGGCTTGCTCTGTTATGGACTGTTTGGCACCAGCCGATTTGCTATCGTTTCCGCAACCTCTTCGTCAGCCGCCGTGCTGGCGGCCGCCACGGCGACATTGGCCAATGGCGACCCGCAACTACGTGCAAGCCTGGCCATCGGCCTGGTACTGGTGACCGGCGCGTTCTTTTTACTGGCCGGATTGTTCAAGCTTGGCAGGGTGACGTCGTTCATCGCCAAACCGGTATTACGCGGCTTTGCCTTTGGCCTGGCGCTGACGATCATCCTTAAACAGCTCGCCAGCGTAGTCGGCGTGCACCTGAGCAACGGCAATCCGATTCGTTTTTTGCCGGAGTTGCTGGAGCAACTGCCTCAGTGGAACTGGGTCGCCGCCGGCGTGGCTGCGGTGGCGCTGGCCTTGTTGTGGTTGTTCGGGCGGTTCCGGCGCTTGCCGGGTGGCTTGCTGGTGGTGGTGATCGGCATCGCGGCGGGGCAATGGCTGAACCTGCCGGCCTACGGGGTCAGGATGATCGGGGTTATCGACCTTGGCCTTGAGGTTCCGAAGCTGCCGGTGCTGCCTTTTACCGACTGGTTACGCCTGGGAGAACTGGGCTTTGCCATGGTGATGATCCTGTATGCGGAGTCCTACGGCTCGATCAGCTCCTTCGCACTCAAGCACGGTGATCGGGTGTCCTCGAACCGGGATTTGCTGGCGTTGGGGGCGTCGAACCTGGTGTCCGGGTTGTTTCACGGGATGCCGGCAGGGGCGGGCTATTCCGCGACTTCCGCGAATGAGGCCGCCGGCGCGACGTCGCGTTTGGCCGGTGGCGTGGCAGCGCTGGTGGTGCTGATCATCGTCCTGACAGTGCTGCCTTATATCGCCTTGACCCCTGAACCGATACTGGCCGCGATCGTCATGCATGCGCTGGGCCGTGGCTTGAGCCTGCAACCGTTGGGGCGCTATTTTGTCTGGCGACGTGATCGCCTGCTGGTGATCTGCGCCGTGGCGGCCGTGTTGGTATTGGGGGTGCTGGACGGCTTGCTGGTGGCGGTGGCGATCAGTGTGCTGCTGATGCTCAAGCAAATGTCAGCGGCGGATATCCAGGTTCTCGGGCACATCGGCACCGGGCACGATTTTGTCGACGTGCAACGTCATCCATTGGCCAGGGCCGTGCCGGGGATGCTGATTGTCCGACCGGGCGAAGCGCTGTTTTTTGCTAACGCGGAGCGAATTCTCGGCGGCGCATTGCACTTGATTCGGCACTCTGAAACGCCGATTCACACAGTGATTCTCAGCCTGGAAGAGTCACCGGACCTGGACGGCACCAGCATCGAGGCGTTGCAGGAGTTTTTCTTGCGGGTACGCAACGAAGGCAAGCGCCTGGTGCTGGCGCGTCTCAAGCTCGAGGCGCAAGCGGCACTCTCGGCGCTACCGGAAGTCAAGCGTTTGCAAGTCACTCTCTGTGACTTGAGCGTCGACGGGGCGGTGCAGGAGGCGCTTAAAGGCCAAGGGTAAAACCTTCGTGCATAAAAAAACGCCGCGCACCTTACGATGCGCGGCGTTTTTTTGTGGCGAGAGAGCTTGCTCCCGCTGGGTCGCGAAGCGGCCCAAAAATCAAACACCGCGAGTATTCAGATAGAATGCGGGGCTGATTTTACGACTGCTCCGCAGCCGAGCGGGAGCAAGCTCCCTCGCCACAGGCGTTAAGCTTGAATGACCGGGATGTTGGCATTCGCTGCAGCTTCACGGAACTCGGCGATCTGGTCGAAACTCAGGTAGCGATAGACATCGCTGGCCATAGTGTCGATTTCTTTCGCGTAGGCCATGTACTCCTCGACGGTCGGCAGGCGACCCAGGATCGAAGCCACCGACGCCAGCTCGGCCGAAGCCAGGTAGACGTTGGCGCCATCGCCCAGACGGTTCGGGAAGTTACGGGTCGAGGTCGACACTACGGTGGAGTTCGGTTCTACGCGAGCCTGGTTACCCATGCACAGCGAGCAGCCCGGCATTTCCATGCGCGCGCCAGCCTTGCCGTAGATGCCGTAGTAGCCTTCTTCGGTCAGTTGGTGAGCATCCATCTTGGTCGGCGGCGACAGCCACAGACGGGTTGGCAGCTGACCCTTGACCTGATCCAGCAGTTTACCGGCAGCGCGGAAGTGACCGATGTTGGTCATGCACGAACCGATGAACACTTCGTCGATCTTCTCGCCAGCAACGCTGGACAGCAGACGGGCGTCGTCCGGATCGTTCGGCGCGCAGAGCACAGGCTCTTTGATATCGTTCAGGTCGATTTCGATGATTTCAGCGTATTCGGCGTCAGCATCGGCAACCATCAGCTCAGGGTTGGCAATCCAGGCTTCCATCGCTTGAGCACGACGTTCCAGGGTGCGCGCATCGCCGTAGCCTTCGCCGATCATCCAGCGCAGCAGGGTGATGTTGGAGCTCAGGTACTCGGTGATCGACTCTTTCGACAGCTTGATGGTGCAACCGGCAGCCGAACGTTCAGCCGAAGCGTCGGACAGCTCGAAGGCTTGTTCGATGCTCAGGTTGTCCAGGCCTTCGATTTCCAGGATGCGGCCGGAGAAGGCGTTCTTCTTGCCTTTCTTCTCTACGGTCAGCAGGCCAGCCTGGATCGCGTAGTAAGGAATGGCGTGAACCAGGTCACGCAGGGTGACGCCCGGTTGCATTTTGCCTTTGAAGCGCACCAGGATCGATTCCGGCATGTCCAGTGGCATCACGCCAGTGGCTGCGGCGAACGCGACCAGACCGGAACCGGCCGGGAACGAGATGCCCATCGGGAAACGGGTGTGCGAGTCACCACCGGTGCCGACGGTGTCCGGCAGCAGCATACGGTTCAGCCAGCTGTGGATGATGCCGTCGCCCGGACGCAGGGAAACGCCGCCGCGGGTCATGATGAAGTCTGGCAGGGTGTGGTGAGTGGTGACGTCGATCGGCTTTGGATAGGCCGCGGTGTGGCAGAAGGACTGCATCACCAGATCGGTCGAGAAGCCCAGGCACGCCAGGTCCTTCAGTTCGTCACGGGTCATCGGGCCAGTGGTGTCCTGGGAACCGACGGTGGTCATTTTCGGTTCGCAGTAGGTACCAGGGCGAACGCCGGCTACGCCGCACGCCTTGCCGACCATTTTCTGCGCCAGGGTGAAACCCTTGGTGCTTTCAGCTGGAGCTTCCGGCTTCTTGAACAGGTCGGACGGTGGCAGACCCAGTTCGGCACGCGCCTTCTCGGTCAGGCCACGGCCGATGATCAGCGGGATACGACCGCCAGCACGGACTTCGTCGAGCAGGACCGGGGTCTTCATTTCGAAGGTGGTCAGGATTTCGTCGCTGTTGTGCTTGGTGACTTTACCGGCATGAGGGTACAGGTCGATCACGTCGCCCATGTTCATGTTGGTGACGTCGAATTCGATTGGCAGTGCGCCGGCATCTTCCATGGTGTTGTAGAAGATCGGAGCGATTTTGCTGCCGAAGCAGAAACCGCCAGCGCGCTTGTTCGGCACGTAAGGAACGTCGTCGCCGAAGAACCACAGCACCGAGTTGGTTGCCGATTTACGCGAAGAACCGGTACCCACTACGTCGCCGACGTAGGCGATCGGGAAACCTTCGCCGCGCATGGTTTCGATCTGTTTCATCGGACCGGTAACGCCTTGCTCGTCCGGCACGATACCGTCACGGGCCATTTTCAGCATGGCCAGGGCGTGCAGCGGGATGTCTGGACGCGACCAGGCATCAGGAGCAGGGGACAGGTCGTCGGTGTTGGTTTCGCCGGTGACCTTGAATACACGCAGGCTGATCTTGTCGGCCAGCACCGGGCGGTTCTTGAACCACTCGCCGTCAGCCCAGGATTGCAGTACGCCTTGAGCGTGGACGTTGCCGTTCTTGGCTTTTTCCGCGACGTCGTGGAAAGCGTCGAACATCAGCAGGGTGTGTTTGAGTTGCGCGGCAGCGACAGCGGCCAGTTCGGCGGAGTCGAGCAGGTCAACCAAGGTCACGATGTTGTAGCCGCCTTGCATGGTGCCAAGCAGTTCAACAGCGCGCTTTTTGTCGATCAGGGGAGAAGTGGCTTCGCCTTTGGCCAACGCAGACAGGAAGCCGGCCTTTACATAGGCTGCTTCGTCCACTCCAGGCGGAACGCGGTTGGTGATCAGGTCAACGAGGAAAGCTTCTTCGCCAGCAGGAGGATTCTTCAGCAGCTCAACCAGGCCTGCAGTTTGTTCGGCGTTAAGCGGCTGGGGAACGATACCCAGTGCTGCACGCTCTTCGATATGTTTGCGGTAGGCTTCAAGCACAGTTATTACCCTCATCAGTGGTCCCAAATGGGTGTCCGGGACGCTCATCCCGAAATTGCCGTACTCATGCGCTGCGTGGCGTTGTGGGCCGCTTAGCCAGAATTACCGACAATTCCTTACAGAAGCTGCTTTCAAAGTTTTACGCCTGCAGAACGGGGAGCTGATGAGGGTTGGCGCTGAGTTTTTCCCCGCTGGAAATACTCATCGCCAACACCGCTCTGAAGGAACGACTGTGCTCGTGACGCTTTGAAAACAGCTTCTAACGGACATTGGCGCCTTAAAAGGCTGGCTGATTCTACGGCAAAAAAAAATTAAAGGTAAGTTAGGCCCTGAACTTTGAGGGGTGATGAATGTTAGACAAAGGGCTAACATGCCGACCTGTTTTGCTTTCTCGCGTTCTGCCTACCTATGCCCAATCAAACCATCAAGACTCCCTGTGTCGGCCTCTGTTCCACTGTTTACGGTGATCTGGTGTGCCGTGGCTGCAAGCGTTTCCACCATGAAGTGATTCACTGGAACGGTTACAACGAGGAAGAAAAGCGCGCCGTCTGGTTGCGTCTTGAGCAGCTGTTGGTGCAGGTGATGGCCGGGAAAATCGAGATTTTCGATCCCTGGCGGCTGCGTGAGCAACTGGAGCAGCGCAAGATCCGTTTTGTGCCGCATCAGTCGGAATATTGCTGGGCGTACCAGTTGATTGCCCGGGGGGCGCGGGTCATCAATAATCTGGAAGCTTATGGGATGGTGTTGTTGCCGGAGTTCCGCGACTGGAATTTGCTGGAGTTGCGTGATGCCATTGATCGGGAGTTTTTCCTGCTGTCGGAAGCGCATTACCAGCGTTATATCGCGCCGGGTTTTCTCAGGGATGCGTTTGGCGGTTGATCCTGGCGGCCTGACAGCCGACCAATCTCCCGCAGATGTACACAGAACTACTGTAGGAGCCGAGCTTGCTCGCGATGGCGGCCTGATAGCCGACCAATCTCTCGCAGATGTACATAGTCCCACTGTGGGAGCCGGGCTTGCCCGCGATGGCGGCCGGACAGCCGACCAACCTCTTGCAGGTGTACGTATCCATTTCTGCGGTAACGGCCACTTAGGGTTTCGCCCTGACGGCGAGTCCCTTTTGGCAAACGCCCCAAAAGGAACCAAAAGGTCTCGCCCCAAGCGTACGGCACCTCGCCTAGGCTCGGCGTTCCCTCGTTCCGGTATTCATCAGGGGGCATCGCCTACGGTCTGCTTCGCTACGACCTCCTCTCGATGTGTTCGACTTCGTCGAACGGCGCTGCGCGCCTACCCCCTGATGAACACCTCCACTCGGCCTCCCGAAGGGGCGGGTGGATCAAGATCAACGGCGGCAGGCGAGCTAACGCTCGGCCTGTTGAGTGGTGGGGCGGGCGCGGGGGGCGGGGGTGGGCGCTGCGCTTTATTGTGTGCCGTAGGCTGCGATCTTTTGATCCTTAGTTGTCGTAACCCAGGTTAGGTGCTAGCCAGCGTTCACTCACGCTCAGCTCCTGGCCTTTGCGAGCGGTGTAGCTTTGCACTTGATCCTTGTCGATTTTGCCGACGGCAAAGTACTGCGCCTGTGGGTGGGCGAAGTACCAGCCGCTGACGGCGGCGGCCGGGAACATGGCGTAGTGTTCGGTGAGGAACACTCCGCTGCGACCGGCGTGCATTTCGCTGGCCTCGGGATCCAGCAGTGCGAACAGCGTGCCTTTCTCGGTGTGGTCCGGGCAGGCCGGATAGCCGGGGGCAGGGCGGATGCCGGTGTATTGCTCTTTGATCAGCGCCTCGTTGTCGAGGGTCTCGTCCTTGGCATAACCCCAGTAGTTTTTACGAACCTGCTGGTGCAGCCATTCGGCACAGGCCTCGGCCAGACGGTCGGCCAGTGCCTTGACCATGATCGAGTTGTAGTCGTCGCCAGCGTCCTGATAGGCCTTGGCGACTTCTTCGGCGCCGATCCCGGCGGTGGTGATGAAGCCACCGACATAGTCGGTAATGCCGCTGTCTTTCGGCGCGACGAAGTCGGCCAGGGAGAAGTTCGGCTTGCCGTCGGTCTTGATGATCTGCTGGCGCAGGTGATGCAAGCGGGCCAACGGCTTGCCGTCGTCGCCATAGACTTCCAGGTCATCGTCATGCACCTGATTGGCCGGCCAGAAGCCGAACACCGCACGGGCGCTGATGAGCTTCTCGTCGATCAGTTTGGCGAGCATTTCCTGAGCGTCGGCGTACAGCGCGGTGGCAGCTTCGCCGACCACTTCGTCCTGGAGGATGCGCGGGAATTTACCGGCCAGGTCCCAGGAGATGAAGAACGGTGTCCAGTCGATGTACTCGGCCAGCACCTTCAAGTCGATGTTGTCCAGCACCTTGGCGCCGGTGAACGTCGGCTTGACCGGTTCGTAAGAACTCCAGTCGAACTGTGGCTTCTTGGCGATCGCCGCCGGGTAGCTCAAGCGTTCGGTGCGGGCGCTGCGGTTAGCCGTGCGCTCGCGGACTTCGATGTATTCCTCGCGGGTTCTCTCGACAAAACCGGCCTTCAGTTCCTTGGACAGCAACTGCGTCGCCACGCCGACGGCGCGAGAAGCGTCGGTGACGTAGACCACCGCATCGTTGCTGTACTTGGGTTCGATCTTCACTGCCGTGTGGGCTTTGGAAGTGGTCGCGCCACCGATCATCAGCGGCAGATGGAAGTCCTGGCGCTGCATCTCGCGGGCCACGTGGACCATCTCGTCCAGCGAAGGCGTGATCAGGCCGGACAGGCCGATGATGTCGCACTTCTGCTCTTTGGCCACTTGCAGGATTTTTTCGGCCGGGACCATCACGCCGAGGTCGACGATGTCGTAGCCGTTGCAGCCGAGTACCACACCGACGATGTTCTTACCGATGTCGTGGACGTCGCCCTTGACCGTGGCCATCAGGATCTTGCCCTTGGCTTCCGGCTTGTCGCCTTTTTCCAGTTCGATGAACGGGATCAGGTGCGCCACCGCCTGCTTCATCACGCGGGCGGATTTCACCACCTGCGGCAGGAACATCTTGCCGGCGCCAAACAGGTCGCCAACGATGTTCATGCCGGACATCAGCGGGCCTTCGATGACCTCGATCGGCCGGGCGAAGGACAGCCGGGATTCTTCGGTGTCCTCCACAATGTGCGTGGTGATGCCTTTGACCAGCGCGTGCTCCAGACGCTTATTGACGTCCCAGCTGCGCCATTCTTCGGTCTCGGCTTCCTTGACGCTGCCATCGCCCTTGTACTTGTCGGCAATCGCCAGCAGCGCGTCGGTGCCGTCCGGGGTGCGGTTGAGGATCACGTCTTCGACCGCATCGCGCAGCTCGGCCGGGATCTGGTCGTAGATCTCCAGTTGGCCGGCGTTGACGATACCCATGGTCAGGCCGTTGCGGATCGCATACAGCAGGAACACCGAGTGGATTGCTTCACGCACCGGGTTGTTGCCACGGAACGAGAACGACACGTTGGACACGCCGCCCGAGGTCAGCGCGTAAGGCAGTTCGTCACGGATATAGGCGCAGGCGTTGATGAAGTCGACTGCATAGTTGTTGTGCTCTTCGATACCGGTGGCGACGGCGAAGATGTTCGGGTCGAAGATGATGTCTTCCGGCGGGAAGTCGACTTCGTTGACCAGAATGTCATAGGAGCGTTTGCAGATTTCCTTCTTGCGCGCTTCGGTGTCGGCCTGGCCGGCTTCGTCGAAGGCCATCACCACCACGGCAGCGCCATAGCGCTTGCACAGTTTGGCGTGGTGAATGAACTGCTCGACGCCTTCCTTCATGCTGATGGAGTTGACGATGCCCTTGCCCTGGATGCACTTGAGGCCGGCTTCGATCACTTCCCATTTCGACGAGTCGATCATGATCGGCACGCGGGAGATGTCCGGCTCGCCAGCGATCAGATTGAGGAAGGTCACCATGGCCTTCTTCGAATCGAGCATGCCCTCGTCCATGTTGATGTCGATCACCTGTGCACCGGCTTCGACCTGTTGCAGGGCGACTTCCAGCGCTTCGGTGTAGTTGTCTTCACGGATCAGCCGGGCGAACTTGGCGGAACCGGTGATGTTGGTCCGCTCGCCGACGTTGACGAACAACGAGCTGCGATCGATGGTGAACGGCTCCAGGCCCGACAGGCGGCAGGCCTTGGGGATGTCCGGAATCTGCCGTGGCGCGTAGCCGGCGACGGCTTTGGCGATGGCCTCGATGTGTCCCGGCGTGGTGCCGCAGCAACCGCCGACGATATTCAGGAAACCGCTTTGGGCGAATTCTTCGATGACCTTGGCGGTTTGCGCCGGCAGTTCATCGTATTCACCGAATTCGTTCGGCAGGCCGGCGTTCGGGTGCGCCGAAACGTAAGTGCTGGCCTTGTTCGACAGTTCTTCCAGGTACGGACGCAGTTCACGGGCGCCAAGGGCGCAGTTCAGGCCGACGGAAATCGGCTTGGCGTGGGCAATGGAGTTCCAGAAGGCTTCGGTGGTCTGGCCGGACAGGGTGCGGCCGGAGGCATCGGTGATGGTCCCGGAAATCATGATCGGCAATTCGAAACCGACTTCCTCGAACACGCCCTGCACGGCGAAGATCGCGGCTTTGGCGTTCAGGGTGTCGAAAATGGTTTCGATCAGGATCAGGTCGGCGCCGCCTTCGATCAGGCCTTTGGTGGCCTCGGTGTAGTTCTCCACCAGTTCATCGAAGGTCACGTTGCGATAGCCAGGGTTGTTCACGTCCGGCGACAGCGAGCAGGTGCGGCTGGTCGGGCCCAGGACACCGGCGACAAAACGTGGTTTGTCCGGGGTTTCGAGGGTCTTGGCGTCCGCCACCTTGCGCGCAAGGCGTGCGCCTTCTACGTTTAACTCGTACGCCAGGCCCTGCATGCCGTAGTCGGCCTGGGATACCTGGGTGGCGTTGAAGGTGTTGGTTTCCAGAATGTCGGCGCCGGCATCCAGGTATTGCTTCTCGATCGCCCCGATTACGTCCGGGCGGCTCAGTACCAGCAAGTCGTTGTTACCCTTGACGTCGCTTGGCCAGTCGGCAAAGCGTTTGCCACGGTAGTCCTGCTCCTCGAGCTTGAAGCTCTGGATCATTGTGCCCATGCCGCCATCGAGAATCAGGATGCGCTCTTTGAGGGCTTGCTTGAGGACGTGTAGGCGAGCGCTGCGATCGGACATTAGGACTACCTGGTAAGGCCATTACGAAGGGTCGGAATAATAGCAAACCTGCGTGCAATTAGAGCATGAGCTGCTTTTGCATGAATATCGCTCATGTTGGTGGGCGGGCCAGGACGGTAGAATCGCGACGTTTTTTCATGATCGGGACCAGGGATATGTCGTATCGCGTTTTCATCAGCCTCTTTGTGCTGCTTATAAGCAGTGTCGCCACAGCACAAGGCACGGCGCCGGCGATCTCATACACCCGCGACGTTCAGCCGATCTTCACTGAAAAATGCGTGGCCTGCCATGCCTGCTATGACTCCGCCTGTCAGCTCAATCTGGGCAGTGGTGAAGGTGCGGCGCGTGGCGCCACCAAGCGCCTGGTCTATGATGGCCAGCGCAGCCAGGCGGCTCAACCGACCCGGCTGTTTTATGATGCTTTTGGCAAGTCGGCCTGGCAGTCCAGAGGCTTTAGTTCGGTACTCGATGCTCAGGGCAGTCAAGCGGCGCTGATGGCGCGCATGCTCGAACTCGGTCACCGGACGCCGCTGCAACCCAACGCCAGGTTGCCGGAAGAGATTGTGCTGGGACTCAATCGCGAGACCATGTGCCCGATGCCAGGAGAGTTCGAGGCCTACGCCGGCGCCCATCCGAAAGAAGGCATGCCGCTGGCGGTGACCGGGCTGACCGATCAGCAGTACCAGACGCTGCAACGCTGGCTGGCCTCCGGTGCGCCAATCGACCAGCAGGGCCTGGTCCCGAGCGCCAGGGAAGCCTTGCAGGTGGTGCAGTGGGAAAACCTGCTGAACGCACCGGGCGCCCGTGAAAGTCTGGTAGCACGCTGGTTGTTCGAGCACTGGTTTCTGGCGCATATCTACTTCAAGGACGGTGAGCCGGGGCACTTCTTCCAGTGGGTGCGTTCGCGCACACCGACGGGCCAACCGATCGACCTGATCAACAGCCGTCGCCCGAACGACGATCCGGGCACCCAGGTGTATTACCGCTTGTGGCCGGTGCAAGGGGTGATCGTGCACAAGACGCACATCACCTATCCGCTGAGCCCGGCGAAAATGGCCCGGATCAAAACCCTGTTCTACAACGGCAACTGGCAGGTTCACGCCTTGCCGGGTTATGGCCCGGAACGTCGGGCCAATCCGTTCGAGACCTTCCAGGCGATTCCGGCCCAGGCGCGGTATCAGTTCATGCTCGATAACGCCGAATACTTCGTGCGCACCTTTATCCGCGGCCCGGTCTGTCGCGGGCAGATCGCTACCGACGTGATCCGCGACAACTTCTGGGCGTTCTTCCAGGCGCCGGAGCATGACCTGTACATCACCGATCCGAGTTATCGCGGCAAGGCCACGCCATTGCTGGCCATGCCCGGCCAGAATGACGATGTCGGCAGCGTGCTGAGCCTGTGGCATGCCTACCGCGACAAGCGTAACGAGTACGAAGCCTTGCGCCGTGACACCTACGCCAAGGCACACGCGCCGAGTTGGTCGACCTTGTGGGCCGGTAACGACAACGCCTTGCTGAGCATCTTCCGGCATTTTGACAGTGCTTCAGTGAACAAGGGGCTGATCGGTGAAGTGCCACAGACCATGTGGTTATTCGACTACCCGTTGCTGGAGCGCACCTATTATCAGCTGGCGGTCAACTTCGACGTGTTCGGCAACGTTTCCCATCAGGCGCAGACCCGGCTGTATTTCGACTTGATCCGTAACGGCGCCGAGCAGAATTTCCTGCGCCTGATGCCGGCCGATTCGCGTGACGGGTATCTGGACGACTGGTATCAGAGCAGCGGCAAATTCAAGATGTGGCTGGATTACGAAAGCATCGACAACGATAAGCCGACTGCACTGAAACTCGACGAGAAAGACCCGAAACGCGATTTCGTCCAGCAATTGCTGATGCGTTACGGTGACCTGAACGCCAGTCCTGATCCGATCAATCGCTGCGATGGCGCTTATTGCTCACGGCCCAATATCGATCCGGCCTTGCAGAATGCCGAGCAGGCATTGAGTCGCCTGACCGCACGCCCGGCGGCCGGGCTTAAGGTGATCGACCAGTTGCCGGAAGCGACGATGCTGCGCATCGAAAGTCGCAGCGGCAAGCGCGAGGTGTACAGCCTGCTGCGCAACCGTGCCCACAGCAACGTGGCGTTCCTGCTCGGCGAGGCGTTGCGCTATCAGCCGGGGCTGGACACCTTGACCATTTATCCCGGTGTGCTCAGCAGCTACCCGAACTTCATGTTCAACATTCCCGCTGAACAAGTACCGGCATTTGTCGCCGAGATGGAGAATGCCAAGAATGCCCAGGACTTCGAGAAAATCGTCGAGCACTGGGGGATTCGTCGCAGCCATCCGCAGTTCTGGCAGTATTTCCACGATTTAAGCCGGTATATCCACGAGACCGATCCGGTGGAAGAGGGCGTACTGGACATGAATCGCTACGAAAACCTGTGATTTACCTGCCGGTCGCCCTGGCGGCGACCGGTTCTTTCCCGACAAAAATACTGGGACTTTGTCCGGCGCGATGATTGGCGTAAACTGCGCCCAAGCCTGCGAGGAACTTCCATGACCGCCATTACTATTACCGACGCCGCCCACGATTATCTGGCTGATCTGCTCTCCAAGCAGAACACCCCGGGGATCGGCATTCGGGTCTTTATCACCCAGCCTGGCACTCAATACGCCGAAACCTGCATTGCCTATTGCAAGCCGGGCGAAGAAAAACCTGAAGACACAGCGCTGGGGCTCAAAAGCTTCACCGCTTACATCGACTCGTTCAGCGAAGCATTCCTGGACGATGCGGTGGTCGACTACGCCACTGACCGCATGGGCGGCCAACTGACCATCAAGGCGCCAAACGCCAAAGTACCGATGGTCAACGCCGACAGCCCGGTCAATGAGCGCATCAACTACTACCTGCAAACCGAAATCAACCCGGGGCTGGCCAGCCACGGCGGTCAGGTCAGCCTGATCGATGTGGTTGAAGACGGCATCGCCGTATTGAAGTTCGGTGGCGGCTGCCAGGGCTGCGGCCAGGCTGACGTGACCCTGAAGGAAGGCATCGAGCGCACGCTGCTTGAGCGCATTCCCGAGCTCAAAGGTGTCCGTGACGTGACCGACCACACGCAGAAAGAAAACGCCTACTACTAAGGTGTTCGCTGCGACATGAAAAACGGTGCCCGTGAGCGCCGTTTTTTTATGCCCGCGATTTGTGGCGAGGGGGCTTGTCGGAACGCCGCACCGCCCCGCTCGGCGGCGAAGCCGTCGCAAAGCGGTATGTCTGAAAGAACACAGGGGGCCGCTTCGCGACCCAACGGGGGCAAGCCCCCTCACCACAGGTTATGTGTGCACCTAAGGGCGGTAGAGATGTGCATGCCCGGCGCGGTACAGCGACGATTCGCTGAAGGTGTCACTGCCCAACACCCGACCCACCAGAATCAGCGCCGTACGCCGGAATCCCTTGGCCTGAACCTTTTCGGCGATGTCTGTCAGCGTTCCCACCACCCAATCCTGGTCCGTCCAGCTGGCCCGATGCACCACCGCAATCGGGCAGTCCGCGCCGTAATGCGGCAGCAGTTCAGCGACGATTTTCTCCAGGTGATTGACCCCCAGATGAATCGCCATGGTCGTACCATGCTGGGCCAGGCTGCTGAATTCTTCGCCTGGCGGCATCGCGGTCTTGTCGGCGTAGCGGGTCAGGATGACGCTTTGCGAGATGTCCGGTAGCGTCAGCTCGGCACCCAACAACGCTGCACACGCAGCAGTGGCGGTGACGCCAGGAATGATTTCAAACGGAATGTTCAGCTCGCGCAGATAACGAATCTGCTCGCCGATCGCCCCATACAGGCTCGGATCGCCGGAATGCACGCGCGCTACATCCTGACCTTTGTCGTGGGCGATTCTGATCAGTTCGACGATCTGTTCCAGGTGCAATTCGGCGCTGTTGACCACCTGTTCAGCCTGATGGCCTTCCAATACGGCTTCAGGCACCAGCGAGCCGGCGTAGATGATCACCGGGCAGCTGCGAATCAGTCGCTGGCCCTTGACCGTGATCAGTTCCGGGTCGCCGGGACCTGCGCCAATGAAGTAGACGGTCATGGCCGGCTCCTGT
The DNA here is from genome assembly GCF_039908645.1 of Pseudomonas helvetica. Taxonomy (NCBI): domain Bacteria; kingdom Pseudomonadati; phylum Pseudomonadota; class Gammaproteobacteria; order Pseudomonadales; family Pseudomonadaceae; genus Pseudomonas; species Pseudomonas helvetica. The sequence continues at coordinate 2,588,170 of NZ_CP150917.1, forward strand.
GAAAAATTGTCAAAGCAAGGCTTCAGATGAAGATTGCTCATGATCGAAGGCGGGGATTATCGAGGATTTTACGCGGCGCCGGCCAATGCAAACGTCGCCTGGGCATATTTTTGTCGCGGGATCAGCAGTTTTGCCGGTGTCTGCGCCAGTTGTTCGGCGAGGGCCAGTGCGGCACTTTCCGCTATGCCATAGCAGCCGGTGCGCTCGAAAGCGATTTGCGAGCGATGGCTGAGTTGCGCTTGATAGCTGGAAAGTTGCTCGCTGCTGAAGCAGATCAGTGGCAGTGACAGTTGCCGGGCCAACTCGATCAGACCGGGCTCATCACGTTTCAGATCGATGCTGGCCAAGGCCTTGATCGTTCGTAATTCGATGTGATGAGCCTGCAACGCCTGGTCGAGCAACGTGCGCAGCGTGCTGGCCGGGCAGCCGCGCTGGCAGCCCAGGCCGACCACCAGGGTCGGCGCTGCGCGCGTTTCACTCATGCGTGGTATTGACCATCGCTTTTGCGGCGGAACAACCAAGCGCTGATCAGGCCCATGGCCAGCCAGAACGCGGCGTTGGTCAGCTGCGAGGCGATTTTGAATTGCGCTTCGAGGGCTTCGGGGGCCAGCATCGAATGCACTTCAGGCTGCGGTGCGCCGATGATGTGCGGCACGGCCAGAATGGCGACACCGAGCACTTTCAGTAGCCAATGCCGGGCGAACACGATCAGCGCGATACCGACAGCGGTGGACGCTGCCGTGCTGATCCACCAGATCTGCCGTTGTGTCAGGTCTGCGGCGGCAGTTCCCGGCAATTCCGGCGGCAAGCCCAGGGTCGGAGCGAGGACGAAGGTCGCGTAACCGGCCAATCCCCAGAGCAGGCCTTGAGAAGTGCGAGTCGGCGCGCGCAGGGTGTAGAGACCCGCGAGCATCAGCGCAAAACCGACGGCGACCACCAGATTACCGCCAGTGGTCGACAGCACGCGCTGCCAGCCATCTTCCGGTTCCCAATCCTCTGCATCGTGGGTGTGACCAGCCATGGCACCTTCGGCATGTTCATGGACTTCAGCCGCCGGGGCTTTTTCGTAGGTCTCCGCCTGCAGAATCAGCGGCGCGACCCAGAAGCTTTGCAGCAGGGTCAGCAGCAGGGCGGCCAGCAAGCCGGTGAAACCTGCGGTTTGCGCTATACGCTTGATCATCTCGGCAGGTCTCAGTGGCACGGGAACGCAGAACTGTGACGGGTATCGTGGGCGGCGTTGTGCACCGCGTCGATGTGCGAGAAGCCGGCGAAATACACAAGGCACGCGCCCAGAATCGATGCGCCAATAGCGGCAACGAGGCGTTGGCTCAGGGTGGAGGTGGTGCTGGTGGTGACGTGGCGAGTGCTGCTGATGATCGACATGGCGCTTCCCTCTGGTCAGTCAGTGGGTGAATCGAGCGCATGCAAACCCCCGCGAGCCGGGCACGCAGAGGCTAAAACAGCGCCCGCCCACCGCGGGTTTGTTATTGATGTGTTGCGGGCCGGTCTCCGGGCTCACGAGGGGCTGGCATTCGCCGAACCTGCAAGAATCGCCTTCCCATGCCGAACTGCTGGCACAGTGGATCTGATTCTTCGCTCGCTTACCGTTGCGGGGGCAGCACCGGACTGACATGGCTTTTGAGTAAAGCACATGATTCACCGGTTTCCCGTTTCACCCTATGAAGGGCACCCGTAACAAGGTGCGTAGGAGAGCATGGGCGAGGGCGGGGCGTCAATTGGCACGCGTTCTCAGTTGAGGTCTAAGCAGAACCCTGTGGCGAGGGAGCTTGCTCCCGCTCGGCGGCGCAGCCGTCGTAAATCGTGTGCACGCGGGGTACTTGCGGGAATGAGGGGCCGCTTCGCGACCCAGCGGGAGCAAGCCCCCTCGCCACAGTGGATCGCGAACATTGACCCGCCCCGATGCGATGCGTAGCCTTGCGCTTTCGAGGTTCTTTGGCGCGTGCGCCGAAGCTAAGAAGGGAACGCGGTCGATGCCGCGGCTGCCCCCGCAACTGTGAACGGTTTCGTTTCTGCCATGCCACTGCGCTCTTTTGTTTTCAGGCGCGGGAAGGTGCAGGAATCGTCAGTCGAAAGACTGGCCCACCGTCAGCCAGGAGACCTGCCTCGCTACAGATTCTCACTACAACCGGGCGGGGTGATCCGGTGGCGAATTCTTCCGCGCGCTCAAGCGCTGCCGGTTGTCGTCCCGTATGCCCGCCACCTTGCCAAAGGGCATCCGATGAAAACACTGGCCAAACTTCCCGTCACCATCGTTACCGGCTTCCTCGGCTCGGGCAAAACCACCTTGCTGCGGCACATGCTCGATAACGCCCAGGGCCGACGCATCGCGGTGATCGTCAACGAGTTTGGCGAGCTGGGCATTGACGGCGAAATCCTCAAGCAATGCTCCATCGGCTGCACTGAAGAAGAAGCCAACGGCCGCGTGTATGAACTGGCCAACGGCTGCCTGTGCTGCACCGTTCAGGAAGAGTTCTTCCCGGTGATGCGCGAACTGGTTGCCCGTCGCGGCGATCTCGACCACATCCTCATCGAGACCTCCGGCCTGGCCCTGCCAAAACCGTTGGTCCAGGCCTTCCAGTGGCCGGAAATCCGCAGCGCCTGCACCGTGGATGCGGTGATCACCGTGGTCGACAGCCCGGCCGTGGCCGCTGGTACTTTCGCTGCGTTCCCGGATCAGGTCGATGCCCAGCGCAAACTCGACCCGAACCTGGACCACGAATCGCCTCTGCACGAGCTGTTCGCCGACCAACTGGCCAGCGCCGACCTGGTGATTCTCAACAAGGCCGACCTGATCAGCCCGGCAGATCTGGCCAAAGTGCGCCTGGAAGTCGCCGAAGAACTGCCGCCCGCGGTGAAAATCATCGAAGCCAGCAGCGGTCGCTTGCCGCTGGACGTGCTGATCGGTCTGGGCGCCGGCTCTGAAGAGCACATCGACGGACGTCACAGCCACCACGACCATCACCACGATGGCGACGACCACGATGATCACGATCACGACGCTTTCGATTCGATTTCCATCGAACTGCCGCAAGCCGACGAAAGCCTGTTGCTCGATGCCCTGACCCAATTGGTGGTTCAGCACGGCATCCTGCGGGTCAAGGGCTTCGCCGCGATCCCGAGCAAGCCGATGCGCCTGCTGATCCAGGGCGTGGGTACGCGTTTCGACAAGCACTTCGACCGTCAGTGGGGCGCAGACGAAGCGCGCAGCACCCGTCTGGTGCTGATCGGCCAGCAATTGGACGCCGTCTTGCTCGAAGCGCAATTGCGCGCCGCGCTCAGCGTTTAACCCATGCACCTGCTCAGGACCCAGCCCGGCGGTTTCGTCTCGGATGACAACATTGCCGACCTTGGCCAAACCCCCGCCGAGCTGGTGATTCTGTGCAGCGGCGACTCCAGTCTGGCGCTGCTCGCCGAAGCGGCGCAGCAGTTGCCCGAGGACTATCCGAGCCTGCGCCTGGCCAACCCGATGCAGGTGCAGAATCACGCCTCGGTCGACTTGTACGTCGACGAAGTGCTGCGCCACGCCAAGGTGATTCTGATCTCGCTGCACGGCGGGATCGCCTATTGGCGCTATGGCATTGAACGTCTGGTGGAGCTGTCGCAACGCGGTGTGCAACTGATTCTGGTGCCGGGCGATGACCGTCCTGACCCGGAGCTCAGCGACCTCAGCACCGTGCCTGTCGAAGACCGCGAGCGGCTTTGGCACTTTTTGCGTCAGGGCGGCATGGGCAATGCGCTGGATTTGTATCGCTGTCTGGCCAGCCGTTGGCTGGGCCGCGATTACCACTGGTCCGAACCGCAGACCTTGCCGCGTACCGCGATTTACCACCCACACAAAAGCAACGCGACGCTGGGCGATTGGCAAGCCGACTGGCAGCTTGATCAACCGGTGGCGGCGGTGCTGTTTTACCGTTCGCATTTGCAGGCGGCGAACACCGCTTTCATCGATGTTTTCTGCCAGCGCTTGCAGGCAGCGGGGCTGAACCCGCTGCCGATAGCGCTGGCCAGTTTGAAAGAGCCCGGCTGCCTGACGGTGGTCGAGGATTGGCTGGATGAGGTGCAGGCCTCGGTGATTCTCAACACCACCGGGTTTGCTCAATCGAGCCCCGAAGCCCCGCATCTGCGACCCTTCCGGCGCAATATCCCGGTGATCCAGGCGATCTGCGCCCAGGACAACGAACCCGGTTGGCGTGCCAGCGAGCAAGGGCTTGGCCCGCGGGATCTGGCGATGCACATCGCTTTGCCGGAGCTCGATGGGCGGATCATCAGCCGACCGATCAGTTTCAAGGATCTGGCTTGGCGCAGTGAGCGCAGTCAGTCCGACGTGGTCTGCTATCGACCGCAACCTGAACGCATGGATTTTGTCGCTGAACTGGCGCGGCGCTGGGTCGAGTTGGCGCGGGTGGCGAATACTGAAAAACGCATTGCGCTGATCCTCGCCAACTACCCGACCCGCGATGGGCGGATTGGTAACGGCGTTGGCCTCGACACGCCGGCTGCGGCGCTGAATATCCTGCGGGCGCTGCACGCCGAGGGCTATCCATTGCCCGCCGGTTTGCCGGAAAGCGGCACCGCATTGATTCAGCAATTGCTCGGCGGGGTCAGCAATGACCTGGAGAGCATCGACCTGCGCCCGTGCCAGCAAAGTCTGGCACTGGCCGACTATTATTCGATGTTCAACGCTTTGCCCGAAGCCAACCGTGCAGCGGTGCTGGAACGTTGGGGATCGCCTGAAAACGACCCGATGTTCCGCAGTGGACGAATGATGGTCGCCGGGCTGCGGTTTGGCCTGACCTTTGTCGGCATTCAGCCAGCGCGCGGTTATCAGGTCGATCCGAGCGCGGTCTATCACGATCCGGACCTGGTGCCGCCCCACGGTTACCTGGCGTTCTATTTCTGGTTGCGTCAGGCCTACGGCGCCCACGCGGTGATTCACGTCGGCAAGCACGGTAACCTCGAATGGTTGCCGGGCAAGGGCGTTGGCCTGTCCGAAAGCTGCTGGCCGGACGCATTGCTCGGGCCGCTGCCGAACATCTATCCGTTCATCGTCAACGACCCGGGCGAAGGCGCGCAGGCCAAACGGCGGACTCAGGCAGTGATCATCGACCACCTGATGCCGCCGCTGACCCGCGCGGAAACCTACGGCCCGTTGCGCAATCTGGAACTGTTGGCCGACGAGTATTACGAAGCCCAATTGCTCGACCCACGCCGAGCGCGTGAGTTGCAGCGCGACATCCTTAATCTGGTGCGTGAAACCCATATCGACCGTGAGTTGCAACTCGACGAGAAGCTCGACAGCGACGCCGATGCCGCGATCTGGTTGCCGCGTCTGGACACCTATTTGTGCGACTTGAAAGAGTCGCAGATTCGCGACGGGCTGCACGTGTTCGGCGAATCGCCAAGCGGGCGTCTGCGTATCGACACCTTGCTGGCGTTGCTGCGCATTCCGCGCGGTGACGGTCGAGGGGCGCAATCGAGTTTGCTCCGGGCGTTGGCCAAGGCTTTCACGCTCGGGTTCGATCCGCTGGATTGTGTGTTGTCCGATCCTTGGTCCGGTCCGAAACCGACTGAATTGCTGACGCTCAGCGCTGAGGCATGGCGCACCGCTGGCGACACTCGCGAACGTCTTGAGCTGTTCGCCGCGCAGTTGATCGAGCAGGCGCTCAGCGCTGATGTCGAGTTGTTGAGTCAGCCCGGCTGGGGTGACGTCGGTGCGATCATCGGCAGCTTGCGTGACGTCGTCGCACCGCGACTGGACGCCTGCGGCCCGGCAGAAATGCGCGGTCTGCTGGATGCGCTCAGTGGTCGCTTTGTTCCGGCAGGGCCTAGCGGCGCACCGAGTCGCGGACGCCTCGATGTGCTGCCCACCGGGCGCAATTTCTACTCGGTGGATGTGCGCAACCTGCCGACCACCACCGCCTGGCGCATTGGATTCCAGTCGGCGAACCTGATTCTTGAACGGCACCTGCAAGACCACGGCGATCATTTGCGCCAGTTGGGTTTGTCGGTCTGGGGCACGGCGACCATGCGCACCGGCGGCGATGACATCGCCCAGGCCATGGCACTGATGGGCGTGCGTCCGGTCTGGGCGACGGGCAGTCAGCGGGTCGACGACTTCGAAATTCTGCCGCTGAGCCTGCTCGACCGGCCGCGCGTGGATGTGACGTTGCGCGTTTCCGGGTTCTTCCGCGATGCCTTCGCCAACCTGATTCGGTTGTTCGACGCGGCCGTGCAAGCGGTTGCCGCGCTGGATGAACCGGACGACATGAACCCGTTGGCGGCCAAGGTTCGCGGCGAACGCGAAGCGCTGATCCAGTCCGGTCTGGACGAGGAGGCCGCCGCACGACAGGCCGGCTGGCGGATTTTCGGCGCCAAGCCCGGTGCCTATGGCGCGGGCGTGCAGGGCGCCATTGATGGCCGTTTGTGGCAGAGCCGCGAGGATCTGGCCGAGGTCTATCTGAACTGGGGCGGCTACGCTTATGGCGGTTCCGATGAGGGCACGGCCGCTCGCGAACAGTTCGCCCAGCGCTTGAGCCAGGTTCAGGCGGTGCTGCAAAACCAGGACAATCGCGAGCACGACTTGCTCGATTCCAACGACTATTACCAGTTCCAGGGCGGCATGCTCGCCGCCGTCGAAAGCCTCAGCGGTGAAGCGGTGGCGAGCTACCATGGCGACCACAGTCAGCCGGATTTACCGAAGATCCGCACCCTCAAGGAAGAGCTGAACCGGGTGATCCGCTCCCGAGCGGCGAACCCGAAGTGGATCGACGGGATCAAGCGGCACGGCTACAAAGGCGCTTTTGAACTGGCGGCCACCGTTGATAATCTGTTCGCCTTCGACGCCACCACGCAGTTGATCGACGATCACCAGTACGCCTTGCTCGCCGACGCCTATTTGCTTGACCCGTCGACCCGCGAATTCGTCCAGCAGCATAATCCGCACGCCTTGCGCGACATGACCGAACGCCTGCTCGAAGCCCAGCAACGCGGGATGTGGCAGGAGCCGGGCGAGTACCGCGAGGCGCTGGAGAATTTGCTGCTGGATATAGAAGAAGACAGTTGATGCCCGGCACAAAATTGCGCTCCGACCGTTAATCCTGTGGCGAGGGGGCTTGCCCCCGTTGGGCCGCGAAGCGGCCCCAAAACGACGATCACGGTGTGTCAGATATTACGCGTCCGCTGGTTTCCGACTGCTGCGCAGTCGAACGGGGGCAAGCCCCCTCGCCACAAATGCCGGGCTTGTCCGTGATATGTACTAATAGACACCACCGACCACATACGAGAAAACCCGATGACCGACACCCCGCATTTCCCGCTCTCCGCCGTGGTCGGCGCCGATGCCCTGAAACTGGCGCTGTGCCTGACGGCCATCGACCCGAAAATCGGCGGCGTGCTGATCGAAGGCCCGCGGGGCATGGCCAAGTCGACGTTGGCCCGTGGCCTGGCGGATTTGCTCGCCAGCGGGCAATTCGTCACCTTGCCGTTGGGCGCGACTGAAGAGCGGCTGGTCGGTACCCTGGATCTGGACGCCGCGCTGGGTGAAGGCCGTGCGCAGTTTTCCCCCGGTGTGTTGGCCAAGGCCGACGGCGGCGTGTTGTATGTCGATGAAGTGAATCTGCTGCCCGATCACCTGGTGGATCTGTTACTCGACGTCGCTGCCAGCGGCACCAACCTGATCGAACGCGACGGCATTTCCCATCGGCATTCGGCGCGCTTTGTACTGATCGGCACCATGAACCCGGAAGAGGGCGAGCTGCGTCCGCAACTGCTCGACCGTTTCGGCCTGAACGTCGCCCTCAGCGGTCACACGGCGCCGCTTGAGCGCGGTCAGATCATCCGTCGCCGGCTGGACTTCGACAGCGACCCCCAGGCTTTTTGCGCCGACTGGGAAGTTCAGCAGCAGGCATTGCGTGAACGCTGCCAAGGTGCACGTGCGGCACTGGCGAACATTCCTCTGGATGATCAGGCGCTGGCGCAGATCACCGAGCGTTGTTTTGCCGCCGGGGTCGACGGCTTGCGCGCCGACCTGGTCTGGCTGCGTGCCGCTCGCGCCCATGCGGCGTGGCGTGGGGCCGGGGCGATCAGCGAGGAAGACATCGATGCCGTCGCCGAGTTTGCCTTGCGCCATCGGCGTCGCGACACGCCGCCGTCTGCGCCGCGCCAGAACACCACGCCAGACTCGTCCGCAACCCAACAACCGAACCCCGGCGAAGGCCAGGGCCAGTGGGGTGAAATGCCGGCTCAGGCATTACCCACCGGCGCCCGCCGTGAAGTGCCGAGCTGGCCAAAAAAGCCCTAGGCATTCGCCCTCGATCTGATGCGGGGGCGAATGCCAAACCCCGCGCAGGACGCCTGAAAAATGGCAGGCAAGGTCAGCGTCGAGCCAGCCAAAACGGCTCGGTCAATTGGCCCGGCACGCTGCTCAACGGCCGTCCGCGTCAGCGCGAAGATCTGCTGTTTCACCTGCGCAGTCGTTCACCTCACGAGCTGTGGCTGGTGATTGTCGATGCCTCGGCCTCGACCCGGCGTCATCAGGCGCTGAGCGACGCCAAAGGCCTGCTGGCGCAATTGTTCGACGACGCCTATCGCCAACGTGCGCGCCTTGCGCTGTTGACCGCCAGTGGTGCTGCGCCGAAGTGGCAAGTGCAAGGCCTGAAAGCCTCGGCCAGCCTGCGCGACTGGCTCGACGCACTCGGTGCGGGCGGAGGCACGCCGTTGTTCGCCGCGCTGGATGAGGCGACGAAGTGGTTGGCGTTGCGGCAAAAGCGTTTCCCGGCAGAGCAACAACGCGTGTTGCTGTTGACCGATGGCCGTCTAAAAAACACGCCAATGCAGGTGGCGCTCAATTGCCCGGCGCTGCTGGTGGACATCGAGCGCGGGCCGATTCGATTGGGGCGGGCGAAGGTCCTGGCGCACGAATTGAACGCAGACTATCGACATATCGACACGCTTTAATCTGCCGAATTACCCACAGCACCTATGCTGTGGATTCAGCTCATCACAGGAGTGGATCATGCGTGTTCTAGCCGCTAACAGTCAGGACGATTTCCGGGTCAAAGCCTATGCCGGTACCAACGGTGTGTTACTGGCCATGGACCTGGCCGAACCGCGACGCAAAGGCCTGCTCGGTTTCGCCATCGAAAAACAGCAAGGCAGCGGGCCTTGGGAGTTTTTGTTCAACAGCCTGACCTTCCCCGGCAAGTCGCACACCTTTCCCCAGTACAACGCGACGCCCAGCGACAGCGCGCCGTTGCAGAAATTTCGCTGGGCTGATTACGCCGTCAATCCGGGCGTGACGATCAACTATCGGGTGCATCTGGCCTATGGCACGCCGGATGCGCCGCAACTGGGCGAGGCCCTGGCGGTGACGGTTACCACCGACAATGGCCTGCCGGCGGGCCAGCATGTCATTTTCAATCGTGCGGTGGCGGCCAGCCAGGCATTCTCCCGCAAGTTCCCCGAGCTCGACGCACAGCTGAGCGCCAACAAGAACCTGTCCCTCGACGACTGGCCCGCCGCACCACGGCAATGGCTGGAGAACGGCTTGCTGGAGCAGATCACCGGTTTCATCGAGCGCGCCGTGGATGGCCAGTGGGCGCTGGACATCGCGATTTACGAGTATCAACTGCCGACCATTATCGATGCGGTCAACGCGGCGTTTGGGCGCGGTGCCAAGGTTCGGGTGCTGTATCACGCCAAGCCCGGTGATGCCGACACCACCATGAATGAAGAGAGCCTGGCGAAGCTTCCCGACGAGAGCAAGCGGGGGCGGGTGACCCACGCGATCTTCCATGACAAATTCATCGTGCTGAGCAAGATCGATGGTGGTGAATATCGGCCGCAATCGGTGCTGTGCGGCAGTACCAATTTCACCGACAACGGCGTCTACCGCCAGGCCAACGTGGTGCATGTGCTGGACAATACCGCTGTGGGTGTCCGTTATTTGCAAGTGTTCGAGCAGATCTGGGCTGCGCCGGCCGACGTGGGTGCTACACGCAGCTGGTTGACCAAGAACAACCCGATGGACCCGTCACAGCCGTTGTTTGTCGGATTCTCACCGCGTACCGGCCAGGCCGATCTGCAGCAATTCGTCGAGATCATCAATGCGGCGAAGAAGGACGTTCTGTTTGTCACCGCGTTCGCGCTGCCGGACGAAATCCTCAACGCCTTGCTCGGCCAGCCCCACGACGATGTGCTGCGCTATGGCCTGCAAAACACCGCCAGCCGCATCACCGGTTATCACGCCGACCGCACGGCCGATTTCGCCGCCACTGCGTTGCTCAACACCGGTATCGAAGGCTGGCTCAAGGAAAGCATGAAAGGCCAGAAGGGCGATTTGCTGGTGCACCTCAAAGCCATCGTCGTCGACTTCACCACCGACGCGCCGATCATCATCAGCGGCAGCCACAATCTGAGCATCAATGCCAGTGAAGGCAACGACGAAAACTTCCTGATCATTCGCGGCGACACCGATCTGGCCGACCGCTATGGCCTGGAATTGCTGCGCTTTTACGAGCATTACCGATTCCGCTATGCCGCCAGGCAAGAGGACCTCAAGCAGGTTCCGCCCCTGGCAGTGGATGACAGTTGGACCAACGCCTATTACCTGGACGGCGACCTGCGAATGCTCTCGCGGTTACGTTTTTCCGGGCGGTAAATGATCGCCGATTCTGCCTGGCCGTGAAGGTCATGCCGCCGGTCTGCTTTCACAGGGGCTGTGCGGCACCTGATCTACCGTTGCTTGTTGAGGAGTGTGCTCCTCATTCACGCGGTTTTTCAGGGAGAACTACCATGGCACATGTACGGCGTGATGTATGGAAGCTGGGTTCTGGCTGGAGCGATACCTTGTTGTGGTATGCGCGTGGCGTCGGAGTCCTTCAACAACGACCGATCACTGACCGCACCAGTTGGCGGTTTCTGGCGGCGATTCACGGTATCGATATTCCCCTTTGGCAAAGCGCCGGTTATCTGCGACGGGGTGAGCAGCTACCGTCCCAGGCAGATCAGGACACCTACTGGAACCAGTGTCAGCACCAGAGCTGGTACTTTTTGCCGTGGCACCGCGGCTATCTTGCTTCATTCGAGCAGATCGTCCGCAAGGCTATCGTCAGCCTCGGAGGGCCAAGTGATTGGGCCCTGCCGTATTGGAACTACAACGAGAACCAGCAGACGCTGAAGCTTCCGGCCTGTTTCGCGGCGACCACGTTGCCCAACGGTGAGCAGAATCCCTTGTTTGTAGCTCGCCGGTTTGGCCCGACCGGTAACGGGGTGGTGGTGCTCAACGAGCAGCGGATCAATCTGCGTCCGGCCCTTACCGATCATGATTTCGCCGGCGGTTCCGGCGGTGGCTCTCCAGGTTTTGGTGGCCCGGTCACGGTGTTCGAGCACTATGGCCAGGTCAGCGGCCGGCTCGAGTCGCAACCGCACAACTACGTGCACGTCGCCGTGGGCGGCCAGCAACAGGGCACCCGGGTACCGGGGTTGATGATCGATCCGGATACCGCTGGTCTGGACCCGATATTCTGGCTGCATCACGCCAACATCGACCGGCTCTGGGACGTGTGGCTGCAGCGTGACCGGCAGAACCGCAACCCGGTCAACGGTGCGTGGCTCAATGGTCCGCCGACCCCGGGTCGGGGTTTCGTGGTGCCGACGGTCAGCGGCGATTCGTGGCCGTTCAAGGTGTCTGACATGCTCGATACCCGGGCACCGAAGCTGGATTATAGTTATGAGGATACGTCCGACCCGCTGCACGGTACCCGGGCATTTCAACAACGCTTGGAAACCTTGGGCGCAAGCCCCGAGCCTCTTGGTGCGGCAGTAGTGAAGGAAAAATCCATGAGCGCCCAATCACCCGCCGAACTGCTCGGCGCCAATGACAAAGCCATCGCCTTGACCGGCGCTACAGTCGAGACGCCGTTGCAACTCGATCAGAGCACCTCGGGCAAGCTGATGGGCAACCTGAAATCCCGGGCCTTTGCCCCCACGGTTGCGGAGCATTCCCTGGACCGGGTGTACCTCAACCTGGAAAACATCCGCGGAAACAATGACGCGGCGACCTTCGACGTGTACATCAGTCTGCCGGTCGAGGGACAGTTGTCGGCGCTGCCTGACCAATACGTTGGGTCGATCTCGCTGTTTGGCGTGCGCAAGGCCAGCAGTCCGGACAGCCAGCATGGCGGCAAGGGTGTGAGCCATGTGCTGGAAATCACTGATGTCTTCGACAAGCTCAGTGCCAGCGGCCATCCGGTTCTGGCGAAATTGCAAGTGCGCTTTGTGCCGGTGACCGATGTTCAGGCCGAGGACAACATCACGGTCGGTCGTGTGAGTGTCTATCGGCAAGGCGACTGAAGATGGGGGCATACCTCATCCAGGCCGTGACCCGAGGCTTCCTGCCGTGGCTGATCCTGATCAGCCTGGCAGGTTGGGGGCTGCTCCTCGGTTCGGTGCAGATGCTGTCTATCCCGGCATTCTGCGGAGCCTTCGTGCCGCTTGCTTATGCCGCGAGCTGGCAGGGGATTGAACAGGCGTTGCTGTTCAATCCTCCTCGCCAGTTGGTGGTTTCATGGCTATCGATGTTGCTGGCGATGACTCCTTTGCTGCTGGTCCATCCGCTGACGTATGTATGGCAACGCAGTTTGCTGAGGAAGCGCTGGCAGGCAGTGGTGTTGTTTGTGCTGGGTTTCACCAGTGTCTGGACGCTAACCGGTCTGCTGCTCATGACCTTGGTAGTCGCGGCGCGGGTGATGTTTGGGGTTTCGCAGGCGATGGCGTTTATCGTCACTTTGGCCGTGTGTCTGGTGTGGCAGGCCTCGCCGCTCAAACAACGGTACCTGAACCGCTGTCATCACCAGCCAAGGATTTCGGCGTTCGGCTGGGGGTTTATCAAGGATTGTCTGGCCTATGGTGTGGTCAGCGCAGGCTGGTGCGTCGGGTCGTGCTGGGCGCTGATGTTGTTGCCGATGCTGGCAGAGCAGGGGCATGTGCCGTTGATGCTGTTGAGCATGGGCTGGATGCTCTGGGAACGGTTCAAGCGTCCTCGACCCGCTCGTTGGCACTGGCCCCGCCTGTTTCGCTGACCCTCACCCGTGAAGCGGCCGCAGGCAGCTCCACGAGGATTGCATAAGCCATCCGGCTATTTGCTCATCGCTGCCCGGTACTGGCGCGTGCGTTTGGCGATGTACAACTGGTCGAGAATCAACGCCCAGAGTGCCGACACCGCAGGTTTTGGCTGGCGACCGCGGCTCAGGCGCTGGATCTGAAAGCGCACCACGGCCATGTTGGCCAGTGCCGCCAAGGGCTTGCGTTTCCAGGTGATCGGCGGCAATTGTGGGTGGCTGTCATGTCCCTCGCGCCACAGTTTGACCAGCAACGGCTCGACCGCCAGCGCGGTGCCGATACCGGCCATGGCAATGCCGCTGGCCAGCACCTGTTCGACAACCGGCAGGCGTCGGATACCGCCAGTCACCATTACCGGCATCTGTGCCCGGCTCGCCAGTTCACCGGCCATTTCGAGGAAGTAGGCCTCGCGCGCCAGAGTCCGACCGTCGCGGGCTTCGCCTTGCATCGCCGGAGCTTCATAGCTGCCACCCGACAACTCCAGCAGATCGATGGCAAGCGGGTTGAGCAGGTCGATGACCTGCCGCGCATTGTCGGCATCGAAGCCGCCACGTTGGAAGTCGGCGGAATTGAGTTTCACCGCGACGCAGAAGTCTGTCGTGACGGCTGCACGAACGGCGTTCACCACTTCAATCAACAAGCGCGCGCGATTTTCCAGCGAACCGCCCCAGCGGTCGGTTCGTCGATTGCTCAATGGCGACAGGAATTGACTGATCAGGTAGCCATGCGCCGCGTGAATTTCCACACCGGTAAAACCGGCTTTTTCGGCCAGGGCAGCGCTGGTGGCGAAGCGCTGGATGACCTCCTGGATGTTGTCTTCGCTCATCGGTGTGGGCTGGGCGAACATCTTCGAGAACTGTCCCATTTCCAGCGCCACGGCAGACGGCGCCCAGGCGGGTTGACCGAGATTGGCCATGGTCTGGCGCCCGGGATGGTTGAGCTGCATCCAGAACTGTGCGCCCTTGGCCCGACCAATCGCAGCCCATTGACGGAAACGTTCAAGGTGCCGTTCATCCTCCAGCACTACACCGCCGGGGCCGGTCATGGTCCGACGGTCGATCATTACGTTGCCGGTCAACAGCAAACCGGCCTCGCCATCAGCCCAGGCCCGATAGAGCTGCATCAAGGCCTGTGAGGGGGCTTGATCAGTGTCGGCAAGGTTTTCTTCCATCGCCGCTTTAGCGATGCGATTGCCGATCGTCTGGCCGTTGGGCAGATTCAACGCGTGAAAGGGCGACATGCTTGACTCCTCAGTAGTGGAGAGGTGAGGCTAAGCTTAAAGTTAACTTTAATGTCAAGCGTGGTAATGAGGTTCTGATGAAGATTGGTGAGTTGGCGCAAATGAGCGGCCTGAGCGCTTCGCGCATCCGGTTTTACGAAAGCCAGGGGTTGATCGGCCAGGTCCAGCGCTTGGCCAACGGTTATCGGCGCTACCCGGCAGAGGTGCTGCAAACCCTGCAAATCATCCAGTGTGCGCAGCAGGCCGGGTTCAGCCTGGAAGAGCTCAAGCAGTTGCTCACCAGTCCAAAGCAGGGTGAGCTCAGGCACGACGAACTGGTGTCGAGCCTTGAGCACAAGGTCGGACAGATCGAAGAGATGCAACAGCATCTGGCGCAGAGCAAGGCGAAGTTGCTGGGCATGATCGAGACCATCAAGGATCGGCCTGAGGGGATGGCGTGTTCGGAGAACGCCGAGCGCGTGCTGGCGACGCTCAAGCACCACTGATGCGTTCAGTTCTGATTGGTGCAACCGTCGGCAGAGACTGGAGACGAGGGTTTCGAAGTCTTCGCGCTGCGATGAGCGAGCAACTGATGCGCCCGTGGAACGGTGCGTAAAGAGCCAAGGGTTTGCCGTAACCATTGCAGGTCACGCTGCGGTCTGCGTGGGACAGGTTTAGCGCGAGCCTTGCCCAAGAGAGCGATAAACACGTTGTTCAAAGTCTCCGCACTATCAAAACCTTTGAGCTTTCTCAGCAGTTTCCCGTTGCAATAGCACAACACCGTGGGGGTGCCGCTGACCTTGGGGTGACGGGGGGATTCGGCTGTATTCAACATGTAAAACTCGGCGCGATCTTTATAGGCCTCGGCCGTCGCCCGAAATATCGGCCCGGCAAACTCACAGGCGTAGCAGTGCTGACTGCCGAAATACAGGACAACCGGGAGATAGGTCTTCAATGCCCGGCGGTATTGCGGCGCCAGGGTAATGGGAGCGGTTTTTGGATTCACGGAATACTCCTTTGCACAGAAAACGTTGGGACAAGTACGTATTCAACATGATCGGAACGTGAGAGCTGTTCGTGCCGCGTTCACTGGCAAAGACCTAAAGACTAAAAGAAGTTGCGAGTTCGAACGGGTCCGTCAGGAGAATTGACGGACCGCCGTCAAGCCACAGCGTCATTCAGAGCCGTTTGAGCACCACATCATCAAAGCGCGACCCGAAGACGCCGCTTGCACCATCGTTTGCCAGCAACTCGACTTCCATGTGCTGAGTGTCAGCTGGAGCAGAGAAGTGAAGTTCTTTTTCAGTCCAGTGCATGCCGCCGCCCAGATCGAGTTGTTTGCTCTGCTTGGAGGGATGCATCACGACCGTTGCCTGGCACGCTGAACCACTGTCCGTTTTCATTTTTACGGAAAACTTGAAATCTCCCCCGCCTTCGAACGTAACGCGCTGAGTAATTTGGGCATTAACCTGCAAGGCACAGTACCCCTCGGAATACTCGACCTTCGCTGGCGAGTTAGGTGTCCAGTGCTCTCCCTTCCGTGAAAAATCACCATTGAGCAGCAAATTATTTTCTGCGGGTTGTAGGGACATTTGGAAACTCCTGTAAGTGGGTGTTACGCGAAGTTGATCATCACGACTCAGCGACATCTGAAAGGCCTCTGAAGTCGGGGTAAAAAGATTGAGCGCCAGAAACAAGCAACCTACAACTGTCAGATCTGACAGGTCAGGTACAAAAGTCGACGAACGGTGGTAGCAGAGTGGATGGTGGTTTTCATGACACGTATCGGCTCGCTCGCCCTCAATTGGGGCCCAACTACCCGTGCCTGTAGCCAACGGTAGCGCTTGTGCGCTGCGTCGTTTGGTAACGCCTTTTTTGTGCTTTCACATATCCCGTTGATTCGATTCACATTTCATTTGCCTTGGGATTTTCCGTTCGGGCTATGGCACACTTTCTGCTGTCTATTCCGTTGTTACATACCATGTTCCGTTATAGCGGAATAAACATCATCCTGGAGTGCCCGTCATGCAGCGTCGACTTTCCTTGTTTACAGCGTGTGTTTTTCTCTTTGCGGCCACAGCCTCTGCCGTGGGCATTGCCCAGGCGGCGGACAGCAGGCTCGACAATGTGTTGAAGCGTGGGCATTTGATCGTGGGCACGGGCAGCACCAACGCGCCGTGGCACTTCCAGGGCGCGGACGGAAAATTGCAGGGTTTTGATATCGACATCGGGCGGATGGTCGCCAAGGGTTTGTTCAATGACCCGAGCAAGGTCGAGTTCGTGGTGCAGTCGTCAGACGCGCGGATTCCGAATTTGCTGACCGACAAGGTCGACATGAGCTGCCAGTTCATTACCGTCACCGCCAGCCGTGCGCAGCAAGTGGCGTTCACCCTGCCGTACTACCGCGAAGGCGTTGGCCTGCTGTTGCCGGCCAACAGCAAGTACAAGGAAATCGAAGACCTGAAGGCGGCCGGCGACAGCGTCACCGTGGCGGTGCTGCAAAACGTCTATGCCGAAGAACTGGTGCACCAGGCGCTGCCCAAGGCCAAGGTTGACCAATACGACAGCGTCGACCTGATGTACCAGGCAGTGAACTCCGGCCGTGCCGACACCGCTGCCACCGACCAGTCTTCGGTCAAATACCTGATGGTGCAGAACCCCGGCCGCTATCGCAGCCCGACCTATGCCTGGAGCCCGCAAACCTACGCCTGCGCGGTTAAACGCGGCGATCAGGACTGGCTGAATTTCGTCAATACCGTCTTGCATGAAGCCATGACCGGCGTTGAGTTCCCGACTTACGCGGCGTCGTTCAAACAGTGGTTTGGTGTCGATCTGCCGTCCCCGGCAATTGGCTTCCCTGTCGAATTCAAATGATCCCGTGAGAGTGGGGCGCCCATAACGCGCCCCGCTCAAGGTACTGCTGACCATGAACTATCAGTTGAACTTTGCCGCCGTCTGGCGCGATTTCGACACCTTGCTGGCGGGGCTCGGCCTGGGTCTTGAACTGGCGTTGGTGTCGATCGCCATCGGTTGCGTGATCGGCCTGCTGATGGCGTTTGCTTTGCTCTCAAAGCACCGCGCATTGCGGGTGCTGGCGTCGGTGTACGTGACGGTGATCCGTAACACGCCGATTCTGGTGTTGATTCTGCTGATCTACTTTGCGCTGCCGAGCCTGGGTATCCGGCTGGACAAGCTGCCGTCGTTCATCATCACCCTGTCGTTGTATGCCGGGGCGTACCTGACCGAAGTGTTCCGTGGCGGGTTGTTGAGCATCCCCAAAGGCCTGCGTGAAGCCGGGCTGGCGATTGGTCTGGGGGAGTGGCAGGTCAAGGCGTACGTCACCGTGCCGGTGATGTTGCGCAACGTGTTGCCGGCGCTCTCGAACAACTTCATTTCGCTGTTCAAGGACACCTCGCTGGCGGCGGCGATTGCCGTGCCGGAGCTGACCTATTACGCGCGCAAGATCAACGTCGAGAGCTACCGGGTGATTGAAACCTGGCTGGTGACGACAGCGCTCTATGTTGCGGCCTGTTATCTCATCGCGATGCTGCTGCGTTACCTCGAGCAGCGTCTGGCGATTCGCCGTTAGGAGCGCCCCCATGTACGAGTCCCCAAGTTGGTTGCATGAATTATGGGTCGCCCGCGACACCCTCTGGTCGGGGTTTTTGACCAGTGTGCAGTGCTCTGTCCTGGCGATCATGCTGGGTACCCTGATCGGCATCGTTGCCGGGCTGGTGCTGACCTACGGCACGCTATGGATGCGTGCACCGTTTCGTTTTTACGTCGACCTGATCCGTGGCACGCCGGTGTTTGTGCTGGTGCTGGCCTGCTTCTACATGGCGCCCGCACTGGGCTGGCAGATCGATGCGTTCCAGGCCGGAGTGCTGGGGCTGACGCTGTTCTGCGGTTCGCACGTTGCCGAGATCGTTCGCGGTGCGTTGCAAGCGCTGCCACGTGGGCAGATGGAAGCGAGCAAGGCCATCGGTCTGACGTTTTATCAGGCTCTCGCTTACGTGCTGCTGCCTCAGGCGCTGCGGCAGATTTTGCCGACCTGGGTCAACTCGTCGACCGAAATCGTCAAGGCTTCAACCTTGCTCTCGGTAATCGGTGTGGCCGAGTTGCTGCTGAGTACCCAGCAGATCATTGCGCGGACCTTCATGACCCTGGAGTTTTACCTGTTTGCCGGTTTTCTCTTTTTCATCATCAACTACGCCATCGAATTACTCGGCCGGCATATTGAAAAGCGGGTGGCCTTGCCATGATTCAAGCTCAAGTTTCGACACAGAACGCTAGCCAGGCCCTGCTGGATATTCGCGGCCTGCACAAGCAATACGGCCCGCTCGAAGTGCTCAAGGGCGTCGACCTGACCATGCAGCGTGGCAACGTGGTCACGTTGATCGGCTCGAGCGGTTCGGGCAAGACCACGCTGCTGCGCTGCGTGAACATGCTCGAAGAGTTCCAGGGCGGGCAGATCCTGCTCGATGGTGAGTCCATCGGTTACCACGAGGTCAATGGCAAACGTGTGCGTCACTCGGAAAAAGTCATTGCCCAGCATCGGGCGATGACCGGCATGGCGTTCCAGCAGTTCAACCTGTTTCCCCATCTCACGGCGTTGCAGAACGTCACCCTTGGCCTGCTGAAAGTCAAAAAGCTGCACAAGGACGAAGCGGTGGTGCTGGCGGAAAAATGGCTGGAGCGTGTCGGCCTGCTGGAACGTCGCGATCACTATCCGGGTCAGTTGTCGGGTGGTCAGCAACAGCGCGTGGCGATTGCCCGGGCGATTGCGATGAACCCGAGCCTGATGCTGTTCGACGAAGTGACGTCGGCACTCGACCCGGAGCTGGTCGGCGAAGTATTGAGCGTGATCAAGGGCCTGGCCGAGGATGGCATGACCATGCTGCTGGTGACCCACGAGATGCGTTTTGCCTTTGAAGTCTCGGACAAGATCGTCTTCATGAATCAGGGGCGAATCGAAGAACAGGGGCCACCCAAGGAGCTGTTCGAACGCCCGCAATCTCCGCGTTTGGCGGAGTTTCTCAAGAACACGCGTTTTTAACATTCAATATCGAATCAGGAGAAACACCCATGAGCATTACTCGTTACGGCACTGGTAGCACCGCCGGTGGCGGCCAGCCCCGTCCTTTCGCCCGCGCGGTCGAAGCGGATGGCTGGCTGCATGTGTCTGGCCAGGTGCCAGCGGTGGACGGCGAAATCATTGCCGGCGGGATCGTCGAACAGACTCACCAGACCATGCGCAACCTGATCGCGATCCTCGAAGAAGCCGGCTATGGCCTGGAAGACGTGGTGCGTACGGGCGTATGGCTGGAAGATCCACGGGATTTCTGGAGCTTCAACAAAGTCTTCTCCGAATACTTCAGCCCCGAGCACGCACCGGCCCGGGCCTGTGTGCAGGCGAACATGATGGTCGACTGCAAGGTCGAGATTGATTGTGTGGCGTATAAGAAGAAGGCCTGAACCGAGGTGGCCCCATCGCGGGCAAGAGCTAGGCGCCCGCGATGAGGGCCTAACGGTCGCGACCTCACTCTGGTTAAACTCCCCGGCGAATTTGAATGAGAACCCACTGACATGACCGAAGACACCATCAAGCGCCGGGCTCGCGGTCTGGACCGGGCGTTCGATATCCTCGACTTCCTCAAGGAAATTGGCCAGCCGCTGCGCCCGAACGATATCGCCAGCGGTATCGGCAGCCCGAAATCCACGGTCTACGAACTGGTCGCGTCGCTGCTTGAACGACGGATTCTCGAACCGGTGGGCAAGGAAGGTCACGTCTATCTTGGCCGGCAACTGTACTTTCTGGGGCAAGCGCATTTGCGCCATTTCGACCTGAGCCGCGAGGCCGATCATGCCTTGCAGGAAATCGTCAGCCAGACCCGCGAAACCGCGCAGATGTGCCTGCTCAACGGGCGCAAGTACACGGTGGCGCTGATGAAGGAGGGCGAACGGCACTTCCGCATTTCCTCGGACATCGGCGAGAACGCGCCGATCCCGTGGACCGCTTCCGGGCGCTTGTTGCTGGCGCACTTGAGCGATCAGCAAATAATCGACCTGATCGATGAAGATGACTTCATCCTGCCTGATGGCGAACGCCTGCCGCTGGAGCGTTTTCTGGCGGAAATCCGTCAGGCCGCTATCGACGGATTCTTCTCCTTCGACAGCGTCGCCGACACCTTTACCCATTGCTTCGCCGCCCCGGTGAAAGACCCGAGTGGCGTCGCCATTGCGACCCTGTGCATCGTCGCCCCAAGGGCCGATGCCAAGAACAATTACAACGACTATCGCCGGGTGCTGATCGAAAGTGCGAACAACCTGGCCCGTCGCATCAACGAATAACAGTGGCCGTTCGCGGCCGCGTGTGAGGAGTTAGAACATGTCTTCTGCCTTGAACATCGCCGCCGTGGAAAAGGGCGCCGGCCAACCCGGCGCCAACCTGGTGCGTGACGTCAGCCTGCCGGCGCTGGTGCTGCACCGCGAAGCGCTGGAGCACAACATTCACTGGATGCAGGCATTCGTCAGCCACAGCGGTGCCGAGCTGGCGCCGCACGGTAAAACCAGCATGACCCCGTCGTTGTTTCGTCGCCAACTGGAGGCGGGCGCCTGGGGCATTACCCTCGCCACTGCGGTGCAGACTCGTGCCGCCTACGCCCATGGCGTGCGCCGGGTGTTGATGGCCAATCAGTTGGTGGGGGCGCCAAACATGGCGCTGATCGCCGAGTTGCTGGCAGATCCGTCTTTCGACTTTTACTGCATGGTCGATCACCCGGACAACGTTGCCGACCTCGGGGCATTTTTCGCCGCGCGCGGCCTGCGCTTGAACGTGATGATCGAGTACGGCGTGGTTGGCGGCCGTTGCGGCTGCCGCAGCGAAGCCGAAGTGCTGGCACTGGCTGAGGCGATCAAAGCGCAGCCGGGGTTGGCATTGACCGGCATTGAAGGCTACGAAGGGGTGATTCACGGCGACCAGGCGGTCAGCGGCATCCGCGACTTTGCTGCATCCCTGGTACGCCTCGCGGTGCAGTTGCAAGACAGCGGCGCTTTCGCCATCAGCAAGCCGATTATCACTGCGTCGGGCTCGGCCTGGTATGACCTGATCGCCGAGTCGTTCGAAGCCCAAAACGCCGGCGGACGTTTCCTCAGCGTGCTGCGTCCGGGCAGTTACGTGGCTCACGACCATGGCATCTACAAGGAAGCACAATGCTGCGTGCTCGATCGTCGAAGCGATTTGCATGAAGGCCTGCGTCCGGCACTGGAAGTCTGGGCCCATGTGCAGTCGTTGCCGGAGCCGGGGTTTGCGGTGATTGCCCTGGGCAAGCGCGATGTAGCGTATGACGCGGGGCTGCCGGTGCCGTTGCTGCGTTACCGGGCGGGTGTGCTGCCAGCGATCGGTGATGACGTCAGTGCCTGCAAAGTGACGGCGGTGATGGATCAGCATGCGTTCATGACGGTCGCGCCCGGGGTTCAGTTGCGTGTGGGCGACATCATCTCGTTCGGTACGTCTCACCCGTGCCTGACCTTCGACAAATGGCGCACCGGTTGCCTGGTGGATGAGCAGTTGAACGTCATCGAAAGCATGGAAACCTGCTTTTAAGGTTTGAGACCGAGGCGCGGCCATCGCGAGCAAGCTTTGCTCCTACGCGTTTGTGCTGAGCGTAGGAGCAAAGCTTGCTCGCGATGAGGCCCTACCAGACAACACCGAAACCCCAGAGAGCCCACAACCATGAACACCCTCAGCCCTCTCGGCCCCGACAGCCCGCGCATTGCGCTGATCGGCGAGTGCATGATCGAGTTGCAGCAGCGCGCCGACGGCAGTTTGCAACAGAGTTTTGGCGGCGACACCCTGAACACCGCGGTCTACCTGTCTCGTGAAATGGGTGATGGGGCCACGGTGGATTACGTCACCGCGCTGGGCGATGACAGCTTCAGCGATGCCATGTGCCAGAGCTGGTCCGAAGAAGGTATCGGTCTGGGCATGGTCCAGCGACTGCGGGGACGTTTGCCCGGTTTGTACTGCATCCAGACCGATGCTTCGGGTGAACGTCGTTTTCTCTATTGGCGCAACGAAGCCGCCGTGCGCGATTGCTTTACCACGCCGGCGGCGGCACCGATTCTTGCGGCGCTGCCGGATTACGACGTGCTGTATTTCAGTGGCATCACCCTGGCGGTGCTGGGCGAAGCAGGGCGTAAAAAGCTCATCGAGACACTGATTGAAGCCCGTCAGCGGGATGCGCGGATCGTCTTTGACAACAACTATCGGCCGCGTTTGTGGAGCAGCGTCGAACAGGCTCGGACGGCGTACCGGGAAGTCTTGCCCTATGTCGATCTGGCACTGCTGACAGTGGATGATGAACAGGCGTTGTTCGGCTTTTCCGATGAGGCGGCGGTGTTCGCCGCCTACGAGCAGATCGGCATACCGGAAGTGGTGCTCAAGCGCGGCGCCGAGCCGTGTCTGATTCGCTGTGACGGTGAGTCGTTCGAGGTTCCGGCGTTACGCGTCGAGCGGGTGGTGGACACCACGGCGGCGGGGGATTCGTTCAGCGCGGCGTATCTGGCCAGTCGGCTCCGTGGCGCAAGCCCGGCAGAGGCTGCAGAAGCCGGGCATCGGTTGGCGAGCCGGGTGATCCAGGTTCCGGGGGCACTGATCCCCAAAGATTGAAATACAGTCAATGTGGTGAGGGGGCAAGCCCCCTCACCACAGGACCCCCTCTGTGTTCTCAATCGCGGTAAAACACCTGCACCAGGTGATAACCAAACTTGCTTTTGATCGGCCCATGCACGACACGCAGCGGTTTCTTGAAGATCACCGCATCGATGGCGCCAACCATCTGCCCGGGCCGAACTTCGCCCAGGTCACCTCCGCGTTTGCCAGACGGGCAGGTGGAATACTTCTTGGCCAGCACATCAAAGGCTTCACCCTTGGCGATACGTTGTTTGAGCTGTTCGGCCTCTTCGGCGGTTTTCACCAGAATATGGCGGGCTTGAGCTTTCATTGGGGCAGTTACCTTGGAGCGGTGGTGGCGGCGGGGCGCGATTATGCCTCAAATCATCCGGTTCGGCGGATCATGTGGCGAATCTTGCCGGCCAGTTGTTCAAGGGTGAAGGGCTTGGCCAACAGGTCCATGCCCTCGTCGAGAAAACCCTGACGTTCGGCGGCTTTTTCCGCGTAGCCGGTCATGAACAGCACGTTAAGCCCAGGTCGATGCTGACGGGCGATTTCCGCCAGTTGCCGGCCATTCATGCCGGGCAGGCCGACATCGGTTACCAGCAGATCGATACGCAGGTCAGACTCCAGCAGCGGCAGGGCGTTTTTGGCATCTTGCGCCTCATGGGCGATGTAGCCCAGTTCGTTCAGCACATTGAGCACCAGCATACGCACCGCAGGGTCGTCTTCGACCAGCACCACCGACTCGCCCGCCGTTGCATAGGGGCTGCCCAGGCTGACTGCCGCCAGCGAGCTGTGCTGAGGCGCGTTGTGCAGGCGTGGCAAATACAGGCGCACCGACGTGCCTTGTCCCGGCTCACTGCTGAGGGTCACGTGGCCGCCGGATTGCTGGGCGAAGCCATAAATCATCGACAACCCCAACCCGGTGCCCTGGCCGATGGGTTTGGTGGTGAAGAACGGATCGAAGGCCTTGGCCAATACGCGCGGAGTCATGCCGGTACCGTTGTCGCTTACGCCGAGCATCACATAGTCACCGGCCTTGACCGGCTCAAGGGTGCTGATGTCGTTGCCATCGAGGTAGCTATTAGCGGTCTCAATCACCAGCTCGCCGCCCTCAGGCATTGCATCGCGGGCGTTGATCACCAGGTTGAGCAGGGCGTTTTCCAGTTGGTTGGCATCGGTGTTGACCGGCCAGACTTCCGGTGCCAGCTGAAACTTCAGTTCTATATGCTCGCCCTTGGTGCGGCGCAACAGCTCTTCGAGCGAACGCACCAGCGTGTTGGGCTCGAGCGGTCGACGGTCCAGCGATTGTCGGCGGGAGAATGCCAGCAGCCGGTGAGTCAAGGCGGCAGCCCGATTGGCTGACGACACGGCCGCATCGGCAAAGCGGCCGATCTCATCGCTACGCCCATCGGCAATGTAGCGCTGCATCAGGTCCAGGCTGCCAATAATCCCGGTCAGCATGTTGTTGAAGTCGTGGGCGATACCGCCAGTGAGTTGGCCGACGGCTTCCATTTTTTGGGCATGGCGCAACGCATCTTCGGCGCGTTCACGCTCAAACATCTCGTTTTGCAGGCGATGGTTGGCTTCAGCCAGTGCCTTGGTGCGTGTGTCGACCCGTTCTTCCAGCGTCTCGTTGAGGTTGCGCAGGGCTTCCTCGGTCTGTTTGCGCTCGGTTTCGTCGATCACGAAAATGTAGAAGCCATTGACCGCACCGTCAGAACCAAAGCGTGGCAGGTACTTCATCAGTGCGTAACGCGGTCGGCCGTCGCGGTGCGGTGAATAGGCCTCGAAACTGCAGGCTTTGCCCGCCAGCGCGGCGCTGATGTGTTCGACGCGGGTGGCATAGAGTTCGTCGCCGAGAATTTCGCGAATGGTTTTACCGTACAGCTCCTGCGGGGTCATGCCGTACCAGTCCAGGTACGCGCTGTTGTTCAGGCGAAAGCGTTGTTCATGATCGACATAGCCGATCAGCACCGGCATGGCGTTGATGATCAGCTGCAGCTCGGTCTGGCTTTGCCGTAACTCTTGTTCGGTGTGCTTGCGCTCGGTCAGGTCCAGAGCGGCACCGAGAAAACGCAGGGGGCGACCGTGGTGATCCTTGTAGCAGCGGCCTCGGGCAAAGACCCAGCGCACTTCGCCACTGGCTTGCAGCAGTCGGTATTCCTCGGCGTATTCGCTGCCATGGCTGATGCAATGCTTGATGCTGCGGGCGACCATGCCCCGGTCTTCCGGGTGCACGCCGTTGAGGTATTCGGTGATGGGCAGTTGGCTGGCCAGTGCCGGATCAACACTGTGCAACTGGGCGAAGTGAGCATCGGCAATAAAGCGATCTTCGCCGATATCCCAATCCCAGGTGCCCACCGCGTCGGTGGCGGCGAGGGCCAGTTGCAGGCGCTCTTCGGTTTCGTGCTGGGCCTTGAGACTGGCCTCCGAGCGTTGTTTGAGCTCCAGGGCGATGCGTCGGCGCTCATTGGTTTCGATGGCGGTGACCAGGATCCCGGCGACCTGCCCACGTTCGTCACGAATCGGGCTGTAGGTCAGGTCCAGCCAGACATCCGATTCGCCGCCATCACGTTGCAGGCTGAAACGCTGCTCGCTGTAGGAACGCACTTGGCCTTGTAGGACAGCGCTATAAATGGGGTCGGTGAAGTCTTTAAGTTCTGGCCATGTCTGGTGCGTGGGTTGTCCGAAAGCCTGCGGATGCTTGTTGCCGGCCAGCAGCGCAAAGCCGTCGTTGTAGATCTGCGAGAGCTCTGGTCCCCATAACAACAGCATGGGCATGGGCGAGTGAATCACGATGTCCACGGCGGTGCGCAGGCTCTGCGGCCAGTGGCTGGCAGAGCCCAGTGGGCTTTGTGCCCAGTCGAGTCGAGCAATCAAGGCCTGGGCGTCGCTGCCGGTAGGGGATCCGTTCATCAAGGGTTCCTGCATCATGTCCGTGCTACATATCGGTACTGGGGCATCTACTATGCTTCGAAGGAGTAGACGCTCGGACGCGTGAAAAGTGGCGTGCCTTGGCAATTTTCGTTCAATGGAAGGCTCAATGGATATTTTTTTGCCATGGACATTCACTCGCTGCTAAGAATGCTGGCCAGCCAGGATGGCTCCGATCTTTACCTGTCGACTGGCGCACCGCCTACCGGGCGTTTCAAGGGTGCGCTCCGAACACTGGCCCATGAAGTGTTCAAGCCCGGCGAAATCGCCCGGATTGCCGAGACCCTTATGGACGTCGAGCAGCGTGCAGAGTTCGACCGCGAGCTGGAAATGAACCTGGCGGTTTCTCTGGTTGGCGTCGGGCGCTTTCGCGTCAACATCTTCAAGCAGCGCAATGACGTGTCGATCGTGGCGCGCAACATCAAACTCGATATCCCGCGCTTTGAAGACCTTAAACTACCCGCCGTGCTGCTTGAGACGGTGATGCTCAAACAGGGACTGATGTTGTTCGTCGGCGCTACGGATTCGGGCAAGTCGACATCGCTGGCAGCGTTGATCGATTACCGCAATCGCCACAGCAGCGGGCACATCATCACCATCGAAGACCCGGTGGAGTATATCCATAGCCATCAACAGTCGATCATCAACCAGCGTGAGGTGGGCGTCGATACGCGCAGCTTTCATGCCGCCTTGAAGAACACCCTGCGTCAGGCCCCGGATGTGGTGCTGATCGGTGAAATTCGCGACCGCGAAACCATGGAGCATGCATTGGCTTTCGCCGACACCGGGCACCTGGTGCTCTCCACCTTGCACGCCCACAACGCCAGTCAGGCGCTGGACCGGATCATCAACTTTTTCCCGGAAGAACGCCGTGGGCAGTTGCTCAATGATCTGGGTAACAACCTCAAGGCCTTTGTTTCCCAACGTCTGGTACGCACCCGCGATGGGCAGCGCCGGGCGGCGGTGGAGGTGATGCTGGGTACGCCAACCATTGGCGATCTGATACGGCGCAATGAGCTTCACCAGCTCAAGGAGATCATGGAAAAGTCGGCAGAGTCGGGAATGAAGACGTTTGATACGGCGTTGTTCGATTTGGTTGTCGAGGGCGCGATCGATGAAGAAGAGGCGTTGAAATTCGCCGATTCGGTGAATAACTTGCGCTTGCGCCTGAAGTTGCACGCGGACAGTGTGCCGAATGCCGCCCCCCCATCCACCGAAACCGGTGAATGGGGGCTGATGGACTGACATTCCCTTACGCGGATTTTTAGTTCGCCAGCTCCGGTCGATCCCGAAATTGCTCCAGCGCTTCGGGGTTGGCCAGTGCATCGGTATTTTTCACCGGCTGGCCGTGCACAACATTTCTGACGGCCAGCTCGACCACCTTGCCGCTGATGGTTCGCGGTATATCCGTCACCGCGACGATCTTCGCCGGCACATGCCGAGGCGTGG
This sequence comes from Pseudomonas helvetica, assembly GCF_039908645.1. NCBI lineage: Bacteria > Pseudomonadati > Pseudomonadota > Gammaproteobacteria > Pseudomonadales > Pseudomonadaceae > Pseudomonas > Pseudomonas helvetica. The sequence goes on from NZ_CP150917.1 coordinate 2,615,592, forward strand.
TATTGGCGCGGATGACCTGGCGAATCTCCTGCTCAAGTTTTTCGTCCAGCGTTACGCCGTCACGCAGGCGCACGAACAACACCACGCGCACGTCATCCTGCCATTGCTGGCCGATGGCGACCGAGTCCAGTACCTGATGGATTTTTTCCACCTGACGGTAGATTTCCGCGGTGCCGATGCGCACGCCGCCGGGGTTGAGTACTGCGTCGGAGCGCCCGTGGATCAGCCAGCTGCCATTGGGCCGTTGTTCGGCGTAGTCGCCCTGAGCCCAGACGCCCGGAAACTGGCTGAAATAGGAGGCGCGGAGTTTTTCCTGCTGCGGGTCGTTCCACAGGCCGATCGGCATCGCCGGGAAGTGCCGGGTGCAGACCAGTTCGCCTTTTTCACCGATCACCGGCTGACCGGCCTCATTCCAGACTTCAACCGCCATGCCCAGGCCCTTGCACTGCATCTCGCCACGGCGGACCGGCAGGACCGGATTACCGGCCAGAAAGCAGGAAATGATGTCGGTACCGCCGGACATCGACGACAGGCACAGATCGCTTTTGATCTCGCGATAAACGTACTCGTAGCTTTGCGGCGACAGTGCCGAACCGGTCGAGAGCAGGGCTTTCAGGCTGCCCAGGTCATGGCTGAGACGCGGCTGGATCTCATTGCTTTCCAGTGTCGCGAGGTATTTCGGGCTGGTGCCGAAGACACTGATGGCTTCGCTGTCGATCAGGTCGATCAAGCGTTGCGGGCCGGGGTGGAAAGGCGAGCCGTCGTACAGCACCACGCTGCTGCCGACTGCCAATGCCGAGACCAGCCAGTTCCACATCATCCAGCCACAGGTGGTGTAGTAGAACAGTCGGTCGTCTGGCCCGAGGTCGACGTGCAAGCCGTGTTCCTTGACGTGTTGCAGCAGCACGCCACCGACGCTGTGAATGATGCATTTCGGCACGCCAGTGGTGCCGCTGGAGTAGAGAATGTACAGCGGATGCGCGAAGGGCACCGCGACGAACCCGGGTTCGCCGCCTGGGCGATAAAAACTGTCCCACAACGCGACGTTGGCTTGGGTTTTGTAATCGTCAACGCGGGCCTGTGGCCGGGCATAAGGCACGATGATCAGTTGCTGCAGCGATGGCAGGCGCTCGAGGATTTCGTTGACCTTGGTCGTCTGGTCGATTTTCTTGCCGGCGTAGCGATAACCGGCGCAGGTGATCAGCACTTTCGGTTCGATCTGGCCGAAGCGGTCGACCACTCCATGCGTGCCGAAATCCGGTGACGAGCAGGACCAGATCGCTCCCAGGCTGGTAGTTGCGAGCATGCCCACCAGGGTCTGCCAAGTGTTCGGCATGCACGCCGCCACCCGGTCACCCTGGCCGACGCCAGCGGCTCTCAGGCTTTTTTGCAGGCCGGCGACGTGTTCGGCCAGCTCACGGTAACTCAAGCTTTCGCGCTGGCCGTTTTCGGCGATGGCAATCACGGCAGTTGCGTCATCGCGACGACGCAGCAGGTGTTCGGCGAAGTTCAGCGTGGCGCCGGGAAACCACTCGGCGCTGGGCATCTGCGGACCCTCACGCAGCACCGTGCTCGGTGGCTGGTGAAAGTTGATCTCAAAAAAATCGACGATGGCCTGCCAGAAATCTTCGCGCTGATCGATGCTCCATTGGTGCAGGGCGGGGTAGTCCGCGAGTGTCAGGTTGTACCGCTGATTGCTGAAGCGGCGGAAGGCATCCATGCGGGTCTTGCCGATGCGTTCGGCGCTGGGTTGCCAAAGAACTTCTGACATGATTGGCCTCTTTTTTATGACTGCACGCACGCTGTTGTGGCGAGCGGGCTTGCCCGCGTTGGGCTGCGAAGCGGCCCCAATAATGGCATGCGTACTCTCGGACAACGCATTAGCCGGACTTGCGACTGCTGCGCCCGAACGCGGACCGGCCGGCGGGGGCAAGCCCCCTCGCCACAGAGTTTGAGTAAAGGCTACTGCGCCAGCCACCCGCCATCAATATTCCACGCCGCGCCACGCACCTGGCTGCCGGCTTCACTGCACAGGAACAGCACCAGTTCACCCAGTTGTGAAGGGGTCACGAATTCCAGCGATGGTTGCTTTTCGGCCAGCAGATCATGTTGCGCCTGCTGTGGGTCAATCCCTGCTGCGGCGCGGTCGTCTATCTGTTTCTGCACCAGCGGCGTCAGTACCCAGCCGGGGCAGATGGCGTTGCAGGTGACGTTGCTGGTGGCGGTTTCCAGGCCGACCACTTTGGTCAGGCCGATCACCCCGTGCTTGGCAGCGACGTAGGCGGCCTTGCCCACCGAGCCGACCTGGCCGTGTACCGAGGCGATGTTGACGATCCGTCCCCAACCTTTGGCACGCATGCCTGGCAGGCTGAGACGGGTGCTGTGGAAGACCGACGACAGGTTGATCGCAATGATCGAATCCCAGCGCTCCACGGGGAAGTCTTCCACCGCAGACACATGCTGGATGCCCGCGTTGTTCACCAGAATATCGACGCCGCCGAACTCGCGCTCGGCGTAGGCGATCATCTCGGCAATTTGCGCAGGGTCACTGACATCGGCCGGGTGATGCCCGACCTTGCCACCAAACTGCTGCACCTGCGCGATGACCGTGGAGGCATCGCCGAAACCATTGAGGATCAGGTTGGCGCCGGCCTTGGCCAGGCTCAGTGCGATGCCCAGACCGATGCCGCTGGTGGAGCCGGTGACCAATGCGGTTTTGCCCGAAAGAGTTGTCATGAATGCCTCACACAATGCCGGTGGCGTAGAAAGTACCGATGACTACGAAGACCGCCAGGGTCTTGATCAGCGTAATACAGAAAATGTCTTTATAGGCTTCGCGGTGGGTCAGGCCCGTTACCGCGAGCAAGGTAATGACGGCGCCGTTGTGCGGCAGGGTGTCCATGCCGCCACTGGCCATGGCCGCGACCCGGTGCAGCACTTCCAGCGGAATGTTCGCCGCATGGGCTGCCGCGATGAAGTCATTGGCCATCGCCGCCAGGGCGATGCTCATGCCACCCGAGGCCGAACCGGTGATACCCGCCAGCAGGGTCACGGTGATCGCTTCATTGACCAGCGGGTTGGGGATGCTTTTCAGCCAGTCGGCCAGTACCAGGAAGCCGGGCAACGAGGCGATGACCGCGCCAAAACCGTATTCCGATGCAGTGTTCATCGCCGCCAGCAAGGCGCCGCTGACCGCGCTTCTGCTGCCCTCGGCGAGCTTGCCGCGGATCGCCTGGAAGCCGAACACCAGCACCATGACGATGCCGACCAGCAACGCCGCCTGGACCGCCCAGATCGCGGTGAGCTTGGCGATTTCGGTGGTCACCGGCACGGCCATGCCCGGCAGGCTCAGGCTGTGGGTCTTGCCGTACCACAGCGGAATCCAGTGGGTGAACAGCAGGTTCATGATGCCCACCAGCAGCAATGGCGAAAGCGCGATCCACGGATTAGGCAGCTTCACGTCTTCGGCGGTTTCCGGCTCGTTACGCAGCGTTGTGCCGTAGCCTTCACCCTTGCGCTGGGCTTTGTTGCGCTGACGCTGGAGGAACAGCATGCCGGCGCAAAAGACGAAGATCGTGCCAATCAAACCCAGCCACGGCGCGGCCCAGGCGGTGGTGTTGAAGAAGGTGCTGGGAATGATGTTCTGGATTTGCGGGGTGCCGGGCAGGGCGTCCATGGTGAAGGAAAAGGCGCCGAGGGCGATGGTCGCCGGGATCAGCCGTTTCGGGATATTGCTCTGACGGAACATCTCCGCGGCAAACGGATACACCGCGAATACCACGACGAACAGCGACACGCCGCCGTAGGTGAGCAGGGCGCAAACCAGCACGATCACCAGCATCGCCTGGCGGGTGCCGAGCAGACGAATCGCTGCGGCGACGATCGAACGTGAAAAGCCCGACAACTCGATCAGCTTGCCGAACACCGCGCCGAGCAGGAACACCGGGAAGTACAGTTTGACGAACCCGACCATTTTCTCCATGAACACGCCGGTGAAGGCGGGCGCAACGGCAGAGGGGTCAGTGAGCAGGACCGCGCCAAGGGCGGCAATCGGAGCGAAGAGAATGACGCTGTAGCCACGGTAAGCAGCCAGCATCAGCAGCGCGAGGGCTGCCAAGGCAATGATCACACTCATGGTGTGTCTCCTGGATTGTTATTTTTTTTGGGGTGGAGCGGGTGTGGAGGGGGCTATAGCGAGTTTTGTGCCAACTTGTTAAGTTATTGATAAGTAAGGATATTTTTATATACGGCGATAACTCTTAAAATATTCGTCTCTGTTTTGAGATTGTGCTGTTCGAGTTGACGCCATCGCGGGCAAACGGAACGCCGCCCGGCCGCTCCTACAGATTTTGTGCCGATCGCGGATGATGCGTACACCCGAAACCTGTAGGAGCAAGGCTTGCCCGCGATGGCCGCGACGCGGTTTCAAGGCATGTCTATAAAAAGAGACAAGCATCTCTTTATAGAGACTCGGCGATCCCCAGCGCCACCATCTTCTTGTACAGCGTCGAACGCCCCAGCCCCAGCCGCGCCGCCGCGTCGATCACCTTGCCACCACAATGCGCGAGCGTACTTTCAATCAACTGCCGGTCGAAGCGTTCGCGTGCGGCACTGAAGGTCTCGTTGGCATGGGTTTCAATGGCCAGTGATGCGCAACGCTGTACCGGCACAAAACTGCCAATCGCCGCGCGAATTTCCGCGGCATTGAGGATCAGGTCATCGCTGAGCAAAGCGGCCCGTTCCAGCACGTTGCGCAGTTCACGAATATTTCCTGGCCAGGCGTGTTGGCCGAGCAACTCCAGGGCCTGGCTGTCGAGCTCATGCTGACTGCGCAGCTCTTCCAGGATCGCTTCGCTCAGGGCCGGCAGGTCGTCGAGGCGCTCGCGCAGGGGCGGCACCTGGATCGGCAACACGTTGAGGCGGTAATACAGGTCGGCACGAAACTCGCCGCGTTTGATCGCCGCTTCAAGGTCGGTGGAGGTCGCGGCGATCACCCGTACGTCGCTCTGGATCACTTCGTTGGAGCCGACCGGTTCGAATTCTTTTTCCTGCAATACCCGCAGCAGTTTGCTTTGCAACGGCAGCGGCATGTCGCCGATTTCGTCGAGAAACAAGGTCCCGCCCTGAGCGATCTGCAGCTTGCCGGAGCGGCCCTTGCGATCTGCACCGGTGAAGGCGCCAGGCGCGGTGCCGAAAAATTCGGCTTCGAGCAACGCTTCGGGGATCGCCGCGCTGTTGATGCTGACGAAGGCTTTATGCGCCCGTGGCGAGGCCCCATGAATCGCCTGGGCCAGCAGTTCTTTGCCGGTGCCGGTTTCACCCAGCAACAAGACCGGGGATTCGGTGCTGGCGCTACGTCGGGCGCGGCGTTTGACCTCCAGGCTGGCGGCGCTGGTGCCGATGAAGTGGGCGAAGGTGTACTTGGCTTGCCGGGCCCGCAGCAGCGAACGCGTGGACGCAAGCTCTTCCTGCATGCTCAGGTAACGCTTGAGCATCGGCGACAGGCTGCGCAGTTCATCGAACAGTGCGAAGCCGATGGCGCCGATCACCGCACCGGTGTCATCGTGAATCGGCAGGCGCATCACCACCAGCGGTTCTTTGGACGTGTCCTGCATGTCCAGCAGGATCGGTCGACCGGTACGCACCACCTCGCGCAACAGGCTGCCGGGGATCACGCTTTCACAAGGCCTGCCGATTGCCACTTCAGCTGACGCCAGACCGAAGCGCTTGGCATAACGTTCGTTCATCCAGACGATGTTCGCGTCGCGGTCGACGATCACCGTGCCTTCGCTGGATTGCTCGATGATCTCGAACAGCGAGCGGATCGCCAGCATGCGCACACGTTGGTAGTCCTTGAGGCTTTCGGTGGTGTTCATTGGTGTCGTGTCCAGAATGTGTGGTGTCTGTTCGGGCGTCATCGCGGGCAAGCCTTGCTCCTACAGGTCCGCGCCGATCCCAATAATGGGAACGATACAAAAACCGTAGGAGCAAGGCTTGCCCGCGATGGACGCGACGCGGGCAAACGACATGTGCGCGATCATACCCAGCCCGGATGCGCTGCGGCCAACAGCTCTTTGGTATAGGGGTGCTGCGGTGCGGCGAACACGTCATGGCTGGCGCCGCGTTCCACGACTTTACCGTCCTTGATCACGATCATGTCATGGGCCAGGGCGCGAATCACTGCCAGGTCATGGCTGATAAACAGGTAGGTCAGGCCGTATTTTTCCTGAAGCTGGCGGAGCAGGGCGACCACCTGTTTTTGCACCGTGCGATCAAGTGCCGAGGTCGGTTCGTCGAGCAGAATCAATGCCGGTTTCAGTACCAGAGCGCGGGCGATGGCAATCCGTTGGCGTTGGCCACCGGAGAATTCGTGCGGGTAGCGGTGGCGGCTTTGCGGGTCAAGGCCAACCTCTTTCAGCACCTGAATGACCTGGGGCTCGCATTCGGCAGCGCTTGATTGGCTGTGGACTTCCAGCCCTTCGCTGATGATCTGTGCGACTGACATTCGCGGGCTGAGGCTGCCGAACGGGTCCTGAAAGACTACCTGCATCTGCTTGCGCCAGGGCCGCAGCTGCTTCTGGTTCAGGCTGTCGAGCGCCTCGCCCTGAAAGCGGATGCTGCCGTCGGAGTCGAGCAGGCGCAGGATCGCCTGGCCGAGGGTGGACTTGCCGGAACCGGATTCGCCAACGATGCCCAGCGTCTTGCCACGTTGAATACTCAGGCTGATGCCGTCGACTGCATGCAGCCAGGTTTTGCGCTGGAACAATCCGCCGCCCAGCGGAAAGCGCACATTGAGGTCGTTGACTTCCAGCACCACTTCACGCTCGTCACGAGGCAGGGGTTCGCCTTCCGGTTCGGCGTTCAACAGCAGGCGACTGTAGGGATGTTGCGGGTGGTTGAAGAGGCGCTCGCACTCGGCTTGCTCGACGATTTCCCCAGCGTGCATGACGCAGACACGCTGGGCGATGCTGCGCACCAGATTGAGGTCGTGGCTGATCAACAGCAGCGACATGCCCAGGCGTTGTTGCAGTGATTTGAGCAGCCGCAGGATCTTGCGCTGTACCGTCACATCGAGCGCGGTAGTTGGCTCATCGGCGATCAGCAACTCGGGTTCGCAGGCCAGCGCCATGGCGATCATTACCCGTTGCCGCTGGCCACCCGAGAGCTGGTGCGGATAGGCCTTGAGGCGCTCTTCGGGTTTTTTGATGCCCACCAGTTCAAGCAGCTCAAGGGTGCGTTTTTGCGCCGCCTTGTCACCCAGTCCCTTGTGCACCAACAGGGTTTCGCCAATCTGCTTTTCGACGCTGTGTAACGGATTGAGGGAGGTCATCGGTTCCTGAAAAATCATCGCGATGCGATTGCCGCGCAATGCTCGCAGGGTCGCGACGTCCGCGCCGATCAGTTCCTGGCCACGATAGCGAATGCTGCCCCGGGTTTCGGTGCCGCCGTCAGGTAGCAGTTGGAGGATCGATTGGGCGGTCACCGATTTGCCCGAGCCGGATTCGCCGACCAGCGCCAGGCACTCGCCGGGACGGATGTCCAGGCACACATTGCGCACTGCAGCCTGACCACTGAAGGCCACGTTGAGGTCACGGATTTCGATCAGGTTGTCATTCATATTCAATGTCCGTTTCAAGATCGCGGCTCAAGATCGCGGCTCAAGAGCGTGGATCAAGATCGCGGATCAAATGCATCACGCAATGCTTCACCGATAAACACCAGTAAGGAAAGAATCAGCGCCAGAGTGAAAAACGCCGTCAGCCCAAGCCACGGTGCTTGCAGATTCTGTTTGCCCTGACCGATCAACTCACCCAGCGAGGCGCTGCCGGCGGGCATGCCAAAGCCGAGGAAGTCGAGGGCGGTGAGGGTCGAGATCGCCCCGGTGAGAATGAACGGCAGGTAACTCAAGGTCGCGTTCATCGCATTGGGCAGAATATGCCGCACGATCACTTTACGGTCGGTCAGGCCCAGTGCGCGCGCCGCTTTGACGTACTCCAGGTTGCGCCCGCGAAGGAACTCGGCGCGCACCACGTCCACCAGTGCCAGCCAGGAAAACAGCGCCATGATCCCCAGCAGCCACCAGAAGTTCGGCTCGACGAAACCCGACAGGATGATCAGCAGGTAAAGCACCGGCAATCCTGACCAGACTTCCTGCAAACGCTGACCGAGCAGGTCGACCCAACCGCCGTAGTAGCCCTGCAAGGCGCCGGCGGCGATGCCGATCAGTGCGCTGATGAAGGTCAGCGCCAACGCAAACAGTATCGACACCCGGGCGCCGAAAATCACCCGCGCCAAGACATCGCGCGCCTGATCATCGGTGCCCAGCCAGTTGACCTTCGAGGGTGGACTCGGCGCCGGCTGATTGAGGTCGTAGTTCGGCGTGTCGTCGCTGAACGGGATCGGCGGGAAGAGCATCCAGCCGCCATCCTTGTGGATCAGCTTCTGCACGTAATCACTGCGGTAGTCGGCCTGGAACGGCAGTTGCCCGCCGAACTCTTGCTCGGTGTAGCGCTTGAACGCCGGGTAGTACAACGAACCCTGATAGCTGAGTACCAGTGGCTTGTCATTGGCAATCAACTCACCACCGAGGGTGAGGACGAACAGGCCGATGAACAGCCACAGCGACCACCAGCCTCGACGGTTTTTCTTGAAGCGTTCGAAGCGTCGGCGCGCCAGGGGCGAGAGATTGAGCATCAAGCGTTCCTCGCGGCGAAGTCGATGCGCGGGTCGACCAGGGTGTAGCAAAGGTCGCCGATGATTTTTATCAAGAGACCGAACAGGGTGAAGATGAACAGCGAACCGAACACCACCGGGTAGTCCCGGGACACCGCCGCTTCATAACTCATCCGTCCCAGGCCATCGAGGGAAAAGATCACCTCGATCAACAGGGAACCGGCAAAAAATACGCTGATCAACGCCTGGGGAATGCCCGAAACCACCAGCAGCATTGCGTTGCGAAACACGTGGCCGTAGAGCACTCGGCGTTCACTCAGGCCTTTGGCGCGGGCGGTGACCACGTACTGACGGGTGATCTCGTTGAGGAACGAGTTCTTGGTCAGAATGGTCAAGGTAGCGAAACCGCCGACCACCAGCGCCGTCACCGGCAGCACCAGGTGCCAGAAGTAGTCGGCCACTTTTCCCAGTGTCGACAACTGATCGAAATTCTCCGAGACCAGTCCCCGTACCGGAAACCAGTTCAACGACGTACCGCCGGCAAATACCACGATCAGAAACATTGCAAACAGGAACGCCGGCAACGCGTACCCGATGACGATTATGGTGCTGCTCCAGATATCGAAGAGGCTGCCGTGATGCACGGCTTTGCGAATGCCCAGCGGGATTGATACCAGGTAGGTGATCAGTGTCGCCCAAAGCCCGAGGGAGATGGTCACCGGCATTTTTTCAAGGATCAGGTCGGTGACCGTGGCACCGCGAAAGAAGCTCTTGCCGAAGTCCAGCCGGGCATAGCTGGTGATCATCAGCCACAGGCGTTCCGGTGCCGGCTTGTCGAAGCCATACTGTTTTTCGATGTCCTTGATCAATTGTGGATCAAGCCCGCGGCTGGCCCGCGAGCCGTGGCTGATGGCATCACCGGAAGATCCGATGGCTGGGCCGCCGATGCCTTGCAGGTGAGCGATGGCCTGTTCGACCGGGCCACCCGGTGCGGCCTGCACGATCACGAAGTTGACCAGCAGAATGATCACCAGCGTCGGAATGATCAGCAGCAAACGTCGAACTATATAAGCCAGCATCAATGCGGCCCTCCGGGTTTGCCACGGCTGATGCGTTCGACGGCCATCTGTTCGTTGGTCAGCGGCGTTGGGCTCATTTCCCACCAGCTCTCGATGGCTTCGTCATTGCTCGCTTGTATCGCCGGAATGCCGAAACGGTTCCACCACACGGTCGAGGAGCCTGGCGGGTAATAGTTGGGAATCCAGTAGTAGTTCCATTGCAGCACCCGGTCCAGTGCGTGGGCATAACGCAACATGTCAGCCTGGGTGGTGGCTTTGACCAGACCGGTAATCAGCGTGTCGACGGCCGGATTTTTCAGCACCATGTAATTATTGGAGCCGGGGTCGGTGGCGGCGGCCGAGCCGAAGTAGTTGTACAGCTCGCTCCCTGGTGAGGTGGTTACCGGATAGCCGGTGACGATCATGTCGTAGTCACGACTCATCAAGCGGTTTACGTACTGTGACGAGTCGATCCGGCGGATGTCCAGATTGATCCCGATCTGCGCCAGGTTGCGTTTGTACGGCAGTAGCAGACGGTCCATGCCGTTCTGGCCGATCAGGAAGGTAAACGCCAGTGGCTCGCCTTCGGCGTTGACCAGTCGATCGCCATCGGCTTTCCAGCCGGCTTGTTCGAGCAGCGCCAGTGCCTGCAATTGCTTGTCACGGATCAGGCCGCTGCCGTCGGTCTTCGGTGCTTCGAAAACCTCGGTAAAGACCTCGTCTGGAATCTGCCCGCGCAAGGGTTCGAGAATCGCCAGTTCGCCGGCATCGGGCAGTTGCCTGGCTGCCAACAGGCTATTGGAAAAGTAACTCTGCTGGCGAATGTACATATCGCGCATCATCTGCCGGTTACTCCACTCGAAATCCCAGAGCATCGCCAGGGCCTGACGTACACGGCGGTCCTGGAACATCGGCTTTTGCAGATTGAACACAAAACCCTGGGAAGGTTGTGGTGCCTCTTTGGCCAGATGAGCTTTTTGCAGGCGACCGTCGTTCAACGCCGGACCTTCGTAACCGATGGAATACGCAGTGGCCGAGAACTCGCGGTTGTAGTCATAGGCACCGCCGCGCAAGACCTGACGAGCGACATCGGTGTCGCCGAAGTACTCGATGCTGAAATGGTCGAAGTTGTACAGGCCACGGCTGACAGGCAAGTCCTTGCCCCACCAGTCGGCATTGCGCTCGAAGGTAATGCTGCGCCCCGAATCAACCTTGCCGACGCGGTACGGGCCGCTGCCCAGGGGGGCTTCGTAACCACCGCCATTGGCGAAGTCGCGGGTTGTCCACCAGTGCTCGGGAAATACTGGCAGGGTCGCAATGTCCAGGGGCAGGGTGCGGTTTTCGCTGCTCTTGAAGTCGAAGCGAATAGTGCTCGGCGACTCGACTTCGACGCCTTTGACGTCGGCGAATTGGGTGCGATAGCGCAGGCTGCCCTGGGTCATCAGCAGGTTAAAGGTGTAGCGCACGTCTTCGGCGGTGATGGGCGCGCCGTCGGCGAAGCGAGTCTTGGGATTGAGGTAGAAACGCAGCCACAGACCATCGTCGGCACGCTCCATTTTCTCTGCCACCAACCCGTACACGGTGTAGGGCTCATCCAGCGAACGCTGGGCCAGCGGCGAGTAAATCATCCCGTCGACCTGAGTCACGCCAATCCCCTTGTCGATGTATGGCAACACGTGGTCGAAGTGGCCGATTTCCATCGCCGAGCGGCGCATGCTGCCGCCCTTGGGGGCTTGCAGGTTGGTGTAGGCAAAGTGACTGAAACCGGCAGGGTACTTGGCCGGTTCGCCATACACGGTCAAGGCGTGTTGTGGCGCAGCGTTCACGCCTGCGGTGTTCAGCAGCAAGGCCAGGGCCGTGAAGATCAATGAGGGGAAAGCCAGTCGCATTGTCAGCCTTAAGAGCCGGATGATCGATAAGCACAATTTGTACGCTAGCAGCGCGTGACTCGCCAGCCATAATCATTCGATCCAAACGCAACGGCCCACCAGAAGGTGGGCCGTTGTTTGAGCAAATCGCGGAATAATCAGTCCTGGCGGCTGGTCACTTCCAGCAGGTGGTAACCGAACTGGGTCTTGACCGGACCTTGTACGGTGTTGACCGGAGCGCTGAAGACCACGGTGTCGAATTCCTTGACCATCTGGCCTGGACCGAACGAACCGAGGTTGCCACCGTCACGGCTCGACGGGCAAGTGGAGTTGGCTTTGGCGATTTCGGCGAAATCAGCGCCGCCTTCGATTTGGGCTTTCAGTTCGTTGCACTTTGCTTCGGTGGCAACCAGGATGTGGCGGGCAGTGGCTTTGGCCATGAGAGAAATCTCCATTCAATGTTCAAGTAAGGTGCTGAGCCTACCGGATTCAGTGACCTATTTCTCGTCAAAGTTCCGTCAAACCATTGCCTGCTGTCGCGACGACTTGCCGTCGCCGCCGTCACCCAACGTCAACAAACCCTAGAGACCGACGCCTTTCAAGCGTTCGGCATGCAGCAAGTACAATTCGACGGGGTCGATGCCTTTGCGTATCAGACCGGCCGTTTGATTGATCGCATCCAGGTGGTCCATTGGGTAATCGGAGCGCAGGACGGTGCCCAGGTGCGAGCTGTAGCGACCGACCATCCCGTCGTTTTGCTCGGTCTCGCGAGTGAAAAACCTGGAAAACCCTCGACAAAAAGCGTGCAGTGGATCGAGCGCATGCAGCCCTGCATCCAGCAGGTTGCCCTGCAATGTGCCACTCCAGGAGTAGTAACGAACGCCGTTGACCAGTTCTTCGCCGTTGCCACCCCAGGTCTTCGGCAGGCCTTGGGGGTATTTGGCGTTGAACTCAGCGACGCCGTCGGTGGTTAAAGCGTTGAGGGCGGCGACGGCGTTCTGCGGGATATTCGGCTTGCCACTGATAAACGACAGGAATTCGACAAACAACGTCGAGACTGCCACTGCGACGTGTTCTGGCAGGTGGCCGGGGGTCAACGCTTTGCGCAAGCAGTCGGCGAGCTCGGAGCCATGGTTCGGTCCGCTGACCGAGGTCACCGAAGCGATGTTCTGGGGGACCATCGCTGCGGCATAACGAGCGGTCAGTGCACCTTGGCTATGACCGATCAGATTGACTTTGCTCGCGCCGGTGCCTGCCAGCACCCGATCGATTTGTGCCAGCAGTTGCTCGCCACGGACCTCATTGCAGTGAGTGGCCGAGAGGTGGGGTATGAACACTTGAGCACCAGTGTTCCTCAGTGCCTGTTTTACGCCATGGAAGAGTTCCAGTTTGCCGATGCTTTCGAATCCGAAGAGACCATGGACCAGCAGGATCGGGTGTTGCGTGATTGCATTCCGTTGCATGGGCGTACCTGTATTCCGTAAGTTCGAGTGGGGTTCACGTCCTCACTCTAATGCAGGGCGACAGGCGAGCGGTGTGGGAAAAAACCGCTAGAAACTGTTGAAAGCGGAATAGAAATAGCGGGAAAGATCAGATTTTTTCGAGGCATTGCTCGGAACATTTTGAGATCTTTTCGTCAGTGATTGTCTGGCACTGCCGTTCCAGAGGTGCAACTGGAACGGCAGTGCCGGGCAATTGATCGCTGAGTACTTGTATGTGGGTTTGTTCAGATGCCCGCTTCAGATCCGCGCAGTTTCAGGCTGGCGTTGCGCAACAATTGCTCGGTCGCCTCCCACCCCAGGCAGCCGTCAGTCACCGAAACGCCATAGCGCAGCGACGTGCTTAACGGTTGGCAGCCTTCGAACAGATGACTTTCAAGCATCATGCCGATCAGCGAGCGATTGCCGCTCAGGCGTTGCTCAAGCACTTCGTTGAACACGGCTGGCTGGCGTAGCGGGTCTTTACCGCTGTTAGCGTGGCTGCAATCGACCATGATCCGCGAGGCAATCTTCAGTTTCTGCAAGTCGTTCTGTATTTGAGCGACGCTCTGAACATCATAGTTTGGCCCGCGATGCCCGCCGCGCAGTACCAGATGTGTATCCGGGTTGCCCTGAGTCTGAATGATTGCCGGGTGCCCCTGGCTGTCGACACCGAAGTGCCGATGCGGATGCGCTGCAGAGCGCATGGCGTCGGTGGCTACACCGACACCGCCATCGGTGCCGTTCTTGAAACCGACCGGCATGCCCAGGCCGCTGGCCATTTCCCGGTGAATCTGTGATTCGGTGGTACGTGCGCCGATGGCGACCCAGCTCAGCAGGTCATCGAAGTAGCTGGCGGCCATGGGTTGCAGCAGTTCAGTGGCGATCGGCAAACCGAGGCGCAGCATTTCGCGCATCAATTCACGGGAGAGGGTCAAGCCACCGACCATGTCGTCGCTGCCATCCAGGTGCGGGTCGTAGGCCAGGCCTTTCCAGCCCACCGTGGTGCGAGGCTTTTCGATGTAGGCGCGCATTACCACGAGCATTTCATCGCTGACGTCGGCCGCAAGCCGGGCGAGCTTGCCAGCGTATTCGAGGGCGGAGTGCGGATCGTGTATCGAACAAGGGCCGACGACGACCAGCAGACGGGAGTCTTCACCGTCGAGAATCGCGCGAACCGCTTCACGGTGGGCAGCGACCTGTTGGGTCAGCGTGAGGCTGAGTGGCAATTGGTGCTTGAGTTGCAGCGAGCTGGGCAAACGCTGGGTCAGCGCTTCATTGGCCGGGCTCAAGGTGGACAGTGGCAGAGCAGAGATGGACGAGTTCATATTCAGGCTTCCTGGGCTGGCAGCGGGTTCGGTCCCGCGCGCTCGGCCCTACTGGGGTGTTCGACAATTGGCCGGGTTGGCTTCGAGTGTGTGCATGCCACCTGTGGGTGACCGATCGGAGGCGGCAGGCTGTCCCGAGCGGAGGCTGGTAAATCGCCAGGCGGAAAAACTGTCGTAACGGTAATAAGTGGCGTAGTTCATGTCGTGATTCCTTGAAGTCAGTGATGTCGCTAAAAATGTATGGGGCTGAAAAAACAAAACCCCCGGTCGGGAAGCCGACCGGGGGTTGAGAATTCTCTGGTAGGCGACCCCTTGAGTAGTGGGCGCCGTGTGGGTATCAGGCGCGCCAGTGGCTAAACCAATACCCAAAATAAAAGTTTACCGGTGCGCAGACGCCATTTACCCGTGCAGCCGCAACCGAGCGCGGGGCGCTGGCGATGTGAAGCTGTGAAGGGGTATGCAGCATGGTCTGTCTCCGATGAATGCGCCGAGCTTACTAGAGGCGGGTGTGCAGATTCAATCAGTAAATACTATCGGCTCGCAGGTCAGTTTCTATGGCTTAAGCACGGCGTAGCTTTGTGCCACACTTCGTGATTGCTCGCGGACACTCATCAAGGACAACGCAGATGACGACACTGACCATCGCTGCCGCACAATCGATCTCGATTGCCGGGGACCTTCGCGCCAACATTACTCGGCACCAGCACTTCATCCAGGTCGCCGCCGAGCAGGGCGTACAACTGTTGGTGTTCCCCGAGTTGTCACTCACGGGGTATGAGCGTGGATTGGCGGCGCAATTGGCGATCGCGCCGGATGCAGCGGTTTTGCAGCCACTGCGGGATCTGGCTCAAGAGCTGGGTATCACCGCTGTGGTCGGAATGCCAATTCGCCTGGCGGCCGATTCGCCGGTACTGATTGGCGCGCTGGTACTGGCTGCCGATGGTTCGCTGGGGGTCTACAGCAAGCAGCATCTGCATTCGGGCGAGGAGGTGGCGTTTGCACCGGGGTCGGGCGGTTCGCTGCTGACAATAGGTGACGATACGATCGCGTTGGCGGTGTGCGCTGACTTTTCGCATGCCAGTCATGCCGCTGCGGCCGCCGACAAGGGGGCGAACCTCTACGCCGCAGGCGTGCTGATTACCGAAGGTGGCTATGCTCCGGACACCACATTGCTGCAGGGTTATGCCCGCGAGCACTCGATGGTGGTGCTGATGGCCAATCATGGCGGTGCAACGGGCGGTTGGGAGTCGGCGGGGCGCAGTGCAATCTGGGCGCCGGACGGTTCGCTGATCACAGCGGCCCCGGGAACCGGGGATTTACTGGTGATCGCCCGTCGAAATTCCAGCGAATGGAGCGGGGAGGTCCTGCCCGTGGTCAGTGCATGAGGAGGGCAAATGGATCTTGAACTGCGGCCGGCCTCGGCGGAACATTTGTCGTTTGCGCGAGCGTTGGCCTGCCAAGCCATGCTTGGCTACTACATTCGGCATGACCTGCCGTGGATCGACGAGGCTTTCGATGTGGCTTGGGTGGGGCGGGAAAACTGGCTTATTTGCCAAAATTCATTAGTTCTGGGCTTTACCAGCCTGAGCCGCGACTCAAAGGCCCTGTACATTCGCGAGTTGCATGTGATCGAGACATTTCGCAATCAGGGCGCGGGTGCCTGGACGATCGAACAGGTGTATTCGAAAGCCTGTGCGGAGCGACGTCCGGCGCTGCGTCTGACTGTGTTCAAGGACAATCCCGCCCAAGCGCTTTATCAACGCATGGGCCTGGAGATTGTCGGGCAGGACGATTGTTTCCTGAGGATGGAGCGCAAATGTTCCCGCTGAAACCTCTGTAAAGCCTGTAGCTCAAGCCATTCAAGACGAATTGAAACTTTTTATATAGCGCTTGCTGCTAGGTCTACCGGATGCTTTTTGCTAAGGTGTTCGGCAACCAATAAGACCATATCGCGAGGTGTCTGCTTGATTAGGGTGCTAGTAGTCGATGACCATGATCTCGTTCGTGCAGGTATTACACGAATGTTGGCTGACATCGATGGTCTGCAAGTAGTCGGCCAGGCTGAGTCGGGGGAGGAATCCCTGCTTAAAGCGCGTGAGTTGAAACCGGATGTGGTGCTGATGGACGTCAAGATGCCTGGGATCGGCGGTCTTGAAGCCACGCGCAAGTTGCTGCGCAGCCACCCGGACATCAAAGTCGTCGCTGTAACCGTGTGCGAGGAAGATCCGTTTCCTACCCGACTGTTACAGGCAGGTGCCGCGGGCTATCTGACCAAGGGCGCAGGGCTTAATGAAATGGTGCAGGCGATTCGCCTGGTATTTGCCGGGCAGCGTTATATCAGTCCGCAAATTGCCCAGCAGTTGGCGATCAAGTCGTTCCAGCCGAGCAATGATTCGCCCTTCGACGCACTGTCCGAGCGGGAGATCCAGATCGCCCTGATGATTGTCGGCTGCCAGAAGGTCCAGATCATTTCCGACAAGCTATGCCTGTCGCCAAAAACCGTGAACACCTACCGTTACCGCATTTTCGAGAAGCTTTCGATCAGCAGCGATGTTGAGTTGACGCTGTTGGCGGTTCGTCACGGCATGGTCGATGCCAGCCTCTGACAATGACTGACCCGTTTGATCCAAGCGCCTTCCTTTCGACCGTCAGTGGGCGCCCTGGTGTGTATCGCATGTTCGACAGCGATGCGCGCCTGCTGTATGTGGGCAAAGCCAAGAACCTGAAGAAACGTCTGGCGAGTTATTTCCGCAAGACCGGTCTGGCACCCAAAACGGCTGCATTGGTTGGCCGCATCGCCCAAATTGAAACCACCATCACTGCCAACGAAACCGAAGCACTGCTGCTTGAGCAGACACTGATCAAGGAATGGCGGCCGCCTTACAACATCCTCCTGCGAGACGACAAGTCCTATCCGTACGTATTTCTTTCGGATGGCGATTTTCCACGCTTGAGCATCCATCGCGGTGCGAAAAAGCTGAAGGGCAAGTACTTCGGTCCTTACCCGAGCGCCGGTGCGATTCGTGAAAGCCTGAGCCTGCTGCAAAAGACCTTTTTTGTTCGTCAGTGCGAAGACAGCTACTACAAGAACCGCACGCGACCTTGCCTGCAGTACCAGATCAAACGGTGCAAGGCACCTTGCGTTGGCCTGGTCGAACCGCAGGTGTACGCCGAGGATGTGCGTCACTCGGTGATGTTCCTCGAAGGTCGCAGCAATGCGCTGACAGACGAGCTGTCCGCAGGCATGGAGCAGGCGGCGAGTACCCTCGATTTCGAACGGGCGGCCGAGCTGCGGGATCAGATTTCCCTGCTGCGCCGGGTGCAGGATCAACAGAGCATGGAAGGCGGAACGGGGGATGTCGACGTCATCGCGGCGTTCATCAACCCGGGCGGTGCCTGTGTTCATCTGATCAGTGTGCGTGGCGGACGGGTGCTGGGCAGCAAGAACTTTTTCCCACAGGTGGGTATTGAAGAAGATGTTGCCGAGGTGATGGCGGCGTTTCTTGGCCAGTACTTCATCAGCAGTCCCGAACGCGACTTGCCGAGCGAATTGATCGTCAATGTGGTCCACGAGGACTTTCCGACCCTTATCGCGGCCATTGAAGAGCTGCGTGGTCGTGAGTTGACTATCAGCCATCGGGTCCGCGGTACGCGAGCACGCTGGCAGCAACTGGCCGTGACCAATGCCGAGCAGGCGCTCGGGGCGCGTCTGGCCAACCGTCAGCACGTTGCTGCACGGTTTGAAGCCTTGGCGCAAGTGCTTGACCTGGATGAGCCACCGCAACGGCTGGAATGCTATGACATCAGTCACTCGAGCGGCGAAGCGACAGTGGCGTCTTGCGTGGTGTTTGGCCCCGAAGGACCACTGAAGTCCGACTACCGCCGCTACAACATCGAAGGTGTCACACCGGGCGATGACTACGCGGCGATGCATCAGGCGCTGACTCGACGCTTCAGCAAGCTGAAGGACGGCGAGGGCAAGTTGCCGGACATCTTGCTGGTGGACGGCGGCAAGGGGCAGTTGTCCATGGCGCGTGATGTGCTCAACGAGTTGGCCGTGCCTGACCTGATTCTTCTGGGCGTGGCCAAGGGCGCGACGCGCAAGGCCGGGTTTGAAACGCTGTATCTCAATGACGCCGCCCACGAGTTCACCTTGCGCGGAGATTCTCCGGCGCTGCACTTGATCCAGCAGATCCGTGATGAAGCTCACCGATTCGCCATTACCGGTCACCGCGCGCGACGTGGTAAAACCCGCCGCACTTCAACGCTCGAAGGCGTTGCCGGGGTAGGGCCGACACGGCGGCGTGACCTGTTGAAACATTTTGGTGGATTGCAGGAGCTGTCTCGTGCAAGCATCGAAGAGATCGCCAAAGCACCGGGGATCAGTAAAAAGCTCGCTGAGTTGATTTATGCAAACCTGCACAGCGAGTAGAATGCCCAACTCACCTCGTAGCCAGTTGTGCCGATGAATATCCCTAATCTGATCACCGTTCTACGCGTTCTACTTATTCCAATCTTCATTTTGCTGTTTTACCTGCCGTACCAATGGAGCTACCTGGCGTCCGCCTCGGTCTTCGCGTTCGCTGCGGCTACCGACTGGCTGGATGGCTATTTGGCCCGCCGCCTGGAACAAAGCACACCGTTCGGCGCATTTCTCGATCCGGTAGCCGACAAACTGATGGTCGCAGTGGCATTGGTGCTGCTGGTGCAAGAGCATGGCAACCTGTGGCTCACGCTGCCGGCTGCGGTGATCATCGGTCGTGAAATCGTCGTTTCCGCTCTCCGAGAGTGGATGGCCGAACTGGGGGCGCGTGCGCATGTTGCCGTCTCGAACCTGGGCAAATGGAAAACCGCTGCGCAGATGCTGGCGCTGGTGATCCTGCTGGCCAATCCGTCGGACTTCAGCTTTTGGGTCCTGGTGGGTTATACCTTGCTGATGGTCTCCGCAGGCCTGACGTTGTGGTCCATGGTGCAGTATCTGCGCGCTGCCTGGCCGCATCTGAAAACCGATGTAGAAAAAAAATAAAACTTTTTTGAATCAAGGGGTTGACGAGACTTCCAAATTCTATAAAATGCGCCACACCAAGACGCGGGAATAGCTCAGTTGGTAGAGCACGACCTTGCCAAGGTCGGGGTCGCGAGTTCGAGTCTCGTTTCCCGCTCCAAATACAGAAAAACGCCACTCAATGAGTGGCGTTTTTTTTGTGCGTTATTTTATTGGTACGTCCATTCGCAACGTAAAAAACCTCGTAAAAAATTACAGCCTCAAGGACATGGATGGCTTGCACCTATTCGTCAGCTCGAAGGGTGCCAAGAGCTGGCATTTTCGTTTTAACTGGCTGGGTAAACCGGCTCGCATTTCCTTGGGAATGTATCCGGAAATAAGCCTTAAAGACGCTAGGCTGGCACGCGATCAAGTTCGATCCTTGGTTGCCAAGGGCGCTGACCCTCGCGCAGCTTGAAGAGAGGATCGTTTTACCGCTTTGGCGGCTGATGAGAACTCCTTTACAGCGGTCTTCCTCGCATGGCGAACCTTCAAGGCAGTCACGCTGAAGCTGGGACGCCCTTGATGGATTGATGAGGGGTAGAGGACGTTGAGTCCGGTGCTGACAGGCGGTTGTTGGTTACAAAGTCAGCTGCCCGCTGTGCAAAGGCGTCTTCCCCATAGGGCAGCAGCACCTACACGGTGGGCGGAATTGCTGTGGCGCTGGACGGTATGAAAACCGCCTGTGGTGCCAGCCTGATCGCCAGTGATCCGAAGGGGGCTGTGATCAGCTGGCAGCCAAGCACTTCAAGGCGGGGTATCCGACTGTTGTGACTACTCGATGTCGTGCAAACGTAATCACAGGACGAACGAGAATACAGTGAACACCCCCGCCTGGGCAGGCACAAGGCGATGAGTTGATTGAGTAGATCGAATAGGCCGGGGCGCCAAATGAAATGTAACCGGTTTTTAAGGGGGTATAGTTTGTGTTATCAGCTGTGGCCACAGCCTTGTCCCCTATGCAAAGGGGCGTTTCCCAACGACGGCCACAGTGATCTACCCGACTACAATGTATGTCTCCGGTGAGCCTACCCCCCCGACGCTGATCGCTTAGGGGCGGATGAATAACCTCTTGAATCACAACAACTAGTTCTTCACCGTTTCCTCAAGACTAAAACGTCCCAACGGATTTTGCTGGAAGTGTTCGATGTTTTTGCGCGAAACGTTGATGTACGGGCTGTAGTAGAGGTCGATCCAGTTGACGTCCTGCTTGGCCATCGTCTGCAGGTCGGTATACATCTGCTTGCGCTTGCTCGGGTCCACTTCGACTCGTGCGGTAGCGACCAGATCCTTGACCTTGTCGTTCTTGTAGCGGGTCATGTAATTCATGTTGGTGTCGTGCCCCAGAACGAAGGTGGTCTTCTGGTCCGGATCAAGGATGTCGTTGGTCCAGTACATCACGGACAGATCGTAATCGCCGTCGATCAGCATTTGCCAGCTCTGGGTCGGGTCGACTTTCTGCAAGGTGACAGTCACCCCCGCTGCTGCGAGCTGCTGCTGAACCAGTACGGCGATCTGCTCATCGGCCTCGTTGCCAGCGTTGACTACATAGTTGAGCTTCAGGCGTGAAGCGCCAGCATCCGCCAACATTTTTTTTGCTTTTTCCGGGTTATACGGACGCTGCAGGTTATCGGCATTGTGATAAAGCGCACCTTTAGGGATGTATGAATAAGCCACTTGGCCATGGCCGAAAGTCACGGTATCGACTAGGGACTTTTTGTTGATTGCAAGATCCAGTGCTTGGCGCACTTCAGGCTTGGCCAGCAGTCCGTGTTCATGATTGATCAATAAGTGATCTTCCCGGGTGGAGGGGTTCATGTGCACGACCAGGTTGGAGTCCTTCTTCAGGGTTTCGACGCGGGAGAAGGGGACGAAGATTGCCGAGTCCAGTTCGCCTGCCTGTACCTTCAGCATCCGCGTATTGTCATCCGGTATGGAGATCCACTCCACGCCATCCAGACTGACTTTGTCGGCCTGCCAGAAGTTGGGATTCTTCTCCAGTACGACGCGATCCCCACGCAACCACTCTTTGACGGTAAAGGCACCGGACGCAACAGGCTCCTGGGCGTAGGCCTCCTCACCCATTTTTTCCATGGCTTTCTGCGATAGGATGGAAACATTGGGTAATGCCAGTTGCGAGAGGAACGGCACAGAAGGGGTTTTGAGCGTCACTACCAGTGTCTGTGGGTCGATCGCTTCAGCTTTGTCGATAATCTTGTAAGAGTCGCTCCATAGCGACCCTTTGTTGTCGCGAATGCGCAATAGGCTGAACACCGCATCGCTGGCGGTAATCGGTGAGCCGTCGGAGAACTTGGCCGAGCGCAGCTTGAAGGTGTAGGTCAGGCCGTCATCGGAAATTTTCCAACTTTCAGCCAACCCCGGTACCAGCTTGGTACCCGCGTTGTCGACACGCACCAACACATCATAAACATTGGAGAACACCCAGTTATCACGGTTCTGTGCGCTTTTGATCGGGTCGAAGGTTGTGCTTTCTTCACGGCAACCGATGGTCAGTACGCCTGCCGCCTGGGAGACACCGGCTGCAAGTGTGCAAGCAGCCAGCGTAGCGGCGGTCAACAGTTTCAGATGTTTCGATTTCATGGTCAAAATCCTTCTTGATGAATGTGTTGGTTCTATAACAACGGCTCTCCGAGCACGCAGCTGTAGCGGTGCCCCTTGAGGTTATGGGTTGGCGCGAGCGTTTCGGCGCAGATGGGTTGCGCATGCTGGCAGCGTGGGTGAAAGGCGCAACCGGATGGACGATTCAAAGGACTGGGCGGCTCACCCGGCAGGGGCATGCTCGGCAACGGGCGAGTCGGATTGATGTTCGGAATGGACTGGATCAATGCGGCGGTATAAGGATGGCGCGGGGAGCTGAATACGGCCTCCACTGGGCCCTCTTCAACGATCTGGCCGAGGTACATTACCGCTACTCGATCACACAATCGCTGAATGATTGCCAGGTCGTGGGCGATGAACAGAATCGCCAGGTTCATGCGCTGGCGCAGCTCCAGCAGCAGGTTGATGATCTGCCCCTGGATGGAAACATCCAGAGCGGCCACGCATTCGTCGGCGATGATCAGCCGCGGCTCGATGGCCAGCGCCCGGGCAATACCTACACGTTGGCATTGGCCACCACTCAACGAGCCGGGCTTGCGGCTGGCCAGCTCCGACCGCAGACCGACCTGTGTCAGCAATTCATCGACTCGGCGGGGAATCAGTGGTGTAGCGACCTTGCGTTGCACCCGCAGTACTTCAGCAATGGTTTCACCGATGCTCAGCCGCGGATTAAGGGCAGCATAAGGGTCCTGGAATATCATGGCGGTCTCGCGCCGCAGCCGTTCGATGTTGATCTTCCCGCCTAGGGCCATGTCGACCCCATCGAACAGTACTTGCCCGGCGGCAATATCATTGAGGCGCAAGATGGCCCGGCCAAGGCTGCTCTTGCCACTGCCCGACTCCCCCACCAACCCAAGAACTTCCCCTGCGGCCAGACTTAGCGATACACCGTTGACTGCATTCACCCATTGCCTGTTCATCCTGAACAGGCCACTGCCGGGAGCGGCGAAGCGCACCTGCAGATCCTTCACTTGCAACAGCGTCATAACTGACCTGCCGCAGTCAGCGGGTAATGGCAGGCTACCCGCTGCCCCTCAGCCATGATTTGTAAATCCGGCAACAACATCGTGCATTGGCTGCCTTGCTGCAGGCAGCGTGGATTGAAGCGGCAACCGGAGGGCAACGCGTCCAGCAGAGGAGGCTGGCCGGCGATGGTCCTGAGCATGGCATGGCCGACGCTGGAGGCGGGTTGGCAGTCGATCAGGCCGGCCGTATAGGGATGCCGCGGTCGAACCAGTAGTTCATGCTTGCTACCGTGCTCGCAGAGCCGACCGGCATACATCACTGCGATGGAATCACAGGTCTGGGCGACGACACCCAAGTCATGGGTGATCAAGATGATCGACAAACCGCGTTGGTCGCGCAAGTCCAGTAGCAGGCGCAGAATTTGTGCCTGCACAGTGACATCCAGAGCGGTGGTCGGCTCGTCAGCGATTAGCACCTGGGGGTTGCAAGCCAATGCCACAGCGATCATCGCCCGCTGACGCATGCCGCCGGAAAACTCATGGGCATAACTGTCGACCCGCCGCGGCGGGTCGGGAATGCCCACTTGACGCAGCACCTCGATGGCCTGTGCCCGCGCTTCACGTTTGGACGCGCCCTGATGCAGGCGAATACCCTCGCCAATCTGCTCACCGATACGCATTAACGGATCAAGGTGACTGCTGGGATTCTGAAAAATCATCCCCAACCGTCGACCACGTATGGCGCGCATTCCGGCTTCGTCCAGCTGTAACAGATTCTTACCGGCAAGCTGCACGGCCTTGCCCTGGACCCGCAGGCTTGGCGATGGCAGCAGACGCATCAAGGCGCGGCAGGCCATAGTCTTGCCTGAACCGCTTTCGCCGACTAGACCGAGGATTTCGCCTTCGGCCAGGTCAAACGACAAGCGATCTACCATAGTGACGTCGCGCTCACCGTTATGGGCGATCACGCTGAGCTCCTCGACGTGCAGCGCCGGTGTACTCATGAGCGCTCTCCGAGGTGTTCGGCAACACCGTCGGCCAGCAGGCTGAAACCCATTGCCAGGGTGACGATCGCCAGCCCAGGGAAGGTGCAGATCCACCAGGCACTGGTGATAAAACTCTGACCTTCAGCGACCATCGTACCCCACTCGGCGGTAGGTGGCTGAACCCCTAAACCGAGGTAACTGACCGCTGCACCGTTGAGCAATACCAGCACCGCATCGGACATGGAAAATACGATCGAGCCGAATAAGGCGTTGGGCAGCAGATGCCGAAACAGAATGCGTCCATGGCCGAACCCCAGGCTTTTCGCTGCCAAGGCGAAATCGCTTTCCTTGAGCACCAGGATCTGTGAACGGATCAACCGTGCATAGGACACCCAGCCCACTAAGGCCATAGCAACGTAGAAGCTGCTCAAGCCTGGCCCGAGAATGGCCATGATTGACAACATCAGCACCAAAAAGGGGAAGGCCAGGATGATATCGATCAGGCGCATGCAGATCGTGTCGAAGCGGCCACCGATATAGCCGGAGAGTGCTCCAATACAGGTGCCGATCAGGAAAGGGAAAACCACTCCTATAACCGATATCTGCAGGTCGATGCGGGCTCCCCAGATCACTCGGGAAAGAATGTCACGGCCGAAATTATCCGTGCCGAACGGATGCACCAGACTCGGCGCCAGCAGGCGGATATCGGTGTTCTGGGCGATCGGATCGAAAGGCGCGACCCATGGTGCGAAGAGCGCCAGCAACAGCCAGCCAAATAGAATCACCAGCCCCGACGCGATAGCCAGACGGCCGTTGCGCACGCTGAAACGCAGGCGCAAGCACCAGCCTGGAATCATGACCTGGCTGCTCATCGCATGTTCACCCGCGGATCGATCGCCACCGTTACCACGTCGGCTAGGAAGTTGACTACCACGGTGGCACAGGCCAGCACCATGGCGACTCCCTGCACCACCATGTAGTCACGGGTGAAAATGCCACGCACCAGCAATTGGCCGATACCGGGAATGGCGAACAGACTTTCAATGACTACCGTACCGCTGATCAACCAGCCGATATTCACCGCCAGCAGGTTGATTGCCGGCACCAGCGAGTTGGGCAGCACGTGTCGCCGAAATACCGCCCCCTCGGGCAAGCCGCGGGCCCGAGCCGCGGTGACATGATCGGCCTGTAACTCCATGAGCATACTGGCTCGCAGGTTGCGCACCAGAACCGCGGACAGCGCCAAGGCAATAGTCAGGCACGGCAGGAGCATGTGATGCAGCTTGTCCAGCCAGGTACGTCCATAACCCGAGACCGGAAACAACCCCAGTTGCACACTGAACAGCAGTATCAACATGATTCCCAGCCAAAACGCCGGCATCCCAAGGCCGGCGGTGGTGAACAGACGAATCAGGCTATCGCTCCAACCGCCTTTGTTGCGTGCGGCCACCGTTGCCAGAGGCACGGCGATCAGTAACGCCAGCAACACGCTGCCCAGTACCAGGAACAGGGTGGGTTCAATGCGGGTGCTGATCAATTTTAGGGCATCGACCTTATAGAGCAGCGATTGGCCGAGGTCACCCTTCAACAGGTTCTTGAGAAAGAAGAAATATTGCATCCACAGCGGCTGATCGAGACCGTACTGAGCGCGAATCCTGATCAGCGCATCCGGCGTGCTGCGTGAGCCCAAGAGTGCCCGAGCCGGGTCGCCAGGAATCGAACGCACGAGCACAAAGGTGATCACGCTGATCCCAAACAGCACCGGTAACAACTGCAGCGGACGGGACAGGATGAAACGATAGCGCGCCAGATTCATTGGCTAGCTCCGATGGCGCTGCAGGAAGTCCAGTAACACCGGGAAATAGGCTTGAGGCTCTTCGTAGAACGGCATATGGCTGCTATTGGGGAAAACATGCAGCTCGGCATCCTTGAGCGCCATTTTCATACGCATCGCGCAGGCCGGCGTCTGTTCGTCATGCTGGCCGGTAGTGATCAGCACCGGCATGTCGAAATCGACCATCTGCTCGATGCGGTTCCAGTTCTTGAGATTGCCGGTGTAGAGAAACTCGTTAGGGCCCTGCATCGTCACGTAAGGCCCCATGTTCCAGTTACTCAGAGAGCGTGCCAACGGCGCAGGCCATTCGTCCAGGCGACAGACATGGCGATAGTTGAGCAGTGTGATGGCCGCCTGGTATTGGGGATGGTTGAGGGTGCCCAAGGCTTCATGGCGTTGCATCATCGCCACAGTTTCGCTGCCTAGGGCACCGCGCAGACGCTCCAGTTCCTGGGACAAGTGCGGGATATCGCCGGCGGTATTTTCCAGAATCAGGGTTTTCACCGACTGGGGGTGATGAATGGCATATTCGATCGCCAACCAGCCGCCCCATGAATGCCCAAGCAGGTGTATTACGCCCAGATCGAGGGCTTCGCGGACGGTTTCCACCTCCGCGACATAACGCTTAATGTCCCACAGAGATTTGTCGACAGGCTTGGCCGATGCACCAGTGCCCAGTTGATCAAAGGCGATGACGCGCAAGCCCTTGTCCTTGAGCCAACCGTGAGCATCACGTAGGTAATCGCAAGGCAAGCCCGGGCCGCCATTGAGGCAGAACAGCACCTCATGGCCGTCACCGAAGCCATAAACCGCCAGATTGTGGCCATCAACCTCCACGGTATATCGCTGGTCCGGCTCGATTTCACGCCACATTGTTACTCTCCCTGTCAAATGTCAGCCGTGCCGGGTATACGACGCCGTCGTCCCAATTCTACTGGAGGAACCGAGACCCCATAAGCTAGCAATTCTTATAGGTTTGTCTGGCAGTCCCTCGCCCAAGCGTGGCATTCTACTTGCCCGATTTCAGGATTGAAATTAATAAGGGAGCTGAATGGATGCAGACCAAGCTGTCCGACTTCAATAGTCGTCTTCTGTCCGGCAGGAATCTGGACGAACAGATGGACAATGCGTTGCTGATGGTCAAGGAGCTGGGCTTCGACGCCCTGGTTTACGACTACAGTCCTGTGCCGCTGGACCATGAGGGCGCACTGATCACGCCTTCGGTGCTCAAACTGCGCAATACCCCCCGTGATTGGTATTCGCTCTGGTGTGGGGAGGGCTACTACCAAATCGACCCTGTCCAACATCTGGCGGTGAATGCTGTTTCACCCTTTGTCTGGTCCTATCAGCGAGATGCCGACACCATACTGCGGTCGTTCATCGGCCAGAGTCATGCGCCAGTGGTGAGCTATCTGCAGGACTCTCAGATGACTTGTGGTGTGACTGTGCCGATTCATCTACCCAAAGGCGGCTTCGCTACCCTGACAGGCCTGCGTTCAG
Source organism: Pseudomonas helvetica (assembly GCF_039908645.1). Lineage (NCBI taxonomy): Bacteria > Pseudomonadati > Pseudomonadota > Gammaproteobacteria > Pseudomonadales > Pseudomonadaceae > Pseudomonas > Pseudomonas helvetica. The sequence goes on from NZ_CP150917.1 coordinate 2,642,945, forward strand.
GCAGTTCCGCAAGTGCATTACAGGATCTCCGTCAGACGCTGGGGGACTTCAGTCTGATTTCTCATTCCCTGCAAGAAGTGGCCTATCCACTGCTCAACAAGGAAGTTCGTGCGAGCCCGTTCCGCCTGACCAGGCGCGAGCGTGAGTGCTTGAGTTGGGCGGCTGAAGGCCTGACCACCGTTGAGATCGCCACTCGACTGAATCGCTCATTGGCCACCATCACCCTGCATCTGACCTCGGCCATGCATAAGCTCGGTGCCAAGAATCGGGTCCAGTCAGTGGTTCGGGCTACGCACTATCGGTTGCTCGATAGCTGAAATAGGGCAAAACCTATCTTTTTCTCTAGTTATTTCGTGGCTTCGCTCCCGCTATCGTGTGCCGTATGGTTTTCAGGGGCGGCACACAAAATGGAATTTATCGGAATACGCGAAGGCTTCGCATCTTTTGGCCCGTATCGGACGTGGTATCGCATTACTGGTGACCTCGGCGATGGCCGCACTCCACTCGTGATCCTGCATGGAGGTCCGGGCTGCACGCATGATTACGTTGACGCTTTCAAGGATATTGCCACGAGTGGATATCCAGTAATTCATTACGACCAACTGGGCAATGGTCGCTCCACCCATCTACCGGAAAAAGACTCCTCGTTCTGGAACGTAGCGTTGTTTCTCGATGAGCTGGAGAATCTGCTGGATCATCTCGGCATTAGCGACAATTACGCACTCCTGGGGCAATCCTGGGGCGGAATGCTGGCCAGCGAACATGCGGTACTTCGGCCTACGGGGCTGCGGGCATTGATTGTCGCCAACTCCCCGGCGGATATGGGTGTCTGGATCCGTGAAGCTCACCGCTTACGCCTGCTTCTACCTTACGACGTGCAGCAAACCCTCCTTAAGCATGAACGGGCCGGTACTTTGAAATCTGCCGAGTACCTTGAGGCAACACGCGTCTTTTATGATCGCCATGTCTGCCGAGTTACTCCGTGGCCAGGAGAGGTTTCCCGCACCTTTGCCCAGATCGATGCCGATCCTACCGTTTATCACGCCATGAACGGCCCCACCGAATTTCATGTGATCGGCAGCATGAAAGACTGGACCATCATTGATCGGCTATGGCAAATCAGCGTGCCGACCCTACTGATTTCTGGCCTCTACGATGAAGCGACCCCGACCGTGGTCAAACCCTACCTGGATCACATTCCGGATGTTCGCTGGGCACTGTTCGAAAACTCTAGTCATATGCCCCATGTCGAAGAGCGGATGGCTTGTATGGGGACTGTGGTGAGGTTCTTGGATGAATGCTTGTAAGAGGGGGGGTAGTGGTCAACTGATCCCGGACACGACGTTAAGTTTTTTCTCGGCCTGAGCGGGTGCCAGCCCACCGTTGAATTGATGGGGCCGAATTCAGTTGTACCGATGCATCAAAAAATGACTGATATCGCGTTGGGCCTCTTGGGCCGTTCGGTAGCCCGTGGTTGGTATCCATTCGGTTTTCAAACTCCGAAATACCCGCTCCATCGACGCATTGTCCCAGCAATCTCCCCGGCGACTCATGCTGTGGGGCATGCGATAACGCCAGAGCCGCTGGCGAAATAAACGACTCGCATACTGGGCGGATTCAACCGGTCATCGCAACACTTTTGATCGAGATGTTTATGGGACGACCTGCAGGCTGGATGGAAGTTGACGGGACGAGGAACGATACGTTCGTCCAGATTTACGCAAGGTTGTAGCAATGGCCTTGTCTGGATTACTTGATTGACGTCAACCGTATGTGTCGGCCCGCTCTGTATTCTGCGCTGAAACCGACTGTTGGTAGCGCAAGGCTTATCGCTTATGACTGAATTGATGCTGACTCACCTCGACTCACTGGGACGCGCACGAATGGTCGATGTTACGGATAAAGACGTGACGTCCCGAGAAGCAGTGGCTGAGGCATGGGTTCATATGCTTGCCGAGACCCGACAACTGATTGCCAGTGGTGCTCACCCTAAAGGTGATGTCTTTGCGGTAGCGCGGATCGCTGGCATTCAGGCGGCCAAACGCACGAGCGAGTTGATTCCGCTCTGTCATCCGCTGCTTTTGAGCAGTGTTAACGTTGAGTTGAGTTTTGAAGGTGACCAACGCGTACGCATTGTTTCTCGGTGCAAGTTGTCCGGACAGACCGGTGTCGAGATGGAGGCACTGACCGCCGCGAGTGTGGCGGCCTTGACCCTGTATGACATGTGCAAGGCCGTGGACCGGGGCATGAGTATCGAATCGGTGCGGCTGTTGGAGAAACGGGGTGGTAAAAGCGGTTGGTATCAGGCGTTGGAACAATGAAGCTGAATGTTTTGTATTTCTCGCGGTACCGCGAAACGCTGGGCCGTGACGATGAAACGATTGAAGGTGATTTCACTTCTGTCGATCAGTTGCGTCAGCACCTGATACATCGTTCCGGTGTCTGGCGGGTGCTGGCCGAACAGAACCTCATGTGTTCCCGCAACCAGGACATGTGTGGGCTCGATGAGCCGTTGATAGACGGTGATGAAGTGGGTTTTTTCCCAACCGTAACGGGAGGCTGAATCGATGATTCGAGTCCAGACAGGCAGCTTCGACCCCGGTACTGAAATCAACACGCTGCATGCTTTGAGCCTTGATGTCGGCGCGGTGGTGAGCTGCGTAGGGTATGTGCGTGACTCCAACGTCGGACGGGAAGTCGCCGGTCTGTTTCTTGAGCATTACCCCGGGATGACCGAAAAGGTGCTTGGCAAGATCGCCGATGAAGCCCGACAGCGCTGGCCGTTACTTGGATTGCTGTTGATCCATCGAATCGGAGCGTTGCAACCGGGAGAGCCTATTGTGTTTGTCGGCATCAGCAGCAGTCATCGTCAGGCGGCTTTCGAGGCCTGCGCGTTCGTGATGGATTACCTGAAAACCCGCGCGCCATTCTGGAAGAAAGAACAGACGGCCGAGAGTTCCCATTGGGTCGAGGCTCGCAACAGTGATCGCGAGGCGGCGCAACGATGGGATTGACGTTTCCCTCGCTGTGAGTGAATCGTGTTCAGCTGTACTGAGAGCGAGAATCCCATGCTCTATCCGCTATTTGTGACGTTGCATCTGTTTGCCGCACTGATTTTTATCGGCACGGTGTTCTTCGAAGTCCTGTTCCTTGAAAGCATCCGCAAGCAACTGCCCGTCAAGGTCATGTTGCTGGTCGAGCAGGGGATCGGTCGACGTGCCCGCACCTTGATTCCATGGGTTCTGCTGGTATTGTTCGGCGCCGGGCTGGGGATGGTCTGGCTGCGTTATTTGCCGGTCCTTGCAACGCCGATGAGCTCATCATTCGGCACATTGCTGATGTTGAAGATCGTGGTGGCCGTCAGCGTACTGCTGCATTTCCTGGTCGCCATGTTTTTGTTCAAAAGTGGCCGAATGAGTGCTCGATACCTGCATTTCATCCATGGCAGCCTGTTCTGCCACATGGTCGTCATCGTACTGTTGGCCAAGTGGATGTTTTACCTGACGTGGTGACTGTAAGTACCTGGTGTCTGTTGCGCGACAAGCACCTTGCTCGCGCTTGATACAAATCAAGGAGCATTGATCGCCAAACCCCGACACTGGCGGTCCGCAGCCAGTCTCTGAGACCCGTCATGCTCAATTTATTCCACAACCCCGGCGAGCCGAACGCTCGGTGCGATCAAGGCGTGCTCGATCCCAACTGCCATGTCGACACTGAAAAGTTCCATGACGGTATCGGCTCTCTGGATTTGCTTCGTGCATTGCGCGTCAGCCGACAGAAGTGCCGTCCGCTGTCGCTGAATGTGCAACTGCCTTCTAACCTGAAGCCTTCCTTGTGTTCCCCTCGCGATATTTCATGCGAACACAGTGGTGTCGAACACTATCTTCAGCGTCTGCAACATGAGATCGACCTCGTCGGTTGTCACCTGGGGACCGGACAGCGGGTCGAGCAGTTTCATCTGGGGGGCGGAACACCTGCCATCGCCCACCTGAGACGGCTGATGAATCACCTTCGTGGTCGATTCAACTTTCTTGGACATGAGTGCGCTGACTACAGCGTAGAAGTTGACCTTCACCATACCGATTGGTCGACCATGGGCGTGCTGCGTGATCTGGGATTCAACCATGTCAGCATCGGAGTTCCAGACATCGGTGCCGACAGCGCGATGTCGGTGGCCTGCTACCAGAACCCGGCACCGATCCATTCGCTTATCGATGCCGCTCGTACCTTCGGTTATCGATCCATCAATGTCGATCTGGGTTATGGCCATACCTGGCAGACGCCAGAAAGTTTTGCGTTGAAACTGGCAACCATCATCGAACTGGAGCCGGACCGGCTGCTGGTGTTTGATTATGCCCGGCCACCTCAACGCTATCGGCCAAAGGCCGCAGACGAAATCAAGGCGTTTTGCAGTGAGGAAGATAAAGGCGCCATGCGCCAGATCTGTTTTGAACAGTTGATCGGTGCCGGTTATCACTACATTGGGCTGGGGCAATTTGTCCGGCCCGATGACGATTTGGCGATTGCTCAGGAGCGCGGCCGATTACGTCGCAATAGTGAGGGGTTTACCCGTCACGGATATTGCGACCATATCGGGTTCGGTTTGGGCGCTATCAGTCAGATCGACGATTTGTATGCGCAAAACACCGACAAGCTGGAGCTGTATCAGCAGCAACTGGACATGGATCAATTGCCGACGAGCCGTGGCTGGCGCTGTGAGACAGGGAATCAGGTCAGGCACATGGTCGTGGAGCGCCTGGCATGTGATCTGGAGCTGGATATCCAGGCAATCGAGACGCGCTATGGACTGATTTTTCGTCAGTACTTTTCCGCCGTCTGGCCTGTGCTGGAGCAATTGACCCGTGACGGGTTGATTGAGTTGTCTGATCGTTTCATCAGTATTCTTCCGGCCGGTCGGCCGCACGTGGATGCCATCTGCAACCTGTTTGAAAAGGATTCGGGCAGTGCGGGGCATGAGCCCCCATTGCGAATGGATTGATTATGACAATCTCGTTTGATTTCAATCGTGCCCTGGTCGAAAAGTATGACCGCCCGGGGCCGCGCTATACCTCTTACCCGACTGCGCCGCAGTTTCATCAGGCGTTCGCCGTCGATGACTATCAGCGTGCCGCCTCGGACAGCAACCAGGCGGCAACGCCAAAATCGCTGTCGGTGTACATCCACATCCCGTTTTGCAAGAGCCTTTGTTATTACTGCGCCTGCAATAAAATCATTACCCGGAAAACCCACCGCGCCGAGGAGTACCTGACGTATCTCAAGCGCGAAATCGTGATGCAAGCCGCCTTGTTCGACCGTACCCGCAAACTCACGCAACTGCACCTGGGTGGTGGCACGCCGACCTATTTGACCAGTGAACAGCTGGCTGAGCTGATGGACTGTCTGCACCAGGCATTTGACATGGATGATAGCGATGACCATGAGTTTTCCATTGAAGTCGACCCTCGCACCATCAGCACTGAACAGATCCAGTCGCTGCGTCGGTTGGGATTCAATCGCCTGAGCTTCGGCGTGCAGGACTTCGATCCCGACGTGCAGGCTGCGGTCAATCGTCAGCAAAGTGAAGGGCAAATTTACGCACTGGTCGCTGCTGCGCGTCAGGCGCAATTCAAGTCGATCAGCGTCGATCTTATCTACGGCCTGCCATTGCAAACCGTGAACAGTTTCGGCGTCACCCTCGGCAAGATCATCGCGTTGCGCCCGGACCGGATTGCCGCCTACAGCTATGCCCATTTGCCGGAGCTGGTGCGCGCGCAAAGGCTGATTCGTCCGGCCGATATGCCGCCACCTGAGCGCAAGCTGGAGTTGCTTGAACTGACTATCCGCCGTCTGACCGAGGCCGGTTATGTCTATATCGGCATGGACCATTTCGCCTTGCCGGACGATGAGTTGGCGTTGGCCCGGGCCAATGGCACCTTGCAGCGTAATTTCCAGGGCTATTCCACCCACGCCGACTGCGATTTGATCGGTCTCGGGGTGTCTTCGATCGGCAAGGTCGGCGATAGCTACAGCCAGAGCGTCAAGGAGCTTTCGCAGTATTACGCGCGACTGGATCAAGGCTTGTTACCGGTCCATCGAGGTTACCGCTTGAGCGCCGATGATCAGCTTCGCCGTGAAGTGATCAGCGATCTGATGTGTCATGGCCGGATCGACTTCGGCAAGTTTGAAACGCGTCATGCCATCTGCTTTACCGAGTACTTTGCTGATGCGCTGATGCAACTGGACGAGCACGTTCGCGATGGATTGCTGGAGATTCACGAAGATGCGTTGGTGTTGTTGCCTCATGGACATTTGATGATGCGCAGCGCGGCGATGGCGTTTGACGCCTATCTGGACGGTGATCAAAAAGGCCGGTTTTCACGCACCGTTTGAAGTCCCCGGCACCGGGGATGCGTCAGCGCTGGCCAACGTGATTGTTTTTCAGCTGTCCCAAGGTGCTCGGGGTGTCTACGTTCAGGACTGGGAAGTCGACAACGGTTACACCTTGGGGTAGAGCGATCGGCACAAGGTCTAGTGTGAAGTGCCCTCGGCAAACTCGATTTTGTTGCCGACGTTGTACTTGCCCGAGGGCTTGTTCATCGGCAGGCGCTTGATCTCTTTGAGGGTGTTGCTGTCGTAGACAATCAGCGCACCGTCGGTGGCCCAGATACTCAGCAGCAGGTAGCGACCGTCGCGGGTGAATTCGACGTGGGCGGCGGTCTTGCCGGGCATCGGGCGTAGTGTGTGGGCGATTTCCAGGGTCTGTTTGTCGATCAGGTGAATCGCATCGTTGTCGGGGCCGAAAAATACATCAGTCCAGGCATACCGCGAATTGACATGACTGCGCATGAAGAATCCTGGCCCCAGGGTCGGTATTTCCTTGATCAGTTTCCAGGTCTTGAAGTCGATGACCGAGATCAGGCCCTTGCTGATGTTCGGCGTGGCGAACACCCACTCACCGTTACGTTTCCAATACGTCCCCGACCCCAGGTGCGGCATGCCTGGCAGCGGAATGTCGGTGACCACCTTGCCACTGTCGAGGTCGATCACCTGGCCGCCCTTGGCTTTGCGCGATGTGGCCAGCAGTTGCTTGTAGTCCGGTGAAAAGGAAAAGTCGTCCAGCACATCCTCTGCCTTGATCCGTCGCGGTTCGAAGTCCGGTGTGCCGGCGCAGGGCAGCTCCCAGACTTCCTTCACATCCTTGAGTGCGACGATGAAGCTGTTACGCGGCGGGGCTGTGTACACCGCGCTGACCCGCGACGCGGTACCGTCCTGACCGATCGCCGGGATCGTTTTGACCAGCGACAGATCGCGGGCATCGAGCACCACGAGATTGCCTGGCAAGTAGTTGCCCACCAGTACCCAGCGGCCATCCTTGCTCACCGCCAGGTTGCGGGTGTTGAGCCCGGCGCGGACCTCGGCGATCAGTTTCAGGTTGTGCAAGTCATACAGACTGATCCAGCCATCGCGAGAGGCCACGTAGACGAAGCGTCCATCCGGCGAGAACTTCGGCCCGCCATGCACGGCAAAGTGCGAAGCAAACCGTGCCAGCACTTCAAAGCGGTCGCCGTCGAGGATGTCGATGTGATGATCGCCGGCTTCGACCACCACGAACAGGTTCAGTGGATCGGCGCCATGCTGAGGAGTGTCGGGCAGCTTGTTGATATCAGTGAGAATGGAATGACTGCCGCGAATGTCATCGTTACTCCAGGTGGGAGGGGTGGCGGGTGGTTGCTGAAGGTAATCCACCATCGCGTCGATCTGCGTGGGGTTGAACACGTTGGCATACCCGGTCATCTGACTCGCGGGGCGACCGTTCTGGATAACGCTGCGGATTTCGTCAGGTTTGATCCGGCTCAGACTCTCCGGCAGCAAGGCCGGCCCCGCACCGCCGAAACGGTTGGCGCCATGGCAGCTCTGGCAATGCTGTTGGTAGAGGTTGGCGGCCGCATCGGAGGGCAGAACCGCCGCACCGGCATGAGCCGGACCGATCCACAACAATGGGGCAAGCAGCATCCGCCTCATATCGCCACCTTGGGGTAGCGTTGCAGCGCTGGGGCGGGGTAAAAACGCGCCGGGTATTCCTGTTGTTGAGTAGCGAACAGATCAACCACTTTGCCGATCACCGTCAGCGTCGGAATGCCAGGTGGGCAATCCTGCGCCAGGGTCGGTAACTGGTGCAGCCTGCCTCGAGCAACATGCTGGTCGGGCCGCGTACCGTTGCTGATCAGCGCCGCCGGCGTGTCGGCGGGCATTCCGGCCTCGATCAAGCGCTGCGCGATAATCCCAAGGTTCGATAACCCCATGTAAAACACCAGGGTCTGAGTGCTGTCTGCCAGGCTGCTCCAGGGCAGTGCCAACTCTCCATCGCGTTGCAGGTGCCCAGTGATGAAACGGCAGGAGTTGACCAGATCCCGATGGGTCAGCGGAATGCCGGCGTAAGCGCTACACCCGGAGGCGGCAGTAATGCCGGGGACCACCTGGCAATCAATGTTACGTTGCAGCAGATACTCCAACTCCTCGGCGCCACGGCCGAATATGAACGGGTCGCCACCCTTGAGCCGGACCACGCGCTGCCCCAGATCGGCGAGGTCGGCGAGTAGTTCGTTGATCTGTTCCTGGGGCAGGCTGTGGCAGCCGCTCGCCTTGCCGACGTAATGCCGGGCACAGGTGAGGGGGATCAGCGTCAGCAGCTCGGGGCTGATCAGGCGGTCGTAAACCACGGCGTCGGCTTGCATCAACAGGCTCCAGGCACGCAGGGTCAGCAAGCGTGGATCGCCGGGGCCGGCGCCGACCAAGGCGACTTCGCCCGGTCTGAACGGGGACTCAAGTGCAGCCGGTAAAATAATCGATGGATGCATGGGACGTCCTTGGTGCTTCATCAGGTGGTCCGGCCCCATCCTGTGTCAGATGGCTCGCCAGGCGTGTGCTTCAGTGCATGACGCAAGGGATGATCGTTGAGGGTGGTATGCCGATTTCTTCATCGCTGAGGTGGCAACCGGGGTCCTGGCCCCAGAGATCACCTTCGGCCCAGGCGCGGGTGCGGGTATTGCCGTTGCAGATGCTTAGCCAGCGGCATTGACCACAGCGGCCACCGACGGCCCGAGGATGCGCGCGCAGCTGCTGCAACAAGGCGTCCGGGCGATCCAGCCACAGTGTGCGAAACGGCGTGTGCCGGACATTGCCCACCGAGTGCTGCCACCAATAGGTGTCGGGGTGTACTTCACCGGTGTTGTCGATGTTGGCGATGCCGCTGCCCGAGGCGTTGCCGCCCCAGGCGCGGAGCATATGTTCCAGACGCGGGTAATGTTCGGGTAGATGCAGGCCCACCCATTGCAGCAAGAGAATCGCGTCGGCGTCGTTGTTGCCGCTGACAAAATCGCTGTCGCGACCGTGCTGGATGTCTTCCCAGGCCCGTTCGAAGATCAGCGTCATCGCCTCGCGGCTCATCTGCTGTCGGGCGTCGAGCTGGCGGCTGCGTTTGCCGCGACCGCTGTAGTTGAGGTGCGACAGATAAAACTTTTGCACGTCGTACTCGCGCATCAACGCCAGCAGCTGGGGCAGCTGCGCATGGTTCGCCTGGGTCAATGTGGTCCGCAGCCCGACGCGAATGCCTTGTTCGCGACAGAGCTGGATCGCGTGCATGGAGCGGGCGAAGCTGCCCTTCAGCTGGCGGAAGGTGTCATGGGTGGCTTCCAGGCCATCGATGCTGATCCCGACATAGTCGAACTTCGCCGCGCTGATCTGCGTGATGTTCTGCTCATCGATCAGCGTGCCATTGGTGGACAAGGCCACAAAGAAACCTTTGGCGCGGGCATAGGCACCGAGCACAAACAGATCCTCGCGCAACAGCGGTTCCCCCCCGGAAAGAATCAGTACCTTCACGCCAGCGTCGTGCAGGTCGTCAATCACGGTCAGCGCGGCGGCCGTATCCAGTTCGTCGCGAAAGACACTGTCGGCCGAGGTGGCGTAGCAGTGTTTGCAGGTCAGGTTGCAGCGCCTGAGCAGGTTCCAGATCACCACCGGCGGCCGGTTGCTGCCCGGAGGGCTGGTTCTGGGGGCAGGCACCCGGCCGGTCAGGGCGCGCAGATATTGGCTGATCCTCAACATGCAAATCTCCTTGAGCCAGCGTGTGTTCAGCGTGGTGCTGGCGGTAGCCGTAAACCGGTTTTTTTCAGGATGCGACTGCTCACCAGCATCTCGTCGGCGACACAGGCGTCGCCCAGCAAGTAGCGCAGGTGTTCGCGGTAGCTGTCGATTTCCTCGCGGCTGCGACCGTGGACCATGGCGAACAGGTTGTAGCGCCACGCGGTTCGTCGCGGGCGTCGATAACAGTGGCTGACAAAAGGCTGCGCACCGATCAGCGCACCGAGGCGCGGCATATCGGTGTCGCGCACATCCCAGACTGTCATGCCGTTGTAGCGATATCCGAGGCGATAGTGGTTGGGGACGGCGGCGATGCGTCGGATCGCGCCCTCGGCCTGCAAGCGCTTGAGCAAATCCAGGGTGGATTCGATACTCAGGTTCAGCTGTTCGGCTAGCCAGGTCCAAGGGTCGTCCAGCAGCGGCAGGCCCGCTTGGGTCAATTCGATCAGTCGGTGTGCCAGGGTGTCTTCAGACCGGGAAGTACAGACCGACATGGTAAGTCTCCTCTTTGGGCACGTTGAGCAGCGGCAAACCGGTCAGGGTTTCGATGTGCTGCAAGGTTTCGGTGATGCCTTGTTCGGTCGCGCAGCCGAGTACGAACCACATGTTCCAGGCGTGTTCGCGTCGATAGTTGTGCGCCACTTCAGGCAGGGCGTGCAGTTGCTCGGCGACCTCTTCGAACCGTTCTTCCGGCACCGCCAGCGCCGCGAGGGTGAAGGCGCCACCGAGGCGTTCGATGTCGAACATCGGACCGAAGCGCGTGAGTATTCCCTCACAGAGCAGTTCGTGGACGCGGTGGAGCAATTCAGTACTGCTGCTGTCCAGTTCGCTGGCCAGTGCCTGCCAGGGGTTACGCACCAGCGGCAGGCCCAGTTGCAAACGGTTGATCAGCCGACGGTCAAGATCATCCATGGGGCGTGGTTCCCGTTGAGGAGGCGGCAAAGCGTCCGCCGCACTGTTTAAAGACGTGGGTGCTGAACAGCAGTTGGTGGGGCAGGTCGCTCAGCAAGTGTTCTTCCAGCAACGCCTGGATCTGCGCCTCGACCTGCGCGCGTTGGCGCCCGTGAACCATGCAGAAAAGGTTGTAGCGCCACTGCGGCAGGCGCCGCGGCCGTTGATAGCAGAGGGTGATACCGGGCGCTTGCCCCAGGCGTTGGCCGACTTCGTCGATCAGCGCGTCCGGAACATCCAGCACCAGCATGGCGTTGGCAGCAAAACCCAGCGCGCGATGGTTGAGCACCAGACCGACCCGCCGAAACAGCCCTTGTTCGTGCCACTGATGCATTTGCGCGAGCACCTGGTTTTCATCGGCGCTTATCTGTTCCGCGAGGGCCTGATAAGGCCGTGATACTCTCGGCAATCCGCCTTCCAGATGCCGACGTAGCGCCAGTGCCTGTTTGGGGCTCAATCCCGGCTTCATGGGCCTTCTCCCAGGGCAAAACCGAGGTTGATGCGGTAAGCGGTCAACATCGGCAGATCCAGCGGCGTGAGGCCGGTATCTTTCTCGAGTTCGTCGAGTACGCGTTCGATGTGTGGGCGATCAGGCCCGGTCAACACAAACCACAGGTTGTAGAAATGCTCCCGTGCGTAGTTGTGATTGACCTCGGGATACTGGCTGACGCGCTCGGCGACTTGTTGCAGGCGTTCGGCGGGCACGGCGAAGGCGGCGAGGGTGCTGGCCCCGGCGCGGCTGTGTTCGAACACCGGGCCGATCCGCGAGAGGGTGCCGGCCTGATCCATTGCTTGCAGGCAGGCCAGCACTTGCGCCTCGTCGCAACCGAGGACTTTGGCGATCTCTTTATACGGTTCCGGGCACAGTGGCATGTCGTGCTGGAAGCGATCGATCAGTTGGCGACTGAGCAGGTCGAGGTTCATTTCAATAGCCCATTTTCTGTGCGCGACTGCTGAAGAAGATGCCACTCGGCGCGATGGCGGGAAGGGTGCTCAGCAGTTTCAGGCTGTACGGGTCCCAGACCTGAACCTGATCGCCATCGCGTAATGACAGCCACAACTGGTCGCCGCGCGCGGTGAACTCCATGTGCAGCACCGCCGGCCCCGGTCGCAGGTCGGCGACCACGGCGTGGGTTTCGGTATCGATCACCTGAACCCGATCATTGTCCGGATAGGCGAAATTGACCCACAGCTGCCGACCGTCTGGCCGTGAGGTGACGAACACCGGCTGCCCGGCCACAGGGATGGCCGCGGTCTGCTGCCAGCTGCGCGAATCCATTACCAGCACTTGATGGCGGCCGACGGCGGGCACGAAGGCCTGGTTGTCAGCAACCGCCCAGCCTTCCAGATGGGGCATCTTGTAGACGGGTAATTTCACCTGGCCGCGCCCGTAATCACCAAGCACCCGCAGCACGCCACGCTCCAGATGCCAGAGGTCGAGTTGGGCCATGCCGTCTTCGCCGAACAACCCGGCCATGTAATAGCGCCCATCCGGGGTAATCAAGGCATCGTAGGGCTGTTGGCCGATGTTCTTGAAGCGGTTGATCTGCGGTGTGTTGCCTCGGCTGAAGTCGGCGGTCCAGATTTCGCCGCTATCGAACAGGCTGAACACGAAACGTTGTCCGGGGGCATCCACCAGACCAACCACCCGAGAGCGTTTGCTGCCATCGGCCAGGGCTGTGGCGGGAATGTCGGCCACCTGTTGCAGGGTGTTGGCATCGAATACCTTGACGCCGCCGGGCACATAGTTGGACACCGCGATCAACTTGCCGTCCTGACTGATTGCGCCGCCGATGCTGTTGCCGCCCTGGATGACCCTATGGTCGATGCGTTGGGTCAGCAGGTCGATTTTGCTCAGTCCGCCGTCGCGACCGAACACATAGGCATAACGCTGGTCGTGGGAGAACACCACCGAGGCATGGGACAGGTCGCCCAAGCCTTCGAGGCGAGCCAGCGCGGTGCGGGTGTCGCTTTCGATGATTTGTACGCTACCGCTGGTGCGCTCAATCACTACACCCAGGTCGCCCGTGCCGCGCAGGGGGGACTGAACGCAGGCGGATAACAAGAGGCCGGTCGCCGCTGACAGCAGGATTGAACGGATCATGATGCGGGATATCCCTGGAGAAGAAGATTGACCAGCCAACGGATGTCGTCAGCACTGAGCAGCGGGCCCCAGCCGGGCATGGCGGTGCCGGGGCGACCTTGGGTGACGGTGGCAATCAGGCTGTCCCGGGGCTTGCCGGACAATGCGCTACGGGTCAGTTCAGGGCCCAGCCCACCGGTCATTCGCAGCCCATGACAGGCACCGCAATCCTGGGCCAGCAGGTGTTCGAGTTGCGCCTGACGCTTGGCGTCCGGCGTCGCTACCGAGGTCGCGCAAATGAGGAGGAGGGCCGCCAGAAGCACCGCGTGTCGATAAACCTTCATGACGCCCTCCCGTTGGCTATTTGAGACTCAAGACCCAGGTCGCGAGGGTCTGCGCTTCTTCATCCGTTACTGGGTTGGCCGGCATCGGTATCGGTCCCCAATTGCCTTGTGTGCCGTTCTTGATGTGGTTGGCCAGGGTATCGGCGGCACCGGCGACACCAGCGTTCTTGGCGGCTACCTCCTTGAGCGCCGGGCCGACGAGCTTGGTGTCGATGGCATGGCAGGCGGCGCAGGGTTTGCTCTTGAACAGCTCTGGCGCGTCTTGCGCCATCACCGGTTGCAGGCTCAATGCGCCAGCCAGGACGATCAGTGATATCAGCGTATTTTTCATGACGATTCCTTTCATTGATGGAGCTCAATAAATGTCGTGTTGGGTGTTGTAGACGTTGAATTTTCCGGTGGGCGTAATCAGCCGTTTGTCCTTGATGACTGATTTGAGCTTCAGGGTTTTGTCGTCGATCACCACCAGTGCCGACTCGTCTGCCTGGCCACTCCACACGGAGAACCAGACCTCATCGCCGGCCTTGTTGTACTCCGGTTGTACGACGCGCATGGCCCCTTGCTTGATGCCGGCGTACTCGGCGATGGGCAGCACGGTGTAGCCGGCGTCGAGCTTGTCGAGATTGAACACCGCCACCGACTGACTGAGCTTGGCGTCCGGGTTGAGGGTGGTGTCGACATACAGGTGGCGCGAGTTGGGGTGGGTCTTGATGAACAACGAACCGCCGCCCTGGCCCTTGAGCGAGGCGACCTGTTTCCAGGCGTATTGCGGGTGTTTGATCGGGTCGGTGCCGATCAGCGAGATACCGTCATCTCCCAGATGGCTGGTGGCCCAGACTGGCCCGTAAGCCGGATGGTCGAAGTTGGCGCCGCGGCCTGGGTGAGGGGTTTTTCCGACGTCCACCAAAGCAGTCAATTTGCGCTCTTTGGAGTCGATCACGGCGATCTTGTTGGAGTTGTTGGCGGCGGTCATGAAATACCGATGAGTGCTGTCCCAACCACCGTCATGCAGGAACGGCGCGGCATCGATGTAGGTGACGGTGAGGTTTTTGATGTCCTGGTAATTGACCAGCATGACCTTGCCGGTTTCCTTGACGTTGACGATGAACTCCGGCCATTCGTGGGAGGCGATGATCGCCGCGACCCGGGGTTCCGGGTGGTACTCCTGTTTGTCGACGGTCATGCCACGGGTCGAGACGATTTGCTTCGGCTCCAGGGTTTCGCCATCCATGATGGTGAACTGCGGCGGCCAATAGGAACCGGCGATGGTGTATTTGTCTTGGTAGCCCTTGAACTTGGAGGTCTCCACCGAGCGTGCTTCGATGCCCACTTTGACTTCGGCGACCTTGGTCGGCTCCACCGGCCACAGGTCGATCATGTCGATCCGGGCGTCTCGACCAATCACCAGCAGGTAGCGACCGGAGGCTGAAATACGCGAGATGTGCACCGCATAACCAGTCTCGATCAGCTTGACGATTTTCTTGCTGTCACCGTCGATCAGAGCGATCTTGCCGTCATCGCGTAACGTCACCGAAAACAGGTTGGGCAGATTGAGTTTGCTCAGCTGTTTTTTCGGACGGTCCTCGGGCTTGACCAGTACTTTCCAGGTTTTCAGCGTCTCGGCCATGCCCCATTCCGGCGGCGTTGGCGGCGTGTGCTGAATGAACTTGGCCATTGCCGTGATCTGGTCCTTGGTCAGGGCGTTGGACGTCCCCCAATTCGGCATGCCCGCCGGTGACCCATAAGTAATCAAGGCCTCCAGATACGGTTGCCCACGGGACTGGGTGATGTCCGGTGTCAGTGGTTTTCCGGTGGCACCTTTGCGCAGAACGCCGTGGCAACCGGCGCAGCGCTGGAAGTAGATCTCCTTGGATGCGTCGAAGTCGGCCTGGCTCAGGTCCGGCGCTCCCGCGGTTTTGACCATGGGCGGGGTGGCTGCTCCTGCGGCAGGTTCCTCAGCGGCAACGGCATGACTCATTGCCAGGGCCAGCGTTGAACACAGTGTGGCGGCAGTCAGAGCAAACGTTTTTCTATTGCTGATCAGCATTCCATTTCTCCTCAGGCAAGACCTTTGCGATGTGCTTTGACGGCAGCGCAGAACGCAGGTTCTTAGTGCCGTGCAAGGCTATGCCCGAGCAGGCCAATGCTCGCTTGACCGCGATCAAGTTTGCCGGCCATGTCACTTGCCAGGTTGTCGCAGGCGCTCGTAGCGTGTTGCTTGAATCCGCTTTTGGAACAGGCAGCCCATGGACCGTATCCCGTCTTGCGAACACCACGTCGAACCGTTCTACCAACCGCTGAATAATGAGCAGGCGCTGTTCGAGCAGGCCTGGCGTCACGGCATGCCGGTGCTGATCAAAGGCCCGACCGGGTGCGGCAAGACCCGTTTCGTCCAGCACATGGCCCACCGGCTGAAACTGCCGCTCTACACCGTGGCTTGCCACGATGATCTAAGTGCCGCCGACCTTATCGGCCGGCATTTGATCGGCGCCGAGGGCACGTGGTGGCAGGATGGGCCGTTGACCCGCGCGGTGCGAGAAGGAGGTATCTGCTACCTCGACGAAGTGGTCGAGGCCCGTCAGGACACCGTGGTGGTACTGCATCCACTGGCCGATGATCGTCGGGAATTGTTTCTGGAACGCATCGGCGAAGTGTTGAAGGCGCCGCCCTCATTCATGCTGGTGGTGTCGTACAACCCCGGTTACCAGAACCTGCTCAAAGGCATGAAACCCAGCACCCGCCAACGCTTCGTGGCGATGCGTTTCGGCTATCCGCCGGTGGCTGACGAAGAGCGCATTGTCGCCAGGGAAGCGCAGGTGGACTGCGCCCTGGCGGCGCAAGTCGTCAGGCTGGGGCAGGCGCTGCGCCGGCTCGATCAGCATGATCTGGAAGAGGTCGCCTCAACGCGGCTGCTGATTTTCACGGCGCGAATGATCCGCTCCGGCATGAGTCCGCGTGAGGCGTGCATGGCCTGCCTGGCCGAGCCGTTGAGCGATGATCCGCTGACGGTTGCGGCGCTGATGGACGTGGTTGATGTCCACTTCGGCTGAGCCCAGGGGCGTTGTGCGTGGTCACCTGCCGGGCGACTTGGCGATGTGGTTCTTCATTCTGGCCGAGCTGTCGGTGTTCGCCGTTCTGATTCTGGCGTTCGCCGTGACCCAGGCGCTCAAGCCGCAGCTGTTCGGCGAAAGCCGTCTGTTGCTCAACACCTCTACCGGCCTGGCGATGACCCTGAGCCTGCTCACCGCTGGGCTGTTCGCCGCGCTGGCTCAGGAACAAGTCAGGCGCTCTCGGTCCCGCCACGGCGCCGTGCTTTTGTTGGCAGCGTTGCTTGCCGGCAGCGTCTACGTGGTGTTGAAACTTACCGAATACCAGCACTTGCTGGCCTCGGGGCTGGGCATGGAGCACAACACTTTTTTCACCCTCTACTGGATCCTCACCGGTTTTCATTTTCTCCATGTATTGCTCGGCATGGTCATTCTCGGATGGTTGGCCGAGCGTTGTCGTCGTGGCTTGTACAACGAAGACAACCGCAGCGGGTTTGAATCCGGTGTGCTGTATTGGCACATGGTCGACCTGATCTGGGTCGTGCTGTTTCCGCTGGTCTACGTGCTGAATTGACGGGGGGTTTTATGTCCGCTTCCAGGTTACTGCTGGTCTGCTGGGCCGCGCTGGCCACGTTAAGCGTGTGCACCGTTGTGTTGTTACAAGTCGGCGCGACGTGGCTGTTGCCCATTGCCATTTTGCTGGTGGCGGTTGGCAAGGCCTGGCTGATCACCGATGGCTTCATGGAGATGCGCCATGCGCCGCGATTGTGGCGCCGGTTGATGGTGAGCTGGGCGCTGGTTTTGGCAGTCGTTGTGGGGCTGACGCTGGTGTTGGTCGACTAGCCAACCCGTGGCGAGGGAGCTTGCTCCCGTTGGGGCGCGCAGCGGCCCTAAAACCAGTCACCGCGAATATTCAGATAGAAAGCAGGCACAGGTTTACGGCTGCTTCGCAACCGAGCGGGAGCAAGCTCCCTCGCCACGGGTAGTGCCTGGCATCCTGGTGCCTATACCCGACCAAAACCATCTGGCTTTCTTGATCGCCATCAAGCGGGTTTCAACCCTTCGCTTCCTATCATGGACGGGCCAAGCAACGAGGAAGCGACCATGTCAGAGACCTTCACAAAAGGCATGGCCAGGAACATCTATTTCGGGGGAAGCATCTTTTTCTTCCTGATATTCCTGGCTTTGACCTATCACACGGAACAAACCTTTCCAAAGCGCAGCAATGAAGCGCAATTAACTGAATCAGTGATACGCGGCAAAACGGTCTGGGAGCAAAACAACTGCATCGGCTGCCACACATTACTGGGCGAAGGCGCCTACTTTGCGCCTGAGTTGGGCAATGTGTTCCAGCGCCGGGGCGGGGAGGACGGCTTCAAACCCTTCCTGCATGCCTGGATGAAAATGCAGCCGTTGGGCATACCGGGCCGGCGAGCGATGCCTCAGTTCAAGTTGAGTGAGCAGGAGGTGGACGACATCGCCGAGTTCCTCAAATGGAGCTCGAAAATCAATACCAATGGCTGGCCGCCAAACAAGGAGGGCTGAGAGATGAGCATGGCTAATCCGCATCTGAAATTTGCCTCGCAAGCTGTGGCCAAACCCTACTTCGTGTTCGCCTTGATGCTGTTTCTTGGTCAGGTGCTGTTCGGTTTGATCATGGGCCTGCAATACGTGATCGGGGATTTTCTGTTCCCGATCATTCCCTTCAACGTGGCGCGAATGGTCCACACAAACCTGCTGATCGTCTGGTTGCTGTTCGGCTTTATGGGCGCTGCCTACTACTTGATTCCGGAAGAGGCCGATCGCGAACTGCACAGTCCAAGGCTGGCGCTCATTCTGTTCTGGGTATTCGCCGCTGCTGGTGTGCTGACTATCCTCGGTTACTTGCTGGTGCCTTATGCCGGCCTGGCCAGGTTGACCCACAACGAGTTGCTGCCGACGATGGGGCGCGAGTTTCTGGAGCAACCAACCATCACCAAGATGGGCATTGTGCTGGTGTGCCTGGGCTTTCTCTACAACATCGGCATGACCCTGCTCAAAGGTCGCAAGACCACCGTCAGCATGGTCATGATAACCGGGCTGATCGGGCTGGCGGTGTTCTTCCTGTTTTCCTTCTATAACCCCGGCAACCTGGCCCGCGACAAGTTCTATTGGTGGTGGGTGGTGCATCTTTGGGTGGAAGGCGTGTGGGAACTGATCATGGGGGCGATGCTGGCCTTCGTGCTGATCAAAATCACCGGTGTAGACCGGGAAGTCGTGGAGAAATGGCTGTATGTGATTATCGCCATGGCGCTGATTACCGGGATCATCGGCACGGGTCACCACTTCTTCTGGATTGGCGCACCTGAGGTCTGGTTGTGGGTCGGTTCAATCTTCTCCGCGATGGAGCCGCTGCCCTTCCTGGCGATGGTGATATTCGCCTTCAGCACAGTGAAGAACCGGCGTCGGCAACACCCGAACCGCGCCGCGACGCTGTGGGCCAAGGGCACCACGGTGACGGCCTTCTTCGGTGCGGGCGTCTGGGGCTTTCTACACACCCTGGCCCCGGTCAATTTCTACACCCACGGTTCGCAACTGACGGCAGCTCATGCTCACCTGGCCTTCTACGGGGCTTACGCGATGATCGTCATGACCTTGATCAGCTACGCCATGCCACGCTTGCGCGGGTTGGGTGAGGCCGGCGACGAGCGCTCGCAGACTCTGGAGATCTGGGGCTTCTGGATGATGACCCTGTCGATGGTGATGATCACGTTGTTGCTCACCGCTGCCGGTGTTGTACAGATCTACCTGCAACGCTGGCAGGCTGACGGAATTGCCTTGCCGTTCATGGCCACGGTCGAACATTTGCAGGTGCTGTTCTGGACGCGTCTGGGGGCCGGGGTCGGTTTCCTCGCCGGGCTGCTCTGCTATTTGTTCAGTTTCAAGCAGCGGGGGCGTGCCGCCTTGCGCGCCCCGGCGGCCGTGGTGCCTTCATGAGCCGGGTTAACGGCTAGAAAAGGTCGGCCCGGCTGATACAGCGGGCCGTTTTTTTGGTGTCCAACAAGGGCAAACAGCATGGCCTTTACCGTCGAACTGGAAGAGTGGGTAGGCAGTGCCTGGCACCGCTTCATCACCCGGCGCGCCAGCCCGGATTTCCCCGAAGCACGGGTTGAACTGATCAACCAGCAACGCCCACTGGCGCTGTTGTTCCGCGCCATGGGCGGTGCCAATGGCATCGGGCTTGAAGCGGCCAGCGACCGCGATCTGCTGCTGCGGCGTAACGTGCTGCAGCAAATCGCCGGCACCTGCAAACAAGTGCCCTTGGCGTGGTGTGACGAAAATACCCTGCGGCTGCCGTCGAGCCTCGCGGTGTTCCCTGAAGTCGCACTGAATGAGGAGCTCTATCGTTGGCTCGCGTTGCTGGCAGCGCAGGCTGGTCGGATGCGGCATTGGGGGCGGGACAACCAGCGCTGGACGCAATTGCTGTTGCGGCGCTATCCAGCACTACGCGCGCGCTACCAGCGATTGGTCGAGGCCCACCTGCAATTGCGCCCGGACCCGGCCTCATTGAGCCGTAGTGAAGCGGCACTGGAGCGCGTCTTATGCCAGGCGTTGCGCGAGCCGGGCAGTGTCGAGAATTTTCCGCGTAGCGAACGGGCGGCATGGCCGCTGCCGTTGTGGTTGTACCCGCCGCAACATCTCGCCAGCCCGCTGGCGGCCGATCTGGGTGATGAATCCGAAGAATCGTTGACGACTCCACCCGGCGAGCAGAAAGGTGGGCGCAAACGCGCCAAACGCATTGATGACAGCCCCCGTGACGGTGGATTGTTGGTGGTGCGCCTGGAGAACCTGTTCAGTTGGACCGAACACGTGGACCTGGATCGCTGGTCGGATGACAGCGAAGACCCGGACGCCGCCAGGGTCGCTGATGATCTGGACGAATTGACCCTGTCGCGCACCCGGCTGCGCAAGGGCGGCGGGCTGAAGCTGCACCTGGATTTGCCACCGGCCGATGTCGACGATATTCCCTTGGGCGAGGGCATCAAGTTGCCAGAGTGGGACTATCGAAAACAGCAGATGCAGGGCGACTTCGTCAATCTGCAAATGATGGTGCCCCGTAACTGTGATGCGCAGCCGCTGCCGCCTCGGTTGAAGGTTTCGGCGCAGCGCCTGCGACGCCAGTTCGAGCACTTGCGCAATGACCGTCAGTGGTTACGCCAGCAACTTCAGGGCTCGGAACTGGACATGCAGGCCTGGCTGGATTTTCACGTTGAACGCGAGCATGGCCAGTGTGCCGAGCGCGGTCTGTTCATGGAGCAACGCCAGACGCGCCGCGACCTGGCGTGCCTGTTGCTGGCCGATATGTCGATGTCCACCGACGCACACCTGAACGATGAGCATCGTGTGATTGATGTCATCCGCGACACGCTGTTGCTGTTTGGCGAAACCCTGTCGGGGCTGGGGGATGATTTCGCCCTGTACGGGTTTTCCTCACTGCGTCGTCAGCAAGTGCGCATGCAGGAACTCAAGTCCTTCACCCAGCGCTATGACGACAACACCCGCGGTCGTATTCAAGGGCTCAAACCTGGGTATTACACGCGCATGGGGGCTGCGATTCGCCAGGCCACGCGCCTGCTGGGCAGCAGCAAACGGCGCAGTAAACTGTTGCTGCTGCTGACAGATGGCAAACCGAATGATCTGGATTTGTACGAGGGCCGCTACGGTGTTGAAGACACCCGCGAGGCGGTGCTGGAGGCACGGCGTCAAGGACTGACGCCGTTCTGTATCACCATTGATCGTGAGGCCGGGGATTACCTGCCGTACATGTTTGGCGCCAATGGCTACACCGTGATCCGTCAGCCTGAGCAATTGCCGCTGCGTTTGCCGCAGTTGTATCGCCAACTGACTCAGCCTTGAGCCCGGGTCTGACTCAAGCGGCATCAACTGATGCCGCGCGGCAACCCGAAAAACATTGCTATGCAAAAGATTGTCAGGCCGATACAGAACCACCTGAACCGGCGCAGCCGACGTTCCTGAGCACGTTCGGCCATCGCCGGCAGGGGCATGCCGCATTGGAGGCATTCGGATTGTTTTGGCGGGTTAGGGTGTTGGCAATACAGGCAGACGGGCAAGGTGCTCACTCAAACTGCTCCAGGCGCAGACGATCAAGAATGGCGATCTGGCGGCCGTCCTGAGTGATGATGTTTTCATCGATCAGGCGCCGGATGATCCGCGAAAAGGTTTCCGGCTGGATCGACAGATGCCCGGCAATCAGCTGCTTGGCCATCGGCAGCTCGAAATGGCTGTTTACGGTTTGCTGGCGCACCAGTTGCGTCAGCAGGTAACGCACGACCCGGTGGGTGGCGTTTTTCAGGGACAAGGTTTCGATTTCATTGACCCGTTGATGCAAGCGAACGCAGAGCTTGCCGAGCAACGCAAAGGTCAAGCGGCTATTGCTCTGAAGCAGGCGCATGTAGGTGCTGTTGGATAACCGGTAGAGCTGGGTGGGGCAGACCGCCTCGGCCGAGGCTACATAATTGGGTGTGTCCATCAACATCATCGCCTCGGCGAAGGTTTGTCGATCCCCGATGACTTCAAACACTTTCTCCTGCCCATCGGGTGTCAACCGGTAGATTTTCACCGCCCCGGCAATTATGAAATAGAACGAATCTGCCGGCTCACCCTGACGGAACAACGGCTCGCCTTTGTCGATGCTCAGCAAGTGGCTGGTACTCATCAACTCATCCAGCTGTTCTTCATTCAACGGCTCGAACAAGTGATGACTGCGCAGAATCTGGTGATGGACACGATGAAGCACCATGGAAATTCATCCTGAAGATTGAGGAAGGAGCGGTTATCCCGTCAAACGAGGCCCAGGGAGAGACTGCTGGCCAGGGCCAGGACTGAGGTCAACACCACAAACCAGGCCAGTGGCTGGATGATTTTTTTCATGACGACTCCGGGCAATCGAGAGGGATCCAGGATTTCTATAAGGTTGCCCATGCAGAGCAAGACGTGGGCCAGGCTCGGAGGCCTTTGTTTAGTGGGGTTCTCAGGTGTGAGGGTAAAAAAGACTATGCTGCCTGGGGTGTAAATAACCATTAAAGGGTCATTTCTACCCTGAGCCGATCACCCCGTGGTGAGGGGGCTCGCCCCCGTTCGGCTGCGCAGCAGTCGTAAAACTGGCTGATGGGTTCTATATGACGCGTCGCGGATGCTGGTTTCAGGAGCGCTTCGCACTCCAACGGGGCAAGCCCCCTCGCCACCGGGGTTCGAATGAGTATCGGGGCACGCCCCTTGCACACTTGATCTGCGACAAAGGCAATGGATCGGTAATACCCGATGATGGCCCCGGGATTTACCTCGGCGCCTGCGGGTTGGTGCCAGGTCCGCAACAAGGCAGAGGAGTGGCTTTATGCAAGTGCTTGAGCGCCGTAAAGCGTTGGCGATCCCACCGCTGTTACGGCTGGCCTTTCGGCCATTTTTCCTCGCGGGCTGCCTGTTGGCGGTGCTGGTCATACCGCTTTGGCTGGCCGCCTTCAGTGGTGGGATTTCCGGCTGGCAGCCGGCAGGCGGTTGGCTGGGCTGGCATCGGCATGAACTGTTGTTCGGGTTTGCGCTGGCGATTATCGCGGGCTTTCTGCTGACGGCCGTGCAGACCTGGACCGGTCGCCCCGGCCTCAGCGGCAAACCGTTGGCTGCGCTGGCGCTGCTGTGGTTACTGGCGCGCGTGGCCTGGCTGGCCAACGCACCGTGGCC